>JARYGW010000192.1:0-11344 GCA_033792295.1 Allobosea sp.
ATCGGTTTTTCGCTGACCAGCGCCGCCAATGTCCGCACGCTCGGCCTGATCGAGGTGCCGCTGGCGCAGATCGCCTCGCGCAAGCTGTTCGCGGAGGGCACCAGCCGGCGCGAGCTCACGGGCATGGCGATGATTGTCGGAGGCGTCGGGTTACTGCTTTCGATCTCGTTGCAGTGAGAGTTGGGGCCGGGTAGTGCTTGAGCAGGAGACCGCCAGCCGATCCGCGCACGCCGACCATGCGCGGATACCGGCTTGCGGGATCGGCCAGCGCTGCCAAGATAACGTGTAGCTGCACAGTAAGGGAGATTTCGTCATGAGCGCTGCGATCGTCGGCTGGGCCCATACACCTTTCGGCAAGCAGGACGCCGAGACCGTCGAGAGCCTGATCGTCCGCGTCGCGACCGATGCGCTGGTCGATGCCGGCATCACCGCCGATCAGGTCGACGAGATCGTGCTCGGCCACTACAACGCCGGTTTCTCGGCCCAGGACTTCACCGCATCGCTGGTGCTGCAGGCCGACCCGGCGCTGCGCTTCAAGCCGACGACCCGCGTGGAGAACGCCTGCGCCACTGGCTCCGCCGCCGTTCATCAGGGCGTCAAGGCGATCAAGGCCGGCGACGCCAAGATCGTGCTCGTCGTTGGCGTCGAACAGATGACCAAGACGCCGGGCGCGGAGATCGGCAAGAACCTGCTGAAAGCCTCCTATCTGCCAGAGGAGGGCGAGACACAGGGCGGCTTCGCCGGCGTCTTCGGCAAGATCGCTGCCGCTTATTTCCAGCGCCATGGCGACCAGTCCGACGCGCTCGCGATGATCGCGGCCAAGAACCACAAGAACGGTGTCGAGAACCCCTATGCGCAGATGCGCAAGGACCTGGGCTACGCCTTCTGCCGCGAGGAGAGCGAGAAGAACCCCTATGTCGCCGGGCCGCTGAAGCGCACCGACTGCTCGCTGGTCTCGGACGGCGCCGCTGCCCTGGTGCTGGCCGATGAGGAGACCGCGCTGCAGATGCGCCGCGCCGTCGGCTTCCGCGGCATGGCGCATGTCCAGGATTTCCTGCCGATGTCGAAGCGCGACATCCTGAAGTTCGAGGGTGGGGCTCTCGCCTGGCAGAAGGCGCTGGCGGCTGCCGGCGTGACGCTGGACGACCTCTCTTTCGTCGAGACGCATGACTGCTTCACCATCGCCGAGCTGATCGAGTACGAGGCAATGGGGCTGACCAAGGAAGGTGAGGGGGCCCGCGCCATCAAGGAGGGCTGGACCCAGAAGGACGGCAAGCTGCCGGTCAACGTCTCAGGCGGCCTCAAGGCCAAGGGCCATCCAATCGGCGCCACGGGCGTCTCGATGCACGTTCTCTCGGCCATGCAGCTCACCGGCGAGGCTCCGGAGGGCATGCAGCTCGCGGAGCCGCGGCTCGGTGGCATCTTCAACATGGGCGGCGCCGCGGTCGCGAACTATGTCTCCGTGCTCGAACGCATCAAGTGATGCGCTGACCTTGAGCTGATTTTTCAGCCGGCAGGAGCGGGCTTCGCGACGTGACCGTCTTCATCGCGCTTCTGCCGGCTTATATCCTCTCGATCTTCTACCGCTCCTTCCTGAGCGTGGTGGCCGGACCGGTCATGGCCGATCTCCGCATCGGCCCGGCCGAGCTCGGCTTGCTCGGCGCAGCCTGGTTCATCGCCTTCGCACTGGCGCAGTTCCCGGTCGGCTGGGCGCTCGACCGGCTCGGGCCGCGCCGCACCGTGTCGGTCGCGATGGCGATCGGCTCGGCCGGCGCTTTCCTGTTCGCTCAGGCGGGCAGTGCGCTGTCCGGCGGTATCGGGATGGCGCTGGTCGGTATCGGCTGCTCGCCGATCTTCATGTCCTCGCTCTTCCTCTTCGCGCGGACGGCGGATCCGGCGCGCTTCGGCCTTCTGACCTCGCTTTTCATCGGGCTGGGTTCGCTCGGCAATCTCGGTGGCGCAGCGCCGCTCGCCATTGCCGCCGCGCATCTGGGTTGGCGGGGTGCCATGACGGCGATGGCCGTCTGTTTTCTGGCCGCGACCGTGCTCGCCATCGCGCTGGTGCGCGATCCACCTCCGCGGCCGGCGTCGCAGAAGCCGGATGAAGGCCTGTGGCAAGGACTCGCCAGCATTCTTGCACTGAGGCCGCTCTGGCTGCTCGCCCCGCTGACGATCACGGCCTATGCCATCGTCGCGACGGCGCGCGGCCTGTGGATCGCACCGTTCATGACGCAGGTGCACGGGTTCGATGCGGTCTGGAGCGGCCATGCCGCGACCATCATGGCGCTGGCGATGACGATCGGTGCCTTCGTCTATGGCTGGCTCGAAAACCGGATGGGCCAGGCCAAGGCGATTGTCGCCGGAGGCACGGTAGTGACGATCCTGGGCTATGTCCTGCTGGCCCTCATGGGGGAGCGCTCGCACCTGCTCTCGGTTGCGCTGTTCTCGCTCGTCGGCGCGGCCGGCTTCACCTATGCGATCCAGATGGCGCATGCGCGGCTGTTCTTTCCCGAGCATCTTATCGGGCGCGGCATGACCTTCGTGAACTTCCTGTTCATTGCCGGTGCGGCGGCGGTGCAGTCCGGCTCCGGCTGGTTCATTGCGCAGCAGCGTGCAGCCGGGCTCGACGCTGCCACGACCTTCGCCCATCTGCACTGGGCCTTCGCGGCGCTGCTGGCGGTTTCGCTGGTGGTCTATGTCTTCGCGCCGGCGCGGCCGAAGGGCTGAGCGCGGGCCATCGAAACCATCGACGTCATGCCCGGCGATTTTCGCGCTTCGATCGAAACCGCGCCCTGAACGGAAGAGGCGTCAAGCCTCGCCCGGCGCCTTCGCGGCGATGGCGAGCGCGTGGACTCGTTCCGCGAGCTCCTCGGCCAGTGCAGCGTTGACGAGGCGGTGGCGTTCGAGACGGCTCTTGCCGCGGAACGCTTCCGACACGATATTGACCCGGAAGTGAGTCTCCCCGCCTTCGCGCCAGCCGCTATGGCCGTGATGCTGGTGCGATTCATCGATCACCTGCAGGCTCTGTGGCGTGAAGGCCGCATCGAGCTTCAGCGTGATCCTGTCAGTCATCGTGGTCATGATCGTGCCACCGTTGCCATGATCTCCTGACGGTCCGGCCTGTGCATGTTGCATTGCACTTGCCGGCCCGCCCTTCGCGTCTCATAACCATTCGACGATGAACATCAACTCGCGCCTTTTCGACAGCATCAGGATCGGCTCTTCCGAGGCGGAAGCGGTCGCCGACAATGATGCGCCGCGTTGCGACCGTCCCGGTTGCGCGCGCGTAGGTGAGTTCCGCGCGCCCAAGGGGCGTGGGCGGGAGGGGCAGTTCTTCCGCTTCTGCATGGACCACGTAAAGGAATACAACGCCTCCTATAATTATTTCGCCGGCATGGACGACAGCGCGCTCGCCGCCTACCAGAAGCAGGAGGAGATCGGCCATCGGCCGACCTGGAAGCTCGGCGTCAATGCCTCGGCCGCGAGGATGTCGCAGCGCGGGCGCCTGCGCAATGGCGAGGCCGGGCCGGACATGCACGACGCCTTCAACCTGTTCGGTGCCCGCCGGGCGCAGCAGGCCGCCAGGCAGGAGCCACGCGTCGGCGTGCTGGCAATGAAGTCGCTGGAGACGCTCGGCCTCGATGACAGCGCCGATTCCGCGGCGATCAAGGCGCGCTACAAGGAGCTGGTGAAGCGTTTCCACCCGGACGCCAATGGCGGCGACCGCTCCCGCGAGGGGACGCTCCAGGAAATCCTGAAGGCCTATCAGCAGCTCAAGAGTATCGGTATGGTCTGACCGGCCGGGCCGGCTTTGCCCGGTGGGTGAAGCGGATGCCGGAGGCGGGATCATGTCGGACAGGATGCAGGAGCCGCCGGACGCCGCGCAGCGCCGCGCGAAGCCGGCAGTCGTCGTCTACCCGAATGGCACGCTGCCCCCGCCGGACATGACAATGCTGGCGGCTGCGCGCGCCAGCCTCCGCAAGACCGATGAGATCATCGTGCCGCCGCGCGAAGGCGGCAGTTTCCGGGTGCCGAAGGGGCATTTCTTCCGGATCGTCAGCATAGAGGGACCGCAGGTCGGCGACCTCAACCTCTGGAACGCGGACGATCTGTCCGAGCGCTTCTTCAGCGGCAAGACGCGGGCGCTGCATGCGACGCACGTCTCGACGGGCGACAGGCTGTGGAGCACGCTGCCTCATCTGCGGCCGATGGCGACGATCACCCATGACACGCTCGGCTGGTATGGCTGGGATCAAGATGGTGCCGGCATCCACGATGTCATCGGCACGCGCTGCGACCCCTACACCCATCGCCTGCTCGGCGGGGACGACTACCACCATTGCTGCCATTCCAACCTGTCGCAGGCGCTGGGCGCGGCAACGGGCAAGCCGGCGCGTGAGGTCGAGAGCCTCGTCCATGACGTGCTCAACGTCTTCATGTGCACGGGCTTCACCCGCGACACGCATCAGTATTTCATGAAGACGGACGGTTCTAAAAACCTGTGGTTTTGAAGGCGTGTCCGTGATCCCATCGCTCTTTGCGTTTTCTGGGATTGGACATGGATCAGCCGGGTTTCTTCGACATTGATGAGCGGCTGGCGCGGCTGAGCGGGCTCGGCGACCAACTCGAGGCCTTCTCGCGCGCCGTTGATTTCGAGCTTTTGCGGCCGGAGCTTGAGGCCGCGCTATCCTACAGCGACGGCAGCAAAGGCGGGCGTCCGCCGTTCGATGCAGTGATGATGTTCCAGATTTTGGTGATCCAGACGAGCAACACGCTATCGGACGAGCGCACCGAGTATCTGATCAACGACCGGCTTTCCTTCATGCGCTTCCTCGGCCTCGGCCTTTCGGACCGAGTGCCAGATGCGAAGACGATCTGGCTGTTCCGGGAGCGGCTGACGAAGGCCGGTGCAATCGATGTCCTGTTCGAGCGCTTCGATCGGATGCTGCGTGATGGCGGCTACATCCCGATGTCCGGTCAAATCGTTGACGCCTCGCTGGTCGCTGCGCCGCGCCAGCGTAATACGAAGGCAGAGAAAGCCGACATCAAGGCTGGCCAGATACCGGAAGCCTGGAAGGACAAGCCCGCGAAGCTGCGACACAAGGACCGCGACGCGCGCTGGACGGTCAAGTTCACCAAGGCCAAGCCGCAGGAGGATGGCACGGTGCCGGCCGTCGATCTGGCCATTCCGGCATTCGGCTACAAGAACCACATCTCCATCGATCGTCGCTTCCGTCTGATCCGGCGCTGGAAGGCGACGGATGCGAGCGCCCATGATGGAGCCCGGCTACGTGAAGGGCTTCTGGATCGTCGCAACACCGGCTCCTCAGTCTGGGCCGACACCGCATATCGTTCCGCTGCAAATGAGACCTTCATGGACAAGAACGGCTTCGTCTCGAAGGTCCATCACAAGAAGCCGCCGCACCGGGAGATGCCTGCGCCGACCCGTCGCGCCAATGCTGGAAAGTCGGTGATCCGCTCCCGTGTCGAGCACGTCTTCGCCGACCAGAAATCCCGGATGGGTCTCTTCATCCGAACTGTCGGCATCAAGCGCGCCGAGATGAAAATCGGCCTGGCCAATCTCGTCTATAATATCCGCCGCTTCATCTTCCTGGAACGAATCGCTGCTGCCTGAAGCACACTCCAGGGCCAGAAAGCGTCTACAAGATGCCCTTTCCCGGCAAAAAAACCGACGCAAAAGCCACCGACTGGTAAGTGCTACCCGATCAAGACTTCAAAGCGTAGTTCTTCGATCCATCCAGACGAGCCCGGTCAGGCCCGGCGACTTCATCGAGTTCTTCGCCGAGATCGACTTGCTCGGCGCGCTTTCGGCCTGCCCGGGCGGCGATTGCGGCGCGACCCATTCGAGCGACGCGGCCGCATGTTATCCGCTCAAGGTGGAGATGTTTGCGACGGAGCCGGGACTGCTGAAGGGCTGGAAGCCGCCGGAGCGGAATCCGTATGGCCGGGGGCATGGGGAGTAGGCCGGTGCCTACTCCTTCCCCTTCACTGTCAGCCCGGCGACATCGGCGATGATGCCGTCCAGCGCGAAATCCTTCGGCGTGTAGACTGCTGCGACGCCCATGTTGCGTAGCGCGTTCTCATCGTCGGGCGGAATGATGCCGCCGACCACGACGGGCACCTCCATGCCGGCAACGCGCAACCGCGCCGTCACGTCGCGCACCAGTGGCAGGTGCGAGCCGGAGAGGATCGAGAGGCCGATGACGTCGGCTTCGGTCTCCCTGGCCTGCGTGACGATCTCCTCGGGCGTCTGGCGGATGCCACCGTAGCTCACGCTCATCCCGGCATCGCGGGCGCGTACCGCGATCTGCTCGGCGCCGTTGGAATGGCCGTCGAGGCCGGGCTTGCCGACGAGGAAGCGCGGTGGCCGGCCGAGCCGCTCGGTCGCCTTCTCGACGGCAGCCCTGGCCGTGGCGAGGCCAGCGGCATCGCCGAGCTTCGTGGTGTCGACGCCGGTCGGGGCGCGGTACTCGCCGAAGATCTCGCGCAGGGTCTGCGCCCATTCGCCGGTGGTGACACCGGCCTTGGCGCAGGCGATCGAGGCCGGCATGACGTTGCGGCCCTCGCGGGCGCTCGCCGCCAGCTCGGTCAGCGCCGCCTCGGCCGCCCTGGAGTCGCGGGCGGAGCGCCAGGCCTTGAGCCGCCCGACGGCCTCGATCTCGACCGAATCCGGTACGGTGACGACGGCGCCGTCGCCGGCCGAGAGCGGGGAGGGCTCGCTGTTGGTGAATTTGTTGACGCCGACCACGACCTGTTCGCCGCGCTCGATCGCCTCGATGCGGCGCGCGCCGCTCTCGACCAGCGCCTGCTTCATGTAGCCGCTTTCGACGGCCGCGAGCGCGCCGCCCATATCGTCGATCTTCGCCAGCTCCTCCAGAGCCGCCGCCTTGAGCGCGTCGACCTTGGCCTCGATGGCGGTCGAGCCGTCGAAGATGTCGCCGAATTCTAGCAGATCGGTCTCATAGGCCAGCACCTGCTGCATGCGCAGCGACCATTGCTGGTCGAAGGGGCGTGGCAGGCCGAGCGCCTCGTTCCAGGCCGGGAGCTGCACGGCCCGGGCGCGGGCTTTCTTGGACAACGTCACGGCCAGCATCTCGATCAGGATGCGGTAGACGTTGTTCTCGGCCTGCTGCTCGGTGAGACCGAGCGAGTTCACCTGCACGCCATAACGGAAGCGGCGGTGCTGTTCCTCGGCGATGCCGTAGCGACCCAGCGTGATCTCGTCCCAGAGCTCGGCGAAAGCCCGCATCTTGCAGAGCTCGGTGACGAAGCGCATGCCGGCATTCACGAAGAAGGAGATGCGCCCGACGATGCCGGGAAATTCGGCCGCGCTGACCTCCGGCCGCGCACGGATCGAATCCAGCAGGGCGATGGCCGTGGCCAATGCGAAGGAGAGCTCCTGCACGGGCGAGGCGCCCGCCTCCTGCAGATGGTAGGAGCAGACATTCGTCGGGTTCCATTTCGGCAGCTCGCTCGCCGTGAAGACGACGATGTCGGTGGTGAGCTGCATCGAAGGTCGCGGCGGGAAGACATAGGTGCCGCGAGAGAGGTATTCCTTGACGAGGTCGTTCTGGGTCGTGCCCTGCAGGAGCTTGCGGTCGGCGCCCTGCTCGTCGGCGGTGGCGATATAGAGCGAGAGCAGCCAGGCCGCCGTCGCGTTGATCGTCATCGAGGTATTCATCTGCGCCAGCGGAATCTGGTCGAACAGGGTCCGCATGTCGCCGAGATGGGTGATCGGGACGCCGACCTTGCCGACCTCGCCGCGTGCGAGCACATGGTCCGGGTCGTAGCCGGTCTGGGTCGGCAGATCGAAGGCGACGGAGAGGCCCGTCTGGCCCTTGGCGAGGTTGGTGCGATAGAGCCGGTTGGATTCCGCCGCGTCGGAATGGCCGGCATAGGTGCGGAAGATCCAAGGCTTGTCGCGCTGCGCCGTCTGCTCGCCGTAACGTCCGGTCGCGGTCATGGCGTTTTCCCCGTTTTGCAGAGCAATCTGGAATGTTGCACTGCGGCGAAGATAAAGCCAGGGCCGTGGCGATGTCCCCTTCGACGTTAGGCGGACGGGATTTGGGAGCGGATCGCTCGCAGGATGGAGCCTTCGCCCCGTGGCATCGAGCCGAAAAGTAGAATCCGCGTTTCGGAAAAACCCGGTGCGATATCCATGAAGTGGATCATCGCGCCCGGCAGGACGCGCGATGATCCAGGATAGGCGCCGCTGCGGAGCGCTCCCCAAGGGGTACGCAGCGGAGTTCGTTTCGGGTCGGCTATTCCGAGACGATCGTGCCGCGCATTCCCGGCGAAGGCGGCAGCAGTGCCACGAGGCGACGATCGACCTTAGGCGGAGCGATGAAGGCGCGGGCGGTCTTCTTCGGCAGGTCGAGATCGAGCGGCCGGCCCGGCGGCAGCGGAGCGCTCCTGACCAGCTTGACCGCGGGCGATTCGAAGGCCGGATTTTCCGAGGCGGCGGCCTGGGGCGCAAAGGCGAGGGGCGCGGAGGCGAAGGCGGTCGAGGAAGCGGAGGCCGCAGAGGAGGCCGTCGAAACCGGCGCCGGCGAGGACAGGGAGGCGAGCTGGTACTTCGGCTCCTCATAGATGCGGCGACGCTCGGGCCGCTCGCCCTTCAGATAGAAGGCGTTGCCGCCCGCTACCGTTACATAGTGCATGTTGGCGTAGGAGAAGCGCAGTCCGGCCGTATGGAAGTGTTTCGCCGATCCGACGGCATCGTTGCGACGACCGTTGAGGATGTCGTCGGCGATGGCCTCGATCTTCGGCAGCGTCTTTTCGGTCATCGGACGCGTCAGGACGCCGGACGCGAACTGGCGCGGCGCGCCGACCACGCCGCAGATCGTCTCTGGATACTTCGCCGATTCGACCCGGTTCATCACGACCGTGCCGACGCCGAGGAGCCCTGACTCGCTGGACCGGTTCGATTCGAAATACATCGCGCGGACGAGGCAGTCCTTTTCGCGGGGATTGGCCTTGGCGAGGGCGACGGCACGCTTGCGCGCCTGGACCGGGTCCTTGGTCGCCGGGGCAGAAGCGGCGCTGGTCGCGGCTGTCTCGACGGGTGACATGCTGCAGGCGCCGAGCGCCGGAGCCGCCAGCGAAATCAGAAGCGGGATCGCCTTACTGCCATGCCGGCGAATACTACCGGAACGAAGACCAGATGCAGCGATCGCGGCCCGCTTCATGCGGCAACCTCCTGAGTTCGGGATCATGGGCTGCCAGGGGCGGCGCACCGGGATCACCGGCAAGGAACCGCGAATTCCTTAACAGAAAGTTAATCCAGGAAGGAAGGGGGGCGGCGCGAAAGACGGGCGTCAAGGGCGCTGCGGCGTTGTTGGGCGCGCATCTAAAGCAATGCCTGACAAAGGAAAATTTTGAGACTTCATCTGGAAAATTTTCGTCTGGACCGATCTCTCCGAGGGGTGATTTTCTGCCCGATGAGGGGCTGGATGATCGCTCTGCCGCAACGGCAAGAGCGCGGAATCGAGCCGTTGCGCCGCGTGGCCGCAACCGGCTGCTTCGCTGTCGCGTGCAGGGGAGGCTGGGTCGAACCCGCCTAGTTCCGCGAACCAGGCAGGCGCGGTAACGGCAGGAACTCGACGCCCTCCTCATGCAGCATCCGGGCGTCGTCCGGCGTCGCCTCGCCATAGATGGGGCGTTCTTCCGTCTCGCCGTGATGGATCTTCAACGCCTCCTCGGCGAAGCGCTCGCCGACATGCTCGGCGTTTTCCTGGACATGCCGATGCAGCGCCGCGACCATCTCGCGCAGCGCCTTCTCCTTTTCGCTCATCAGTGCGACCGGGGCCGGCGCAGCTGCGGGAGCGGGGGATTCCGCCACGGGCTCGGGCGCCTTCGGGCCGAGATCGGTCCGGGCGACATTCGGGGCCATGATGGCGCGCTCGACCTTGGCGCTGCCGCAAACGGGGCAGGTTACGAAGCCGCGCCTGGCCTGGTCCTCGAAGCTTGCGGAGGTCGGGAACCAGCTCTCGAATTCGTGGGCGTGGTCGCAGATGAGGGCGTAACGGATCATGTCGCTTCTGTCAGGCGGCAGATTGCCGCTTGCCGGCAAATGGGTGTTCCGGGCCGTGTCGGCAAGGCGGCGGGCGATGCCGGGTTGTCAGGCTGCCAGCAACATGTCGAGCTCGCCGCGAGCTTCGAGCGCGTGGAGATCGTCCGAACCGCCGACATGCTTTTCGCCGATGAAGATCTGAGGGACGGAGGTGCGCCCGCCGGCGCGTGCCGTCATCGCTTGGCGCAGGCCCGGCCCGGTCTCGACGTCGATCTCTTCGAAAGCGACGCCCTTCTTCGTCAGCAGAGCCTTGGCGGATTTGCAATAGGGGCACCAGGAAGTGGTGTAGATCGTGACCGGCGGCATCAAGGCGGGCCTTCGTTAGAGTTGCGCACTCCTCATGTAGTGCGTCGTCATCCATCCGTCACGACCCGCGCGAAGGTGAGCAGGTCGACCTGCCGTGCACCACCCCTGAGCAGCGCGCGGGCTGCGGCATTGGCCGTCGCGCCGGTGGTCAGGACATCGTCGATCAGCAGGATGCGCCGGCCTTCGATCAGCCGCTGCGTGCTATCCGGCACGCGGAAGGCTCCCTGCAGATTGTCGGCACGTTGGGAGCGGGTGAGCCCGACCTGCCGACGTGTGGACCTGACACGGGCCAGCGCCGCCGGCGCATAGGGCAAGGCGGCCAGCCGGGCGACGGTGCCGGCCAGGAGCGCTGCCTGGTTGAAGCGGCGGCTCCAGAGACGTCTCCGATGCAGCGGCACCGGTACGACGAGATCGGCTTCGACGATCAGCTCGCGCCCGGCCTGCACCATCATTCGCCCCAACGTCAGGGCGAGCTCGGTGCGGTCGCCATATTTCAGCCGATGGACCAGTTCGCGCGCCACGCTCTCGAAGCGGCAGACGGCGCGCGCCCGGGCGAAGACAGGCGGATCGGCGATGGCGGCCGGCGACAACAACCCTGGCCCCAGATCGACGGAGAAGGGCGTGCCGAGGCGCTCGCAATAGGGGCGTTCGATGAAGCCGATCTCGCCCCAGCAATGGGGGCAGAGCGCCTGTGCTTCGCCCGTGGCGTTCCGGCAGGCGACGCAGACCGGCGGATAGATCAGGGCGACGAGGCCTTTCAGACCTGCGCCAAGCGCAAGGCGGACCGGCTTCAGTGCGGCACAAGGGAAGATTCCTTTTGAGAAAGGCTCTCTGGCGGGTAGATTTTCCTCCGTTGCCGCAGCAGGCATGGAGGATCGCCCTTTGTCGCTGCAGCCGGCCGGCAACTGCCCTGTCATCTTGTGCCACGATCCCTATCTTGTCGTG
>JARYGW010000193.1:0-11230 GCA_033792295.1 Allobosea sp.
CCGTGCAGATCGCCAAGCGCGCGATCGAGGCGGCGCGCCTGGGCGGTTTCGACGTCGTCATGCTCGACACCGCCGGCCGCGTGACGCTCGACGACACGCTGATGGAAGAGGTCGCGCAGGTGAAGGCCGCGACCGGCCCGCATGAGGTGCTGCTCGTCGCCGATGCGCTGACCGGCCAGGACGCGGTCAACACGGCCCGCGCCTTCGACGCCCGCGTCGGCCTGACCGGCATCGTCCTGACCCGTATGGACGGCGATTCGCGCGGCGGTGCGGCGCTTTCGATGCGCGCTGTCACCGGCAAGCCGATCAAGCTCGTCGGTACCGGCGAGAAGGTCGACGAGCTCGACGATTTCCATCCCTCGCGTGTCGCCAACCGCATCCTCGGCATGGGCGACATCGTCTCGCTTGTCGAGAAGGCGGCGCAGACGGTTGACGCCGACAAGGCGCAGGCGCTGGCGCAGCGGCTCGCCAAGGGCAATTTCGACCTCGATGACCTGCGCATGCAGCTCCAGCAGATGGAGAAGATGGGCGGCTTCGGCGGCGTGATGGGCCTGCTGCCCGGCATGGCGCAGATGAAGAACCAGCTCGCCGCGGCCAAGGTCGACGACAAGATGATCGCTCGTCAGATCGCGATCATCAATTCGATGACGCCGGGCGAGCGCAAGAATCCCGATCTGCTCAAGAACAGCCGCAAGAAGCGCATCGCCGCGGGCTCCGGCACTTCGGCCGAGGCGATCAACAAGCTGCTCAAGATGCATCGTGGCATGGCCGACATGATGAAGGCCATGAAGAAGCAGAAGGGCGGCATGCTCGGCAAGCTCGGCGGCATGTTCGGACTCGGCGGTGGCATGCCGGCCGGCATGCCCGACCCTTCGCAGATGGATCCGGCTCAGCTCGAGGCGTTGCAGAAGCAGCTCGGCGCGGGCGGCGGCCTTCCCTCGCTGCCGCCGGGCGGCTTCCCCGGATTGCCCAAGGGCGTGACCCCGCCAGCCGGCATGATGCCGAAGCTGCCGGGCCTCGGCGGCGGCAAGAACGGCCTCGCCGGCGGGCTGCCCGGTCTGGGCGGCAACCCGTTCGGCAAGAAGAAATAGCCTTCCTCGTTCAACCCGACTTCAAACGTCAAACAAAAGGAAAGATCCATGTCCCTCAAGATCCGCCTGACCCGCGGCGGCGCCAAGAAGCGCCCCTATTACCGCATCGTCGTCGCCGACTCGCGCTCGCCGCGCGATGGCCGCTTCATCGACAAGATCGGCTCCTACGATCCGATGAAGGCCAAGGACGCCGCCGATCGCGTCGTGCTCGACCTCGAGAAGGTCCAGGCCTGGCTCGCCAAGGGCGCCCAGCCGACCGACCGCGTCCTGCGCTTCCTCGATGCCGCCGGCCTCACCAAGCGCCCGGCCCGCAACAACCCGAACAAGGCTGTTCCGGGCGAGAAGGCCAAGGAGCGCGCCGCTGCCAAGGCCGAGAAGGCTGCTGCTCCGGCTGCCGAAGAAGCCGCTGCCGAAGCGTGAGCTTGACGATCCGCACGTCATTCCCGGGCGAAGCATGGCTTCGATCCGGGAACTTCCCTTGGGAGATGCCCGGGTCTGGCCCGGGCATGGCGTGCTGATATGAGCGACCTTATCCTGCTCGGGATCGTCGGCGCGCCGCATGGCGTGCGCGGCGAGATCAGGATCAAGACCTTTACCGGCGATCCGCTCGCGATCGCCGATTACGGCCCGCTCACCGACAGCAAGGGCCGCAGCTTCGAGATCACCGACGTTCGTCCAGCCAGGGAGGTCGTCGTTGCCCGTCTCAAGGGCGTTTCGACGCGCGAGGCCGCCGAGGCCTTGAACGGCGTCGAATTGTTCGTAGCCCGCGACAAGCTGCCGGAGAGTGAAGACGAGGACGAGTTCCTGCAGGCCGACCTCATCGGCTGCAGCGTGATCGGGCCGGACGGCGCGACGCTCGGCACCGTCTCGGCCGTCGAGAATTACGGCGCCGGCGACCTGCTCGATATCGAGACGCCGGACGGGCGTTCCGTGCTGATGCCCTTCACCAAGGCTTTCGCGCCGCGCATCGACATTTCCGCACGCCGGATCGAGGCCGAGCCGCCGGCAGGATTGTTCGAACCCGACGATGGTCGCAGTGATGACGCCAAGCGCTAGGCCCGCCCGTGCGCTGATCTTCGACATGGACGGTACCGTCGTCGACAACATGCGCTTCCATGAAGCGGCATGGGGGCGGCTGCTGACCGAACATGGTCTGCCCTTCGACGCGGACAGCTTCTTCAAGAAAACGGCGGGCATGGCCTCGGCCGAGATTCTCGCGCCCTTGTTTCCGGGCGCCGATGCGGCGCGCATCGACGCGCTCGGGCATGACAAGGAAAGCTACTATCGCGAGGATTATGGGCCCCATGTCGTTCCCCTGGCCGGCCTGCTTACGCTGATGGCGCGGGCGGACGCGGCCCAGGTGCCGATGGCTCTCGCCACTGCCGCACCGCCCGGCAATGTCGATCTGGTGCTCGACAAGCTGGAGCTGCGCGAGCGTTTCGTCACCGTCGTTTCGCCCTCGCAGGGCTTTCGCGGCAAGCCGAATCCGGACCTGTTCCTGGAAGCGGCACGGCGCATGGCCGTTCCGGCGGCCGATTGCATCGTCTTCGAAGACGCGCCCAACGGCGTCGAGGCGGCGCGACGCGCCGGGATGCGCGCGACGGCGCTGCTCACCATGCTGGATGCCGAGGCGTTCGCAGCCTACGACAACCTGATCGCCTCGGCGCGGGATTTCACGGCGCTGGACGGGTTGCCGGCGCTGCGCTTTGCTTGACCGCATGCCCTTCCGCGCTTCGATCCTGACGCTCTATCCGGAGATGTTTCCAGGCCCGCTCGGCATCTCGCTGGCGGGGGAGGGGCTGCGCAAAGGGCTGTGGTCGCTCGACACCCATCAGATCCGCGAGCACGGCATCGGTCGCCACCGTAATGTCGACGACAATCCGGCTGGCGGTGGCGCCGGCATGGTGCTGCGCTGTGACGTTCTGGCGGCGGCGATCGACGCGACGGTGCCGGCGGATGACACCCGCCCGCGCCTCCTGATGTCGCCGCGCGGGCGCCCGCTGCGGCAGGCGCAGGTGCGCGATTGGGCGGCCGGGTCCGGACTCGTCATCGTCTGCGGGAGGTTCGAAGGGGTCGATGAACGGGTGATCGAGGGGCGCAATCTCGTCGAGGTCTCGATCGGCGACTACATCCTTTCCGGCGGGGAGATGGCGGCGCTGACGCTGCTCGATGCCTGCGTGCGGCTCATCCCCGGCGTGATGGGCAAAGTGGCTTCAGGCGAGGATGAAAGCTTCGAGAACGGGCTACTCGAATACCCGCATTACACGCGGCCCCGTGAATGGGAGGGCCGCGGCCTGCCCGAGGCTCTGCTTTCCGGCGATCACGCCCGCATCGCGAAATGGCGGCGCGAGCAGGCCGAGAAGATCACGCGGGAAAGGCGACCGGATCTGCTGAAGGATTCCTGATCGCGTTCAGGTGTCAGAGGCTCCTTCTCCCTGAGTTTCCGGGGCTTGCGCCTGGTTTCGCCTGAGAATGACCGCGCCTGTCACGGATATGCCGTCACCGGCAGCTTTTCGGCGAGCCAGCCGCCCGGCCCGAGCACGCCGCCTCGCACCGGCACGAGATCCCGCCAGCCGCGGCCGGCGAGTTTCTGGACGGTCGCCATGGCTTGCGCGCCGGTGCGGTCGATCAGGACGATGCGCTTGCCAGGGTTGTCGAGCCGCAACCCCGCGAGCCTGACTTCGAACGCCGTCGCGTCGACGTCGAGCGGCACGGCGCCTTGCGGAAGTCCGGTATCGGCCCATTCGCCTGCGCTGCGGATGTCGACGAGGACAATCCGCTTTGCCTGCGCCGCCTCATAGGCCTCGCGGACGGACAGCGGCGGGAGAGCCTGCCCGAAAACGAAAGAAGCCGGGAGCACGAAGCTCCCGGCCAGAACGATGCGGCGCGTTGCGGCGCCTCTGATCATCGCCTCAACGCAGCTCGGCGCAGAAGCGCTGGATGCGGCGGCAGGCCTCTTCCAGCTTCTCGTCCGAAGTCGCATAGGAGATGCGGAAGTTCGGGCCGAGGCCGAAGGAAGAACCGTGCACGGCCGCGACCGCCTCGGCTTCGAGCAAGCCGATGACGAGGTCCTCGTCCGTCTCGATCTTCTTGCCGTTCGGCATGGTCTTGCCGATCAGGGCCGAGCAGTCCGGATAGACGTAGAAGGCGCCTTCCGGCGTCGGGCACTTCAGGCCGCGGGTCTGGTTCAGCATCGAGACGACGAGGTCACGCCGGCGCTCGAAGGCCTTCTTGAACACCGGCAGATGCTCCTGCGTGCCGTCCAGCGCCTCGACCGCGGCCCATTGCGAGATTGCCGAGGTGCCGGAAGTCTGCTGGCCCTGGACGAGGTCCATCGCCTTGATCAGATGCTCGGGGCCGGCGGCGTAGCCGATGCGCCAGCCGGTCATGGCATAGGACTTCGAGACGCCGTTCATAGTCAGCGTACGCTCGTAGAGGGCGGGCTCGACCTGCGCCGGGGTGACGAACTTGAAGTCGCCATAGGTCAGGTGCTCGTACATGTCGTCGGTCAGCACCCAGACATGCGGATGGCGCATCAGCACGTCGGTCAGGCGCTTGAGCTCGTCGAAGCTGTAGGCGGCGCCCGACGGGTTCGACGGGGAGTTCAGGATCACCCACTTCGTCTTCGGGGTGATCGCCTTCTCGAGGTCTTCAGGCTGCAGCTTGAAGTCGTTCTTCAGATAGGTCTCGGCGAAGGTCGGCGTACCGCCGCAGAGCGCCACCATCTCGGGATAGGAAACCCAATAGGGCGAGACGCAGATCACCTCGTCGCCGGGGTTCAGCGTGGCGAGGAGCGCGTTGTAGATGACGTGCTTGCCGCCGGTCGAGACGATGGTCTGGCTCGCCTTGTAGTCGAGACCGTTCTCGCGCTTGAACTTGCGGGCGATCGCCTCGCGTAGCTGCGGGATGCCGGGAACCGGGGTGTACTTGGTTTCGCCACGGCGAATGGCGGCGATGGCCGCCTCCTTGATATTGTCCGGCGTATCGAAATCGGGCTCGCCGACGGAGAGCGAGATCACGTCCTTGCCCTGGGCTTTCAGGTCCCGGGCCTTCTGCGTGATCGTGATGGTCGCCGAGGGCTTCACGCGCTTCAGGGCATCGGCAAGAAAGGCCATGGGACTGGTCTCCGGGGAGCGGACAGGATGCGCCATGTTCGGCGCGCGCGTGGTTTATGACTGACGGGGAATGATCGCAAGCGCAACTGCTTGATGTTTTGCAGAAGAGTCATGAATTGGCGCGGATTTGCCTGCACGTCCGGCGCATGCGATGGCCGGAAGATGACGCATGCCACCGGACCGATCGCGATCTATGTCGATGCCGACGCCTGTCCGGTGAAGGACGAGGTCTATCGCGTCGCTGGCCGCCACAACCTGCATGTCTTCGTCGTGGCTAACAACTTCCTCAACGTGCCGCGCGAAACCTGGATCGAGCGCGTCACCGTACCCGGCAATTTCGATGCCGCTGACGACTGGATCGCCGAGCGCGTCTCGCGCGGCGCCATCGTCGTAACAGCCGATATTCCTCTGGCCGATCGTTGCATCAAGGCCGGAGCCGACGTCATCGGGCCGACCGGAAAGCCTTTCTCCGAGGCCTCGATCGGCATGGCGTTGGCGACGCGCGACATGATGGAGGATCTGCGCGCGATGGGGACCGTGCAAGGTGGGCCGAAGCCGTTCTCGCAGAAAGACCGCTCCGCTTTCCTGCAGGCGCTCGATCTTGCCATCCAGCGACTGAAGCGTGCCGGTTTCCGTGTTGGGGCGCCATGATTTCCGCGCTGCTGGACGCCCGGCGGCAATGCCCGTAAATCTCCCGGCCAATTCAGCCCCGTCATACAGGCGGGCTTCCGGGAGGAATCCATGTCGCTGACCCGCCGCTCCACGCTCGGCCTGATGGCCGGCGCCGTCTTCGCTCCGGCTGTCGCCCGGGCCGAGAGCTTCCCGAACAAGGTCGTCACCATCGTCGTGCCCTATCCGGCGGGCGGCCCGACCGACGCGATCGCGCGCTTCGTGGCGCAGGATCTTTCCGTGGCTTTCGGCCACAACGTGCTGGTCGACAATCGGGCCGGCGCCTCCGGCGCGGTCGGCACCCGCGCCGTCGCCCACGGCGTGGCCGATGGCTACACCATCGTTTTTGGCAACAACCAGACGCATGGCAACAACATGTTCCTGCTGAAGGACCCCGGCTACGACGCGGTGCAGGATTTCGCGCCGCTCGCCGGCGTCGGCGCCTTCGAGCACGCCTTCGTCGTCCGCAACGACCTGCCGGCCAAGACCATCCTCGAGCTGATCGCTCTCGCCAAGGCCGATCCGGGCAAGCTGAACTACGGTTCGACCGGCGTCGGCTCCGGCTCGCATCTGGCGATGGAGCTGTTCATGCAGCGCACCGGTATCAGGATGACACATGTGCCCTTCCGCGGCGCGGCGCCGCTGGTGCAGGAGATCGTTGCCGGGCGTATCGACATCGCCAATTCGACGCTGCCGAGCGTGCTGGAGCAGATCAATGGCGGCGCCTTGCGCGCGCTTGCCATCGCCAGTCCCGAGCGCAATCCGCAGGCGAAGACCATCCCGACACTGCGCGAGCAGGGCGTCAGCAATGCCGATGCCGATTCCTGGGCGGCCTTCTTCGCCCCGGCCAAGACTCCGCAGCCGGAGCTCGACGTGCTTTCCAAGGCGATCATCGCCTCGCTGAACAAGTCCGAGACGCGCGATGCCATCATCAAGCTCGGCTTCACGCTCAAGGTGCGCGAGCCGGAAGTGTTCCGCCCTTATCATCTCCAGGAAATCGCCACCTGGAAGCAGATCATCTCCGAGGCGGGCGTGCAGCCGGCATGAGGTGAGGCTGCTCACGTCACCGTGAGTCGCGCAACCGTACACGAGTCGGCACGTTTCCTGGCAGTTGTCGCTGAGGAAAGAGTGTCGATGCGCCCCCTCCTGGCCGGTGTGGCTATCCTTGTCGCCTTGTCAGGCATGATGGCGCCGGCCATCGCGCAGAAGCGTTACCCGTCGAGCGCGGGCGATCTCGCGGTCGAAACCGTCGCCAGCGGGCTCGAGCATCCCTGGGGCCTCGCTTTCCTACCGGATGGGCACATGCTGGTGACGGAGCGGCCGGGCCGCCTCAGGCTGGTGAGCGCCAAGGGCGAGCTGTCGCGGCCGGTGACCGGCGTGCCGAATGTGGTGGCGCGCGGGCAAGGCGGCCTGCTCGGCATCGCGCTCGATCCTGATTTCGGGCAGAACCGACTGGTCTACCTCTCCTTCGCCGAGCCACGCGCCGGGGGCAACGGCACCAGCGTCGCCCGCGGCAAGCTCAATGCTCAGGGCACGGCGCTGACCGACGTGACCGTGATCTTTCGGCAGATGCCGACGATCGCCTCCAACCTGCATTTCGGATCGCGGCTGGTCTTCGACCGGACCGGCGCGCTCTTCGTCACGGTTGGCGAGCGCTTCACCCAGCGCGACCAGGCGCAGAACCCGGCCAACGATCTCGGCAAGATCATCCGCATCCGTCCCGATGGCAGCATTCCGGCCGATAATCCGAAGAAGCCGGGATGGGCGCCGGAGATCTGGTCGATCGGCCACCGCAACGTCCAGGGGGCGACGCTGCATCCCGATACCGGCCAGCTCTGGACCGCAGAGCATGGTGCCCGCGGCGGCGACGAGATCAACACGCCCAAGGCCGGGCTGAACTATGGCTGGCCGATCATCACCTATGGGGTCGACTATTCCGGCGCCAAGATCGGCGAGGGGACGGCGAAGCCCGGTATGGAACAGCCCTTGTTCTATTGGGATCCCTCGATCGCGCCGTCAGGAGCCGCGTTTTATACGGGGGCTGTCTGGCCGCAGTGGAGAAACTCGCTCTTCGTCGGTGCGCTGGCCGGCAGTCTTTTGGCCAGGCTCTCGACCGAGGGTGAGAAGGTAACGGGCGAAGAGCGCCTGCTGACCGATATCGGTGTGCGTATCCGTGAGGTCGTCCAGGGGCCGGACGGCTTCCTATACCTGCTCACCGACGAAGAGGGCGGCAAGCTGTTGCGGGTACGGCCGGCGAAGTGACGCGGGTGCCTTACGGCCCGCAGTCCCATTCGCTGTCGAGCGCGAAGACGTTCCGCGTCGCCAGCTTCCCATGGGTGTCGTAGAGGTCGCCGACATAATAGGTCATGCCGGCGTCGTCGTGGTCCTCGCGCTTGACCTGCAGCGACCAGCCATAGCCGACCTTCCTGCCCTGCCAGGCGGGATGGATGTCGCCGATCGTGGCGGAGCCGAGGATCTGTGCTTTCGAATCGCTCGGGCTGCAGGTCGGGCCGGCCAGAGCGGGCAGGGTGCCGGCAACGAGGCAGGCGGCAATCAACACGGTTCTCAAGGGGAAGGTCCTTACGAATCGGAGGCGCAGGCGCGGCAGCGATATCCACCGCGCCACACGAAAGGCCAAGCGCCGTTCGCGCGCAGCCGTGTTGCGCTGCAACCGGGACGGTTCATCCCTTGGCGTAGAAGATAAAGAAGGCACCGGCCGCGATCAGTGCGAAGCCGATGGTGTGGTCCCAGTTCAGCGATTCCTTGAGCCAGAACACCGAGAAGCCGGCGAAGACGGTGAGCGTGATCGCCTCCTGCATCGTCTTGATTTCGGCGGTCGAATAGACGTTGGAACCGATGCGGTTGGCCGGCACGGCCAGCATATATTCGAAGAGGGCGATCGATGGGCGGCGGCGAGAGCTGGTATCGGGGCGCTTGGAGAGGTGGCGAGCGAGGTCGCAGCTTCACGTCTGCATCGCCAAATCAAGCATGGTTAACCTCCGTTAACGCCCACGCCGTAGTTTCGCGTCAATCCTGCGATTCGGTGGAGACCATGCGCGCATATCGACTGGCCATCCCGCTGGCCCTGCCTTTCATCCTCCTCGCCTCTGCGGCCTCGGCCCAGTCGGGCTTCCAGTCCTGCCTTGCTGGCCTGCGTTCCGCGGCCGCGGCCAAGGGTGTCTCGGGCGCGACCTTCGACCGCGCCATGGCCGGCGTCGAACCGGACATGAAGATCATCGAGGCGATGAACAACCAGCCGGAGTTCAAGACGCCGATCTGGGACTATCTCGGCACGCTTGTCGATGACGAGAAGGTGGCCGAGGGGCGCAACATGCTGCGCCAATATGCTTCCGTGTTTGCGGCGGCCGAGCAGCGCTTCGGCGTCGACCGCCATACCATCGCCGCCGTCTGGGGCGTCGAGAGCGATTTCGGCAAGGCTCGCGGAAAATGGCCGCTGGTGCAGTCGCTCGCGACCGGCGCCTGTCTCGCCCCGCGCCGCAACGCCTTCTTCAAGGGCGAACTGCTCGCCACGCTGCAGATCATCCAGCGCGGCGACGTGCGGCCCGAACGGCTATTCGGCTCCTGGGCTGGTGCCTTCGGCCACACCCAGTTCATTCCCTCGACCTATCTCCGACTCGCCGTCGATGGCGACGGCGATGGGCGGCGCGACCTTGTCGATTCGATTCCCGACGCGCTGCACTCCACCGCGAACTTCATGCGCAAGGCCGGCTGGGTGACGGGCGCGCCCTGGGGCTACGAGGTCAGGGTGCCGGATGGTTATTCCGGGCCGAGCGGACGCAATCCCAAGCATCCGGTCTCGAGCTGGGCCGCGCGGGGCATCGTCAAGTTCGACGGCTCGCCGCTGAACGGCGCCGGCAATGCGGGGCTGTTGATGCCGGCCGGCCGCAACGGCCCGGCTTTCCTCGTCTTCAAGAACTACGACGCCGCCTACAGCTACAACGGCGCGGATTCCTATGCGCTCGCGATCTCCCTTCTGTCCGACCGGTTGCGCGGCAAGCCCGGCGTGCAGGGACAATGGCCGACAGATGACCTGCCGCTGTCGCGTGAGCAGCGCCGCGAACTGCAGCGCCTGCTGATTTCCCGCGGCTACAATGTCGGCGAACCGGATGGCGCCGTCGGCTCGCTCACCCGGACGGCGATCAAGGAGATCGAGAGCAAGCTCGGCATGCCGCAGACAGGGCGGCCGGGCGAGAAGGTCCTGCGCGCGCTGAAGGGTGGGCGGGTCTGACCGTCAGAAAACGGGTGGTGCAAGGAACGGTCATCGGAGAGCATCGCATCTCATTTCCGGAGACCCGCCATGACCCGCCGCCTGATTTCCACCGGCTCGCCCTTCGAGCGCAATTTCGGCTATTCGCGTGCCGTGATCGATGGCGATCTCGTCTTCGTTTCCGGCACGACCGGCTATGATTACGCCACCATGACCCTGCCGGAGGACCCGGCCGAGCAGGCGCGCAACATCTTCCGCACGGTCGGCGCCGTGCTGAAGGAGGCGGGCTCCTCGCTCGCTCATGTCGTCCGGGCGCAGTATTTCGTCACCGACCGCAGCTATTGTGAACCGGTGCTGACCGTCTGCGGCGAGATTTTCGGCGAGATCCGCCCGGCGGCCGGCATCTATGTCGTCGCCGGGCTGCTCAAGCCGGAGATGAAGCTCGAGATCGAGATCACGGCACGGCTGCCGAACGCCTGAGGACTCGGCGAGTTTTCTGACGGCTCCTGCCCCGCACAAGGCAGGGCTGCATCGCGGCGCTTGCGCGCGCCGCCTTGCGCCCGTAATCACCCCGCCAACGCAAACACGCGACAAGGCGAGGCGACGATCATGGCGACCCACAAGCTCCTGCTGCTCCCCGGTGACGGCATCGGCCCCGAGGTGATGGGCCAGGTCGAGCAGATCGTCTCCTGGTTCGGCAGGCAGGGCCTCGGCTCCTTCGAGATCGAGAAGGGTCTCGTCGGCGGCGCGGCCTATGACGCGCACAAGCAGGCCATCTCCGAAGGCGACATGAAGCTCGCCCAGGAGGCCGACGCCGTGCTGTTCGGTGCCGTCGGCGGGCCGAAATGGGCGGATGTGCCCTATCAGCATCGTCCCGAGGCCGGCCTGCTGCGCCTGCGCAAGGATCTCGGCCTGTTCGCCAATCTCAGGCCCGCGATCTGCTATCCGGCGCTGGCCTCGGCCTCGTCGCTGAAGCCTGAGGTCGTCGAAGGGCTCGACATCCTGATCGTGCGCGAGCTCACCGGCGGCGTCTATTTCGGCGAGCCCAAGGAAATCGTCACGCTGGAGGACGGCTCGAAGCGCGGCGTCGACACCCAGCTCTACACCACGCCCGAGATCGAGCGGAT
>JARYGW010000194.1:0-11109 GCA_033792295.1 Allobosea sp.
GGCGATCGGACGCACGGCGATCTAGCTTTCGACGAGCTCCCGCAGGAGGCGGACAAACCCGCTGGTCCGAGCCCGCCGGCCGCGCTGCTCGACGGTCTGCACGACGACGAGGCCCTGCCGCGGGACGACCGCGATATGCTGCCCGCCATAACCCGACGCGATGCCGGCTCCAGGCCCGAACACGGCGGGGTCGAGCACCCACCAGAGATAGCCATAGCCGAGATGGCCGCGCGGCGTCTGCGAGTGCGCGGTCAGCGAATCCGCGAGCCATTGCCGCGGCACGACCTGCCTCCCCTGCCAGGCCCCGCCACCCAGCACCATCTCGCCGAAGCGCAGCATGTCGCGGGCGCTGAGGCTGAAGACATAGGCCGGGTGGCGTGAGCGGGCATCGCCGATGAAGCGCCCGTCGCTAACCGTGAAATCCTGCATCCCGATCGGCCGCGCGATGCGGCGTTCGAAACTCTCGAAGATATCCTCGCCGGTCTGTTGCCGGTAGATCGTAGCGAGCGCGTTGAAATCCCAGTTGTTGTAGAACCAGAAGCTGCCGGGCGGGTGGCTGCCGCGCTCGGGCCGCGTCCGGCGCTGCTCGGCGGTCTCATAGCCCGCGACGTGGTAGATGCCCGAGCGCGCCATCAGGAGGTCCGCGACCGTTGCACGCTTTTCTTCGGCGGTCAGCGCGGGCGCGACATCGTCGATGCCGAGCTCGCAGAGCGTCGCATCGAGCTTGATGCGCCCCTCCGCCACCGCGATGCCATAGAGCCCTCCGAGAAGGCTCTTGCGAACGGAAGCGACGGAAATCTTCCGCGTCGGCTCGCCATGGCTGGCGACGAGCCGGCCCTGCCGCATCACCATCAACGCAGTCGGATTCACCGCATCGAGATACCGCTCCGGCACGGGCGAGCCCGCAGCCTTGGCCACGCTGCCGAACGGCAGCGCTGGAACCAAGGCGGCGAGGAAAAGATCGCGACGCGAGAGCGAGGTCAAAGGCGGCAGGGTTGAAAAATCCGGGGAGCGAGAAGATGCCATCCGACGCGTGACCGATTTATGGCCGTTCTCGGCGTAACCGGATGCTCAGGCCATCGCTGCGTGCCTTCATCGATGTCCCGGCGGCCGATCACAAAAACGGTAGCGCCGAGAGCCCTGCTTCCCGAGGCCCGGCTTTTGCCTGAAGCTCGGCTGCCCCGAAGCGAAGCCGGAACCCGCCATGCACCTCGCCCTCGGCCTGCTAGCCTTCCTGTTCCTCGGCACCCTGCCCGCCTTCGCCCAATCGAGCGAGCCCGGCTGCCGGCCCGAGATGGCGAGCTATCACCTGCCGATCCAGCGGGTCCAGCTCGCCAAGGACGAGGTCAGGCTCACCTTCATCGGTCACGCCACCTTCCTGATCGAGACGCCGGGCGGCGTGAAGATCGCGACCGACTACAACGACTATGTCCGCCCGCCTGTGACGCCCGACATCGCGACGATGAACAAGGCGCATTCGACGCATTACTCGAACCATCCCGATCCCGGCATCAAGCAGGTGCTGCGCGGCTGGGACCCGGAGGGCAAGGGCGCGGCCCATCACGACCTCACGCTGGGCGATGTGCGCGTGCGCAACGTGCCGACCAATATCCGAACCTATGATGGCGGCACCGACTATGACGGCAACTCCATCTTCGTCTTCGAGATCGGCGATCTCTGCATCGCCCATCTCGGCCATCTGCATCACCCGCTGGAGCCCGGCCATCTGCGCGCTCTGGGGCGCGTCGACATAGTGCTCTTTCCGGTCGACGGCAGCTATACCCTCGATCAGACGGGCATGATCGAAGTGCTGAAGTCGCTGCAGGCACGGGTGATGATCCCGATGCATTTCTTCGGCGGCGGCACGCTCGAGCGCTTCCTCTCCCGCACGCAAGGGCTCTGGCCGGTCGAGCGGCGCGGCGAGCCGGCGCTCACGCTGAGCAAGGCGACGCTGCCGGCCAAGCCCACCGTGATCGTCCTGCCCGGCCGCTGACGCGCCGGCCTCGGGGAGCCTCAGGTGTTGACGCCACCGTCGACGGCGAGGCCTGCACCCGTGACGAAGCGGGCCTCCTCGCTGGCGAGATAGGCGACGGCCGCCGCGATGTCCTGCGGCTTGCCATAGGCGGGGATCGCCATGCGCGCGAGCTGAGCCTCGGCGCCAGGGCCATTCGCCGGATTCATGTCGGTATCGGTCGAGCCGGGATGGACGATGTTGACCGTGATGCCCCGCGGGCCGAGATCGCGCGCCAGCCCCTTGGTGAAACCGATCAGCGCCGCCTTGCTCATCGCATAGAGCGCGATGTTGGGCTCGACCACCCGGTCAGCGAGGCAGGAACCGATCGAGATGATCCGCCCGCCCTGCCCGAGATGCGCCGCGGCCGCCTGCGAGGCCAGGACGACGGCGCGGATGTTGACCGCGATGATCGCGTCGATATCGGCGAGGCTCCAATCCGCAACCGGCCCGCCGCGGAAGATGCCGGCATTGTTGACGAGGATGTCGAGGCCGCCGAGTGCGCGTGCCGCCCCGTCGACCGAGCGCTTCACGGCCTCGGGATCGGCGCTGTCGGCCGCTAGGGCGACGCCCTTGCGGCCCGCCGCCTCGATAGCCCCGACGACCTCGGCAGCCTTCTCCGCCGAACGCTCATAGGTGATGGCGACATCGGCGCCTTCCTCGGCAAGACGCCGGGCGATGGCCGCACCGATTCCACGGCTGGCGCCCGTGACGAGCGCGCGCTTTCCAGCAAGGCGGGACATGGGAAACTCCATTTATGTATTGAACGATACATAAATGGGTGGCGCGCTTGCCTCTTTTCGTCAAGCGAAATATATAATGATCGGCACAGAAATTTGGCGGAGGCCGAAACCATGGCGGAGCGTGGCCGCCCACGCCGTTTCGATCGGCAGGCGGCACTGGACCGGGCGATGGAGATTTTCTGGGAGCGCGGCTACCAGGCCGCTTCGATGGCCGATCTCACCGAGGCGATGAGCATCAATTCGCCGAGCCTCTATGCTGCCTTCGGCAGCAAGGAGGAGCTCTATCGGGAAGCCATCGCCCATTTCGCCGCGACGGAGAGCGATGCCATCCTCTCACCCCTGCGCGAAGCGAAAACCGCACGCGCCGCGATCGAGGGCTATCTCCTGGCCAGTGCCGCGACCTTCACGCGCCCCGGCCGCCCGCCCGGCTGCATGGTCGTGATGTCGGCCGTCAATGCCGTGGGCGTCGGCGACGAGACCAATCGCGTGCTGCGCGAAATGCGAGCCGGCAGCATCGACATGATTGAAGATCGACTGCAGCGGGCCGTGGCGGCAGGCGAGCTTCCCGCCGCTTTCGATCCGCATGCGGTCGCGAGCTACTACGTCACGGTCCAGCAAGGCATGTCGATCCAGGCTCGCGACGGCGCCTCGCGACCGGTGCTCGAAATGATCGCTCGTGCCGCCATGGCCGCCTGGGACGCCCTCGTCCTGCCGCGCGTCGCAGCCGCCTGAGCTTTTCCGTTAACGCCCCGGTCAGGCTGATCTCCGGCTTTCCTTGCCGCAGCGGCAGGACGAGGCATCATGGCGGCTTCCGGAGATCCCTACGATGCGCCGCATTGCCGCTCTCGCCTGCCTCGTCGCCGCAAGCGCCCTTCTGCCTCTCCAGGCAGAGGCCGCACGGTTTCGCCTCGGCGGTCGCGGCGGCGCACCCGCAGCCAAGGTAAGCCGCAGCATCGTCGTCGTTCCGGGAGCCGCCGCGGCGAGCCGCACGCAGGCGTCCGCAGCCGACGACAAGCTCGAGCGCGTGCCCTTCCCGCCCGCGAGCGCGAATCCCGACGTGCCGGTGCTGCTGCGCCTGAGCACAAATGACGAGGACAAACAGCCCTGGTGCCGCACGCAGGTGGTCATCGGCGGCTTCTGCATGATGAACTGAGCAGCCTCAGACCCGGCTGACGCGCCCCTCCAGCGGATAGGCGGGGTCGCTGTAGCCCGGCGTCGAAGGATGGCCGGCCGGCACGAGCGAATCCACCAAAGCCTCGTCCTCTTTCGTGAAAACGGCATCGAGCGCCGCGAGATAGCCCTGCCATTGTTCGAAGGTGCGCGGCCCGGCGATGGCGGCGGTTACGAAGGCGTTGTTCAGCACCCAGCGCACCGCGAACTGGATCGGCGTCAACCCGCGCCTGGCCGCATGCTCCTTGATCGTCTGCGCGATGACGAGGCTCTCCTCGCGCCATTCGGACTGCATCATCCGCTTGTCTCCGCGCCCGGCGCGCGTGCCCTCGGACGGCGCCTGACCGGGCGCGTATTTCGCCGTCAGAACGCCGCGCGCCAGCGGAGAATAGGAGGCGACACCGAGCCCGAAATAGTCGCAGGCCGGCAGATGCTCGACCTCGGGCATACGGTTCATCGCGTTGTAATAGGGCTGGCTGACGACCGGCCGGTCGATACCCAGCTCGTCGCAGAGCCGGCAGATCTCTGCGAGCCGCCAGGAGCGGTAGTTCGAGACACCGAAATGCCGGATCTTGCCCTGCCGGACGAGGTCGGCGATGGCACGGACAGTCTCCTCCAGCGGCGTCTGGTGGTCTTCTTTGTGCAGGTAGTAGATGTCGATGACGTCGGTACCGAGCCGGCGCAGGCTATCCTCGCAGGCCTGCGTCACCCAACGCCGCGAAAGCCCGCTGCGATTGGGACCTGCACCCATCGGATTGGCGACCTTGGTCGCCAGCACCCAATCCTGCCGACGCGCCGCGATGGCACGCCCGGTGACCTCCTCCGAGCGGCCTTCATTGTAGACGTCGGCGGTATCGATGAAATTGATGCCGGCATCATGGGCATGGTCGATGATCCGGCGCGAATCCGCCTCATCCGTCGCCCCGCCAAACATCATCGTGCCGAGGCAGAGCGGCGAGACGTGGAGGCCGGAACGGCCGAGGCGACGATAATCCATGGCGATCATCCTCAACTATCGGACCGATAAGCGGAATCCACTTTTCGGAAAAATCCGACGCTAAAATGGAAAAGCCTGATCGCCGTGCCTCCGACAGGACGCATGTCGTTCAGGGAACGAGGCGGGAATCTTGCGGCAGGCGAAGTCCTCGCGCCAGCGCCACCGACGCGCGGCCGCCCTGCAAGCTCCGGACAGCAACTGAATCCTTAATCTTTCCTGAGAGCTTGGGGCATCGATTTGCGGTCGCCCGATGAACCTCGCCCAGCTCATACAGAGCCAGAACCTCGCCAGATTGCTGCAGGCGCTCGACGCGACCGGCGAGCTGGCGGCTGGCAAAACGGTGCAGGCGAGCCTGCTCTCGCTGGAAGCTGACGGCACCGCCACGGCTGCGATCGGCGACGCGAAGATCACGCTCATCCTCGCCGGCCCGCAGGCGAAGCAGGCTGCACTGCAGCCCGGCGCCACGCTGGTACTGCATCTCGAAGCACCCGAACAGCCGGGCGGCGATCTGCGCGCGACCCTCGTCGACATCCGCCCGCCAGCGGGAAACCCGCCGCCCGCAGGCTCGCCGGCATCGGCACAGCCTCTTCCGGCAACACAATCCCAGGCCTCGACGCCCCCTCCGGCGATGGGAAGCTCCGCTTCTTCCGTTCCACCTCCGATCGCGCAGATTCCCGTTCGACCTACAATTCAAGTTCAGCCAGCCTCTCCACCAGCAGCCGGAGCATTGCCCGAGCCCGCCTCGCGCCCCGTCGAGGTCGCGCTCGGCCGCATCTCACAGCCCGCCGCCGCGACACCGACCGCTTTGCCGGGCCGGCTCGATTCGATCGAAGAGGCCGCAAAACCCTCGTCCGGGCCGGCAACGACCCGGTCGACGATACCGACCGAAGCGGGACGACCCGCCATTGCGCCACCGATCTCCCCGCGCGCCGCGGTCGGTCCCACGTTAGGTGCGGCGCTGATGCGGCAGGACAGCCTCGCTCCGCTCTTCGCCAATCTGCGCGGCCTCGCGGAAGGCACTGTCGCTCTCACCTTGCCGAAGCCGCTGCTCGGCGCCATCGATCAGATCCTGCGGCAGGCCTTCCCCGCCGACCGCCTGGTCATGACCGGCCCTCGCCTGCAGGAGGCCTTGCGGGGCTCGGGACTCTTCATGGAAGCACGCGCCGCAGCCGGCCAGGTCCCGTCGCCGCCAAGTGACCTCAAGGCTGGACTGCTGGCCCTGCGCGAAACGCTGCTGCCAATCATCGACAATTTTTCGCCCCAGCCGCAGACAGCCGGATCGGATCGCCCGCCGATCCTGCCCGGGCCGGCGCCGGACAGCCCCGCCGCCACGGCGCCGCCGCGCCGCGATGGCCCCCTCGCCTCCCAGCCGGTGGCCGAGTCGACGCTGTCCCCCGGCGAGAAGCCGCTCGCCATCGCCAGCACGCTGCTCGACCAGACCGACGCGGCGCTCGACCGGATCAAGCTGTCCCAATACGCTTCGCTCCCGCTCGACGCCCCGCGTCTCGATCTGCCCCAGTCCCAGCCGCAGCGCTGGCTCACGGAAATCCCCTTCGCCTTCCAGCATGGCACCGCGATCCTGCCGCTCCAGGTCGAGAAAGACCCGCCCCGGCGCGAGGCGGACGGCGTCTCGCCGCCGCTCTGGCGCATCCGCTTCGCCCTCGATGTCGAGCCGATGGGACCGCTGCAGGGCGTCGTAACCCTGCAGGGGCGAGAGGTCGGCGTGACGCTCTGGGCCGAACGCGAGGAGACGAGCAAACTGCTGCGCGGCGCCGCACCCGGCCTCGAAACCGCCCTGCACGATGCCGATTTCGCCACGGGAGCCGTCGACATCCACACCGGTCAGCCGCGCGTGGCGCAGCCGACCGCCGGCCAGTTCCTGGACCGCCTGTCATGAGTGCGCCGAAGCCGCCCCGCATCGCCGTCGCGCTCGAATATGACGGGCAAGGCGCGCCCCGCGTCACAGCCAAGGGCCGCGGCGAATTGGCTGAGCGCATCGTCGAGACTGGCCGCGAGCACAATGTCGCGGTCGAGCAGAACGCCGTGCTGGCGCAGGCGCTCTCCGCCGTCGAGCTCGACGACCAAATCCCCGAAGAGCTCTACCGCGCAACGGCACAGGTCATCGCCTTCGTGCTGTCACTGCGCGGTGAGCTCGGCCGTCGCGACCGGGACGGCCTCAGGACGTGAGCGGCATCGTCGTCAGACGCATCGGCCCAACCGCCTACGAGGCGTTGGGACCGGTCTTCGCGGAGCTCGCCCGGCATGCGCTCGAGCCGAACCCGCATATGGCGCCGGCCGCCATCGCGGCCGCGACCGAGCTGGTGGAGGCGCACGACATCGTCGTGCTCTGCGCCTGGCACAGCGAGGCCCTGGATTTCGAGCGGCTGGTCGGTGTCTGGGCGCTCCGGTACGAGCGCGGCTGGCGCAGCGGCTTCGCCCCGGTGCTGGTCGCGCCGGTCCTGCCCCTCTACGAGGTTTCCTCCCTGCCGGTGGTCGATCGCGACCATGCGGTGGAGGCTTCGCGCGCCCTGCTTCGCTATCTGCTGGCGTCGAGCGACCTGCCGCACACGCTCGCTCTGCCGCTGCTCCCGCTCTCCGGACCGGGTCACGAAGCACTCGCCGAAGCCTGCCGCAGCACCGGCAGCACGATCGCGACGGCGGAGCGCTGGTCCCGGCCGGTGATGATCCCGCAGGCCGGCGACGACCCCGAACGTTATCTGCGCCGCGCGCTCGGCTCCGGCTACAAGAAGCGGATGCAGCAGTTCCGTGCCGTCATAAAGAGCGGCGCCCTGACCTTCCGGCGCAGCCGCGGCCAGGCGGCGGTCGAGGCCCTCGACGGCTTCCTGACGCTCGAAGCCGCGGGCTGGAAGGGCCAAGCCGGCACGGCCATCGCCTGCATTCCGGAAGACACCGCCTATTTCCGCCGCCTCGCCGCGCTCTTCGCCGCCGAGGACGGGTTGCAGATCGACACGCTCCTGCTCGACGGGCAGGTGCTGGCGATGGGACTGCTGATCGAGAGCGCCGGACGGCGACACTTCCTCAAGATCGCCTATGACGAGACGCAAGGCCGCCATTCGCCCGGCCGCACGCTGACCATCGCGATGCTGCGCGCCGATCTCGGCGGCACGCCGCCCGATTTCTTCGACAGTGGCGCCGGCGACGGAGTCGATGCCGGCACCTATGTCTGGGGCGAGCGGCGCGAGATGGGCAACGCCCTGATCGGCATCGGCCGCAGGCGCATCGGACTCGCCCATGCGGCAGCGCTCAGCCGGATGTGGCTGCGGCGCCTGCGCCGCCGGCAGCAAGGCCGATCCGCGACAGCACCCATGGCATCGGACCGGAAAGCGGACTCCACTTTTCGGAATAATCCGCTGCTAAACCAATGAGATAGATAATCGTTACCGCATCCGGTGGGAATCGTGATGATCTGGCGGCCGAACGCCGGCTTGGCCGGGCTTTTCACTTGCCCGTAACAGCACGGACGAACGGGAGGCAGCGATATGACTGGCGCAGCGCGGATCGGAATCGTCACGGTCTCGGACCGTGCCTCGGCCGGCATCTATGCCGATGAAGGCGGGCCGGCCATCCATGACTATTTCACCAAGGTGCTGACCTCGCCCTGGGAAGCGGTCGCCCGCGTCATTCCCGACGACCGCAAGCTGATCGCCGAGACGTTGATCGCACTCGCCGACCGCGAAGGCTGCTGCCTCGTCGTCACCACCGGCGGCACCGGTCCTGCTCTGCGCGATGTCACACCCGAAGCAACGGAGGATGTAATCGAGAAGCCGATGCCCGGCTTCGGCGAGTTGATGCGGCAGGTCAGCCTCGCCAAGGTACCGACCGCGATCCTCTCGCGCCAGACGGCGGGCATTCGCGGCAAAACGCTGATCGTCAATCTCCCAGGGCGCCCCCGCGCCATCGCCGAGTGCCTCGACGCGGTGATGCCCGCGATCCCCTACTGCATCGACCTGATCGAAGGGCCTCGACTGGAAACCGATCCTGCCGTGATCGCGGCGTTCCAACCGAAGAAATAGCCCGAACCGCTATCCGGCCTGCAAGGCCTGCCCGATCGCCTGTACGAGCTGCGGCGAGAGCGGATCGGTCCCCGCCGGATAGCCGCCGATCAATTCGCCGCCATGGCCGATCAGATATTTGTGGAAGTTCCAGCGCGGCGCTTCCGCAGGCTTTTGCGACGCGGCCCAGCGATAGAACGGATGCGCCTGCGGGCTCTTCACCACCGTCTTCTCGACAAAGGTGTACGTGGCGCCGTAGCTCTCATGCGCCGCCTCGGCGATGGCGGCACCATCCAGAGGCTCCTGCCCACCGAAATCATTGCTCGGCACGGCGACGAGCATCAGCCCGCGCGACTGGTAGCGCTGCCAGAGCTGTTCCAGCGTCGCCATCTGTCCGGCATAGCCGCAGCGCGTCGCGGTGTTGACGACGAGAATCGGCCGGCCACGGTAGTCGGAGAGTGAGAGCCTGCTACCACCGGGCCGGTCGAAGCCGAAGCCATAGGCATCCGCTGCCTGCGCAAAGGCGTCTCCGGCCGTGCCGGCGACAGCACCCGCAGCGAGAAGGCTCATGGCATCACGGCGCGACAACGGCATGGCTTCCTCCTGCCAGTGCTGCATTGCCGCGCATCCTGCCCGAAAGCGAAATGCCACGCAGCCTGAAAGCTGCGGGGCCCGCATTCACGATGGCGAGACCGGCAACCTCAGCACGCGAGGACCTTCTTCACCCGCACTTCTAGGTCGCGCAGCTCGTAGGGCTTCACGACGTAATGGTCGGCGCCGTTGCTGGTCGCCTCGTCCATCTTGTCGACCGAGCGCTCCGAGGTCGCCATGATGATCTTGATCTGGTTCAGTTCCGGCACAGAGCGGATGGCGCGCAGCAGGTCGATGCCGCTCATGCCGTCCATGTTCCAGTCGAGCAGCAGCAGGTCGTAGCGCTTGGTCTGCATCTTCATCAGGGCCTCGCGGGCGTTCTCCGCCTCGTCGATGTCCTGAAATTCGATCTGCTTGAGGAAATAGGTCGCCAGGCCGCGCATGCTCTTCTGGTCGTCGACCACCAGGATGCGGAACTCGCTTCTGGCCTTAGACATCGGATTCTCCTTACGCGGTCCGCAGACCCGGCCGCTCGCCGACCAGCTGTCCGACCGCCGCGCCGATCTGGCCGAGCGGGACCACCCTGTCGGCGGCTCCAAGCTCGAAAGCCGCTTTCGGCATCCCGTTTACCACGCAGGTCTCGCCACTTTGGATTAACGTCTCGGCGCCTGCTTTGCGCATGGCTAACAAACCGTCAGCGCCATCGCGCCCCATGCCCGTAAGCAGGATGCCGACGGCATGGCCGCCGACGTTGCGCGCCACCGAATGGAACATCACGTCGACCGAGGGCGAGTGCCCGCTGACCAGCGGACCTTCCTTGAGCACGCAGACGAGTTCGCCGCGCCGCTCTTCGATCTCGAGATGGCGTGGTCCGCCCGGCGCCACCACGGCCATGCCGGGGCGCAGGCGGTCGCCATCGACCGCCTCATGCACGTCGAGACCGGTCGCGGTCGCCAGCCGCGCCGCGAATTTGGCGGTGTAGCCCGGAGGCATATGCTGCACGACCATGATCGGCAGCCTGAGATGGGCAAGGTCGCGCATCACCGTCTGGACCGCCGGCACGCCGCCGGTGGAAGCTCCGATGGCGATCAGCGAGGTCTTGCCGGCGCGCGGCTGTTCCCGTGGCGGCACGACGGGACGCGCCGGAGCGGTGGCCTGCGCCATCTGGCGGGCCGCAGCGATCATCTTACGGCTGGCCGAGGCGCGCTGCAGCGCCGCGACGAGATGCTTCATGAAGCCTTCGAGCGTATAGGTCGTGCCGTCCGGCTTCTCGATGAAGTCGATGGCGCCGAGCTCCAGCGCCTGGATGGTATTGTCGGCTCCCGGCCCGCCGAAGGCCGAGACGATCAGCACCGGCAACGGATCCTGCTTCAGCACCCGCGCCAGCAGCTTGAGGCCGTGGCGCCCCGGCAATTCGAGATCGAGCGTCACGATGTCGGGCCGCAATTCCTGGATCGCGTCCCAGCCCTCCTCGGCGCTGCCGGCAACCCCGATCACCTTGAAACCGGGTGCAGAGTCGATGATCTGAGTCATCAGCTTCTGCATCAGCACGGAATCGTCGACGACCAGAACCTTGACGGGCCC
>JARYGW010000195.1:0-2815 GCA_033792295.1 Allobosea sp.
TGGCCGGGTGCATGCGCTCGACTCGGTGTCGCTGTCCGTCGGGGCGGGAGAGTTCGTTTCGATTCTCGGTGCGTCCGGATCGGGCAAGACGACACTGCTGATGGCCATCGCCGGCTTTACCCGGCCGAGCTCCGGCTCGATCCGCTTCGGCGCGCGCCACGTCACCCTGCTTGAGCCGCACAAGCGCAACATCGGCATGGTCTTCCAGAGCTATGCCCTGTTTCCGAACATGACGGTGGCCGGCAATGTCGCTTATCCGCTGCGGTTGCGCGGCGTCGGGCGCTCCGAGATCGCCGAACGGGTGGCGAAGGCCCTGCAGACGGTGAGGCTGGAGGGGTTTGGCGACCGCGCGATCGATCAGCTCTCCGGCGGCCAGCGCCAGCGTGTCGCGCTGGCCCGGGCGATCGTCTTCGGGCCGGACATCCTGCTGATGGACGAGCCCCTGTCCGCACTGGACAAGAAGCTGCGCGAGCAGATGCAGATCGAGGTCCGGCACCTGCACCGGGAACTCGGCCTGACCACGATCTTCGTCACGCACGACCAGCACGAAGCCTTCACGATGTCCGATCGCATCGCCCTGATCGACAAGGGTCGCTTCGTGCAGATCGGCTCGCCGACGGAGCTCTACAACGCTCCTGCCTCGCGCTTCGTCGCGGACTTCGTCGGTCAATCCTACTTCGTGCCGGTCTCGGTCGCTTCCGGCACCGCCTCGCTCGGGAACCGGCCCTTGAGGCTTGCGCGCGCTGCCGCCTATTCGGTCGCGGACCAGTTCCTCGTGCTGCGGCCCGAGCACTTGCGTGTGATGTCGCCGGGAGAATCCGAGGGCGACGACAACATCCTCGCCGGCAGATTCAAGGAGCTGATCTTCCAGGGCGAGAGCTATCTCGCCTTCGTCGATCTCCCGGGCGGCGTTCCCATCGCCCTGCGTCTGTCCGGCCATCAGGTCGAGGCGGTCAGGGCTCTCGACATCGGTTCGACGCTGCGGATGGCGTTGTCTCCCGAATACAGCCTGGTGCTGCCATGATGCAGCCGAAGCCGGACAACGCGCTTGCGATCGAGCGGATCGCCCGCCGCGAGGCAGCCAGCCTCGGCGCGCTCTCACTGCCGGCGCTGCTGATCATCGCCTTCGTCGTGCTCGTGCCGGGAATCTGGCTGATCGGCTATTCGTTCTGGGGGCGGGGCGGTCTGACCCTCGATAATTTTGCCCAGCTCTTCGATGCCAGCTATGCGCGCTCGATGATCGTGACCCTGCAGCTCGCGGGGCTCGTCACGCTGCTCTGTGCGCTGCTCGGCTATCCGCTTTCCTACGTGCTGCTGCTGGCTGGACCGCGCATGAGGGCCTTTCTGTTCTGCTTCGTGCTGTTCCCGCTCTGGACCTCCGTGCTGGTGCGCACCTATGCTTGGCAGATCATTCTGCAGCGCCGCGGCATCGTGAACGGCTTCCTGATCTGGCTCGGCGTGATCGAGACGCCGCTGCCGCTCGCCAACGGTTTCGGCGCGGCGGTCACGGGCATGGTCCACGTCATGCTGCCCTTCCTGATCATGCCGCTGTTCGCCTCGATGAAGGCCATCGACCCTGCGCTCACCCGTGCCGCCGCGAGCCTCGGCGCCTCGCCGACGCGGGCGTTCTGGTCGGTCTTCGCGCCGATGTCCGTCCCGGGCCTGCTGTCCGGCATGATCATCGTGTTCGTGCTGGCGCTCGGGTTCTACGTGACGCCGGCGCTGCTGGGGGGAGGGCGCGTGATCACCTGGGCGATGCGCATCGAGCAGAGCCTGATGACGAGCTCGGATTGGGGCACGACCGCCGCGCTCGGTGTCGCCCTCGTCGTGGTGGCGGGCCTGATCCTGGCCCTGATGGGAAGGGTCGGCGGCTTGCACCGCGCCCTCGGAGCCGAGAAATGAATGTCGCCCGGCATTTGCGCCGCCTGTGGCTTTACGTCATCGCGGCCCTGGTGGCGCTGTTTCTCGTCGCACCCATCGCTCTTATCGTGCCGATGAGCTTCTCCGCTTCCGAATTCCTGACGTTCCCGCCGCCCGGCTGGTCGCTGCGTTGGTATCAGGCCTATCTTGGCAGCGTCGAATGGCAGCGCGCCACCTGGGTCTCGCTGCGGATCGCGCTCTGCACAATGGTGCTTGCGACGATCATCGGTGCGTTGACCTCGTACGGATTGCATCGTGGGCGCCTGCGCCTGAACGGCGCGATCTTCGGCATCATCCTTTTGCCCGCGGTCGTCCCGGCGGTCCTGATCGCCGTCGGTGCTTTCGTGCTGTTCGCCAGGGTCGGCCTGAACAATACCTTCACCGGGCTGATCCTCGCCCATACAGCGCTCGCCCTGCCGTTCGTCGTCCTGCTGATCGGCTCGGCGATGCGGCAGTATGACTGGGATCTCGATCGCGCTGCGCGAAGCCTCGGCGCCAGCCCACTCCGGGCCTTTATCGACGTCGTCTTTCCGCAGATGAAATTCTCCTTCCTGTCGGGGGCGCTCGTCGCCTTCCTGACCTCCTTCGACGAGGTCGTGATCTCCATCTTCATTTCGAGCGGCGACAGGGCGACCCTGACCAAGAAGATGTTTACCGCGTTACGTAACGACATCGATCCCGTCATTGCGGCCATCGCCACCCTTCTGATCGGGTTCTCGGTCGTCGTCATGGTGCTCTCCATCGTCGCGGCCAGGGGCCGCGACGCCAGGGCCTCAGGCTGAGTGGCCCGCAGACGGCACCGCGATGTCCGCGTCCGGACCCGTGGCGATAGTGAGCCTGCAACACCGGTTCATTGACACCGGCTCGGTCGCGATGGTTCGATGACGGCGAGGAT
>JARYGW010000195.1:2825-11054 GCA_033792295.1 Allobosea sp.
AATGTGAACGATGGACAGACATCGATGCCCGCGAGGTCGCTCTCGCGCTGACGCCCGAATGGCAAGGCCCGCCGATCCGTCGACTGCGCTTCGGCGGTATGGAGCCGTCGACGATCATGCGGTCTGAACGCGCTAGCGGGGCGCAGCACCGGGTCTTTGCGGAGTTCGGCGCCGTCCTGGACCGGGGGGACCCGAAGCCGCTGCACGATCAGCTTTATGATCTCGTGAGGAAGGCGATCGTCGACGGCGTGCTGTCGAGAGGCACGCGGCTGCCCTCTTCGCGGTTCTGCACGGATATTCTCGGCGTCTCCCGCAATACCGTCCTGTGGGTCTTCCAGGAGCTGCTGGCCGAAGGCTATCTCGAAGCGCGGCGCGGCTCGGGCACCTTCGTGGCGTTCGACACGCCGAATGCGCGCCGCCTGCCGCGGCAGACGGCCGCTGCGGGCCGCATGCGCTGGACAATTCCGCCCGCCTTCGCCCTGCCGCCATCGGTGTTGCCGTTCCGGCCGAACGTTCCCGCTCTCGACCTGTTCCCCTGGCGGCTGTGGATACGGCTCGCCCGCCAGGCGCTGGAAAAGCTCGAGGCCGATCCGGGGCGGCTGCTTCTCGGCCAGTGCGAGCCGCTCGGACATGTGCCGCTGCGCCAGAGCGTCGCCGATTATCTGCGGGCCACGAAAGGCTTCCAGTGCTCGGCGGAGAACGTCGTCATCTTCGCAGGCCCGCAGCAGGCGCTGGACGTCACGTCGCGCGTCATCACCCGACCGGGAACGCCTGTCTGGCTCGAGGATCCGACCCCGCCGCGCGTCCTGACGACGCTGGAAGCCTGCTATGCCGACGTGTCGCCCATCCCGACCGGCCGCGCGGGCTTTGACGTCGATTCCGCCCTGTCGATCTGCCCGTCGGCGCAAGTCGCCTACGTCATGCCGGCGAAGAAGCACATCCCTCTCGGCGAGGGCATGAACCTGGCGCGGCGCCGGCAACTGATCGATGTCGTGTCCTCACGTTCCGGCTGGATCGTGGAGGACGACCAGTCCGACGATTTCCTCGATCCGCCTCACGCCCTGCCACCCTTGTTCGCGCTCGACCGGACAGGGTCCAGCATCTATCTCGGCTCGTTCCACCGGGTCCTGTTTCCCTCGCTCTGCTTCGCCTATGCGGTGGTGCCGGACCGCTTGATCGAGGCCTTCGTCCGCCAGCGCGCCATCGCCGGCGGCTCCGCGCCCCTGATCGAGCAGATGGTCATCAACAGCTTCATCAAGGACGGGCACCTCGATCAGCATCTGTCGCGGATGCGCAAGGTCTATGCCGAACGCCACGAATGCCTCGTCGAGGCTGCAAGGCGCTACGTGCCGGACCAGCTCGAGATCGTGTCGTCGACGTCCTCGATCCATCTGGCCGCAACGTTCAAGAAGCCGGTCGACGACGTCGCCTTTACCGCCATGGCTGCCGCCAATCAGCTCGATCTGTCACCGTTGTCCCCGTTCTCGCGGACCGGCAACGTCCGCTCCGGCCTGCTGATGGGCTTCAGCGCGTATGATCCGATTCTGATCGAGCGCGGCATGCGCCAGCTCGGCAGCCTGCTGCACGCCTGAGCGCGGCGGCCGTCGCGCAGAACGGACTGGTTCCCCCACCGCCGGACCAAGTGGCTCTTGGACCGGTGCCCGGTAAGGCCTAACGCGGCTGCCGACCGATGGAGGGAACATGCGCAGCCCCGCTTACGACACCATGACCTATCGCCGCTGCGGCAGGAGCGGCCTCAAGCTGCCGGCGCTGTCGCTTGGGCTCTGGCACAACTTCGGCGAGAACACGCCGCGCGAGACGGGCAGGGCGATTTGCACAACGGCCTTCGACCTCGGCATCACGCATTTCGACCTAGCCAATAATTACGGGCCGCCCGTCGGCAGCGCCGAGACGGCGTTCGGCGAGATCCTGCGCGGCGACCTCGCTGGCCACCGTGACGAGATCGTCATCACCACCAAGGCGGGCTATCCGATGTGGCCGGGGCCCTACGGCCAGATGGGCAGCCGCAAATATCTTCTCGCCAGCCTCGATCAGAGCCTGAAGCGGCTCGGGGTCGACTATGTCGACATCTTCTATTCGCATCGCTTCGACCCTGATACGCCGCTCGAAGAGACGATGGGCGCGCTCGACACCGCGGTCCGCCAGGGCAAGGCACTCTATGTCGGCATCTCGTCCTACAACGCCGAGCGCACGCGCGAGGCGGCGACGATCCTGCGGCGGCTCGGCACCCCCTGCCTGATCCATCAGCCGAGCTATTCCATGCTCAACCGCTGGATTGAGCGCGACGGACTGCTCGATACGCTGGAAGCCGAGGGCATGGGCGCGGTGGTCTTCTCGCCGCTCGCGCAGGGGCTCCTGACCTCGAAATATCTCGAAGGCACGCCGGAGGACAGCCGCGCGCGGCGCGCACCGTCGTTCCGTTCCGGCTTTCTGGACGAGGCCGTGCTGGAGCGCGTCCGGGCTCTCGATGGGATCGCGCGCCGGCGCGGCCAGAGCCTCGCGGAGATGGCGATCGCCTGGGCGCTGCGCGATCCGCGCGTAACCTCGGCGCTCATCGGCGCGAGCCGGCCCGAGCAGGTGCGGGACTGCGTCGCCGCGCTCGCCAACGCCGTCTTCGACGCCGACGAGCTGGCGGCGATCGACCGTCATGCCGTCGACAGCGGCGTCAACCTCTGGACCGCATCCGCCGAGCTCTGATCGCGGAGCGCAGCCGGCAGGCAAGTGGCTCCGGCGGCGAGGCGCCATGTGGAGCTTGTCCGGGGCGCTTCCCTCACATGAACCTGTCCGTGGCGGCCGGCCGATTTCGGCATGGCGCGCCGGCATGGGCAGTAAAGCAAGTGGATCAGTTTGCGAGCGTGCCCGTGCCGGGCACGCTCGACGGGCCGGCGCTCTTGGAAAGGCATGCAGAGATGAGTGATTTCGACGTCGTCATCATTGGAGCCGGCTCTGCGGGCATCGCGGCCTGCCGATCCCTGCTCGCCGCCGGGCGAAAGGTGGTGGTGCTCGAGGCGCGCAGCCGCGCCGGCGGGCGGGCCTGGACAGTCGACGGGCCCGGCGGCTCCATCATCGATCTCGGCGCGGCCTGGATGCATTCGGCCGAACAGAATCCGATGGTGCCGTTAGCCGAGAAGGCCGGTTCCGGGATCAGCCGGCGCAACGCCGACGACTGGCCTGTCAGGCTGCGCCACAACAGCCTGGACGACAACCAGATCGCCGATTTCGTCGACAACCAGGCACGCTACCTCGCGCGGGTCGACCGCGCGGCGCAGTCTACGGACGAGGACCGGCCGATCGCCGATCTGCTCGACCCTGACTCCGTCTGGACGCCCCTGCTGGCGGCGATGGCGACCTGGAACACCGGAGCCAACCCGACGGAGGTCTCGACCACGGCGCGGCGCTACCGGTCCTATACCGGCACGAACTGGCGCCCGGAGATGGGTTACGGCCGCGTCCTGGAGCGGCTGGCGGACGGGCTGCCGGTCGTCTTCGAGGCGCGGGTCCGCCAGGTCGACTGGTCGGGCAAGGCGATCAAGGTGGTCACCGGCGATCGGACTTTCACCGCCGCGAGCATCATCGTCACCGTGCCGCCGAGCGTGCTCGCCGATGGCGGCATCGATTTCCGCCCCGCATTGCCCGCCGCCAAGGCACGGGCAATCGCCGGGCTCCCGCTCGGCGTCAACAACAAGATCTACTTCTCCCTGAACGGAACGATCGCCGGGCTGCCGGACGACACCCATCTCGTCGGTTCCATCAAGACCAGCGCAACCGGCTCCTACCAGATTCGCCCGATGGGACGGCCGCTGCTCGAAATGTTCCTCGGCGCCGATATCGCGAAGGCGCTCGAAACCGACGGTGAGGCGGCCATGGCGGTTTTCGCGCGCGAGGAGATCGACGGCCTCTTCGGTGCTGGGACCTGTCCGGAGCTGCGGCCGGTCGCATCGAGCCGCTGGCTGAGCGATCCCTATTCGCGCGGCGGCTATTCCTACGCCCGCCCGGGCCGTGCCGACGAGCGTCTGGCGCTGGCGGAGCCGATCGACGGTCGTCTTTTCTTCGCGGGAGAGGCGACGTCGCGCAACTGGCATTCGACGGTTCACGGCGCCTGGGGCAGCGGGGAAAGCGCCGCGGCGGCGATCTCGGGTACGGCGCAGCCACGATGACGTTGCGTGCGCGCCTTTCAGAAGCAGGAGAAAACGTGTTGCCCTTCATCGACTTTGCCGATGTGCCAACGGATCTGGGCACGCCGGCATGGCTTGCCGACACCGATCCCGCGCTGGCTGCCGGAATCTGGCGCTTCCAGGACGCCCGGAACGAGCTTGCGCTGGGCGAAAACACCCATGCGGCTCTGACATATGACACGGCGTCCTTTCCCCATCACGAGTTCACTCTGGTGCTCGAGGGGGAATTACGGCTCGCCCATGCCGCGGCTCCGGACATGCTGGTCGGGCCCGGAGAGGCCGTCGTCATCCCGCGCGGACTTGCGGTCCGGCTGGAGCAGAGTGCCGGTTCGAGGCGTCTGCGGATGATTTATCGCGGCGAAGCGCCGAAGGCCGCGCCTGCCGGCGTCGTCCGCATCGCGCCCTTCGGGCCTCTCGGCCCCGGGAACGCGCCGGCGGTGGACGTGGTCCTGACCTCGCCGCCTCCGACGGCGCGCAGCCGCACCGACTTCACGGATGAAACGGGGCGCTTCATGGCGGGCGTCTGGCGTGTCGATGCCTATCGCCGCATGCCGCTGCCGGCAGGCCAACACGAGTTGGCCCACATCCTGGAGGGGACACCCGATATCGACGCTCCCGACGGCACGCGGCTGCGCAGTTTCCCGCCGGGACAGACCTTCTTCACCGCCAAGGGAGCGATCTACTCGCTCGGCGGTTCGGAAGCCTTCCAGAAGCTGTTCTGCGTCCTGAGGCCGGCGTCCTGAACCCTGCCGGTTCAGCCGGCCGCCGCCTGCTCGAGAGCCCGAGGTTCGAACATCTCGGCGTGCTGCTCGAGCATGATCGGCAGCGCGTCCAGAAGCTTGGTGGTGTGGCGGCGCGTCAGGGCTTCGGCCCTGTCTGCGTCGCCGGAGGCGACCGCATCGAGGATCGCCTCGTGCTCGCCGATGTTGACGCTGTAGAGATTGGCGTAGCTCGGATCGCGCGCCTCGGCCCGGCGCAGCTTCAGATAGCGGATGCGATCGATCTGAACCCTGTGGTCGTCGACGATCTTCCACGCCAGCTCGAAGCCAGCAGCCGTGATCACGAGCCGATGGAACTCGTCGTCGAGCCGCATGAAGCGCTCGATCTCGTTGTTCTCTGCCGCCGTCTTCTGAAGCGCCACGCAATAGCGCAGTTCCTTGAGAGCAGCAGGTGTCGCATGCGCGCTGGCCCGGCGCACCGCCGCACATTCGAGCGCTTCCCGCACGAAGCAGGCGGCCTCGACTGCAGGCACCGAGATCTTCTGAACCTGCGTCGCCTTCTGCGGCAACGAGCGGATGAGACCGGTGTCGCGCAGCTGCAGCAGCGCGTTGCGGACGGGGTGCCGGCTCAGGCCGAAGGCGTCGGCGATGTCCTGCTCCGAAAGCCGCTCTCCCGGCGCGATGTCGAGGCGCACGACGGCGTCCCTGATCACGCGCAGGAGCTGGGCGGCCGCCGATTCTCCGGATGCGAGCGGGTATCGGGCTGCGAGCCGCTTCAACACCGTCATGCATTTCCTCCGTGGTCGCCTGCCTTGGGTAGCTAGCCGCCTTGTTGACATGAAAACGTCACTATGCGCAACTGGGCCACTAGTCACCTAGTCGCCCAGATAGGTCCCGATGTCACCTCCCGTCCAGAAAGTCCCTTCCAGTCCGCAACTGCCGAAGAAGGTCGATGTCGTTGTCATCGGTGGCGGCATCGCGGGCGTCAGCACAGCCTTCTTCCTGGCCCGCAAGGGAGTTTCCGTCGCTCTCTGCGAGAAGGGCGAGATCGGCGCCGAGCAGTCGAGCCGCAACTGGGGTTGGTGCCGCACGCTGAGCCGAGACCCGCGCGAACTGCCACTTGCGATCGAGAGCCTCCGGCTCTGGCGGCGCATGAACGAGATGACCGGCCGCGAGACCGGCTTCCGACAGTGCGGCATCCTTTCGCTTTGCGCGACGGAGGCCGAGATCGCGGACGCCCGGCGCGCAGACGATGAAGGCAGGCTCTACCAGTCCGACGCCCGCATGATCACGCCCGAGGAGATCCATGCGCTGGTGCCCGGTGCGAACAAGCTCTGGCTAGGCGCGCATTTCGCGCCGAGCGACGGGCGCGCCGAGCCTTCACTGGCCGCTCCCGCGATCGCTGAAGGCGCGCGTGACGCAGGCGCCTGCATCCTGACCGGATGCGCCGTGCGCGGCATCGAGACGGCGGCGGGCGCAGTCTCGGGCGTGGTTACCGAAAAAGGCCGGATCGCCTGTCAGTCCGTCGTCCTCGCCGGCGGCGTCTGGTCGCGTCTCATGTGCCACAGCCTTGGCATCCGGCTGCCGCAGCTTAACGTGCAGGGCAATGTGATGCGCACGGCCCCCCTTGAGGGCGGGCCGGAGGTCTCGGTGCGCGGCCGCGGCTTCGGCCTGCGCAAACGTCTCGATGGTGGCTACAACATCGCCTACGGCCTTTCGAACGAGGCGCAGATCGTGCCGGACAGCTTCCGGTATCTGTTCGATTTCTTGCCCCGCCTCATGATCGAACGGAAGTCGCTCCGGCTGCGCCTCGGCAGGCGGTTCCTAGAGGAGGCTCGGGACCAGCGCGGCTGGCGCCTTGACGGGATTTCGCCGTTCGAGCGCACCCGCATCCTCGACCCGAAGGTCATCCAGTCGGACATGGATGCCGCGCTGCGCAATCTGTGCGCAGCATTTCCGGTCTTCGAGAGCGCACAGATCGTCGAATCCTGGGGCGGGCTGATCGACGCCACCCCCGATGCCGTGCCGGTGATCTCGGCCGTCGACGAGTTGCCGGGCTTTTTCCTTAGCACCGGCTATTCGGGCCATGGTTTCGGCATTGGCCCGGGCGCCGGCCGACTGACCGCCGAGCTCGTGATGGGCGAGGCCCCCGTCGTCGACCCGACGCCGTTTTCATTCAACCGGTTGCGCAAGGGCTCCAAGCCCGTGCTCAAGCAGGATCTGCGACGGCTCCCTCTGCAATAGCGGGCGCCGGCAGAAGGACCACCGTCACAGTCAGAACCGAGGGGAAAAGACGTGGTGAAAGCACTGACGAGATTGTTTACGGCCCTTGTGCTGCTGGCCGCAGCACCGACGGCCTTCGCGCAGGATACATTGCGCTGGGGATACAATTCCGCGCCGTTTCCGCCGTGGACAAATAAGAGCCCGGCCGGCGAATGGTACGGTTTCGACATCGACATCATGAATGCGCTGTGCCGCGAGATGAAGGCGACCTGCGAGATCGTTCCGGTCGCCTGGGACGGCATCATTCCGGCTCTGCAGGCCAACAAGATCGACATCATCTGGTCGGGTATGTCGATGACGGCGGAGCGCGAGAAGGTGGTGGATTTCACCGATCGCTACCGTCGCGGTCCGGCGGCCTTCATCGCTCCCAAGGCCATGAAGGTCGAGGTCAGTGCTGCCGGCCTGAAGGACAAGATCGTCGCGGTGACGAAGGCAACCAATTTCCAGCGCTATTTGGAAACGTATTACGGCAACACCGCCAAGATCAAACTCTACGATACGCTTGACGACGCCACCGCCGATCTCGTCGCCGGCCGCAACGATGTCGTCATGGGTGACATCCTGCAGCTGACGATCTTCATGAAGAACGTCCCCGGCCAGCCCTACGAGATCAAGGGTATCACGCCCGTCGATCCGATCCTGGGTCGCGGCGCCGGCGCCGGCGTGCGCAAGGGCGACAACGCGTTGCGGGAGCGCATGAACGCCGCGCTGGCGGCCATCCGCAAGAGCGGAGAATACCAGACGATCGCCAAGAAGTATTTCGAGCACGACCCCTACGGCGAGTGATCCGAAGCGGCGAGCCGGCCTGGCCGGCTCGCCCGCAACATGGCGGTTGGCATGGACTTCGACCTTTCGACATTCATCACCCTGATCGGCTTCGGGCCGACCGGCTGGGGCGGGCAGCTCCTGCGCGGTGCCCTGACGACGATCGAGATCTCGATCGCTTCCTATGTGCTGGGAATGGCGCTCGGCCTCGTCGGGTGCTGGGCCAAGCTCTCGGGCAACCTGCTCGCCGAAAAGCTGGCCGAGAT
>JARYGW010000196.1:0-11040 GCA_033792295.1 Allobosea sp.
ACCGTCAGGTCGAGTTCGGGCGTCTCGTCGAGGGTCGACATCGGAATCTTCAGGGAAACGGCCTGCGCCTGGGTCGCCTCGGAGGTCGCGACGCAGATGACGTCGAGCCCCTCAGCGACGCGCCGGCCGAGCAGGTCGACGAAATGCTTCGCGGTGGAGCCCGTCCCCAGGCCCAGCCGCATGCCGGGACGGACCAATTCGAGCGCGCGGGCCGCGGCCTGCCTCTTCAGTTCGTCGGCGTTCATGGTTCTACCCGGGCAGTTGCAGGAGATCAGGCCCATCCGAAGCGGATAGCGGCGCCCTCCTGCCGTGCCGGAGCGCGAGAGTCCAGCCCTTGCTGCGGCGTTTCCTCCCGCCCTGCCCTACTTTCCCTGGGGCGTGCACACGGTCTTGTCGTCGAAGACGTAGCAGATGCTCATCTCGCCGGTGCGCAGATTGACACGGAAGATGCCGCCCTCCTTCTCATGGCGGGAGGGCATCAGCCCATATTCGCTCGGTGTCTGCGGGCCGGCGCCCTCGCCGGCCGGGAAGCAGATGGTGATGCCGACGCCGCCTTCCTTGAGCTGGAACTGGCAGGCCCCGACCTCGCCCGTCGCCCTGTCGACGCGATAGACGCGGTTAAGGTCGTTCTGCGGCGCGGGCGCGAACTCGAAATTGCCGGCGAAAGCCGGCCCCGCGAAGGCAAGCGACAGCAAAGACCAGCGCAGGGCACGCAAGCTATGCGGCCGCTTTTCGATCATCTTCGACATTCCAAAGTTCCCTGCCGCGCCGACCTGCCGCGAATCGACGGCAGGATAACACTATGCGGGCCGGTTTTGAGGCAGCGTCTGGCCGGGTTGCGCCCGATGCGCTTGCCAAGCCGGGCCCAAGAACCTTTAAGCGGTCGATATCCGGCCGGATCGGGCTTGCGCCAAGGGAAACAGACCATGAGCCTCACCCCCATCGTCGTTTTCGACCTCGACGGCACCCTGGCCGAGACCGCACCCGACATCATGCGCACGCTGAACGTCATCCTGGAGCAGGAAGGCCTCGCCGCCCTGCCGCTGGAGCGTGCACGCGAACTCGTCGGCGCCGGCGCGAAGGCGCTGATCGAGCGCGGCTTCAAGGTCTCGGGCCGCCCGCTCGATCCCGATACTCTGGAGCGGCTCTTTCAGGACTTTCTCGCGATCTACGCACAGGACACCGCCTCCAACAGCCATCTCTTCGACGGCATCCTCGACGCGATGGACCACCTGACGGGCGAAGGCTATGCGCTGGCCGTCTGCACCAACAAGCCGATCCTGCACACCCGGCTGATTCTCGATCATTTCGGCATTGCCCAGCGCTTCGCTGCCGTGGCCGGGCGCGACACCTTCCCTTATTTCAAGCCCGATCCGCGCCACCTCACCCTGACGATCGAGATGGCGAAGGGCGATCCTAAGCGAGCCGTGATGATCGGCGATTCGCGCACCGACATCGCAACGGCGCGCGCGGCCGGCATTCCGTCGATCTGCGTGCCCTTCGGCTATACCGACGTGCCGATCGAGACGCTGGAGCCGGATTTCATCATCCAGCATTTCGACGAGCTGCCGGCCGCGGTCGCCCGCGCGCTCAATCCGGTGGCTGTCGCCTCCTGAGCGCAGAACCGTCCTTGACGGCACCCGGCGCGCCGACTAGGAGAGGCGCGTCCGGGCGATTAGCTCAGCGGTAGAGCACTCCCTTCACATGGGAGGGGTGGACTCAATCGCTGCATCTGGTTACCTCGATCTTGTTGGTTCATATGCACCAATAGGGCGATTAGCTCAGCGGTAGAGCGCTCGCTTCACACGCGAGTTGTCACAGGTTCGATCCCTGTATCGCCCACCATTTTCCCGACATCGTCATCGTACAACGCGCGCAGCCCCGTCAGGCAGCGGCGCGCCGCCGTTCGCGATGCTCGCCAGCTCCTCCTCCACGCGCTGCGCGATCGGCAGGCGGAAATGGAGCGCGTCCCAGTAGTTCGCATCCTGCATCGTCACCGGCGAGCGGTGGGCATAATCCACCACCGTCGCGCCGTGACGCCGGGCCAGGCCGTCGATTGCGGCCTTGCAGGCGGCATAGCGGTACCATCCAGCGCTATTCTGGCGCGGAAAGGCGGCGCTGTGCGACGGCGGCATCACCAACATGACGCGAGTCGATTTCGGATAGGCGGTGATGGTCTCATCCAACCAGTCAAGGGCCGGAAAGCGCCAGCCGACGCTCTCCGAAATCGGCACAGGCATGGGCGGCAGAGGCGTCAGATCCACGGGCTTCCCACCGCTGCCCATGTAGATGTGGCCGCGGGCGCGGGCGAGATCATAGCTCGCCTCGGGCGGGGTGAAGACCTCGTAGCCATCGCCGCGGATGCGCTCGCGGCTGAGGCCGAGGCGATAGATGAAGAGCCGGCTGGCAATCTCGAGATTGGTCAGGTTCATCAGCTTCAACCAGTCGAACCAGCGCACCTCGCGCGAGAACCAGGCAGGCACCGGCCGTGGCGTCAGGCGCTTGGCCGGCTCGGTCGCGTCGGCCTCGCACCAGTTCGCATCGAGTCCCCAGATCAGCCAGCGCGGCTCCGGCGTATGCGCGCGGAAGAGGCGCGCGGCCTGCATCTGCTCCCAGGGCGTGGCGGCATTCATGGCGAGATTGACGAAGCGGGCGCCGAGATCGCGCGACAGCGCCTGCGGGTCGATGAGCCGCATGGTCGAGGTGCCGACCACCGCCGCGTCGAAGGCGCCGGAGCGCACGAGCTGCGGATACATGTAGCGCTGGTTGATATCCATGATCGGCCGCGCCGGTTGCCCCGCATGGACGCGCATGCCGAAGGGATCGAGCACAGCGACGAAGGCGAGCAGCAACCCGGCGCAGATCAGCGCCGCCAGCAGGAACCACCGCGACCACGCAATCCAGGTTTTCGCCATTCCGGCATTGTGCTCCGCATGATGCGGCTCTGCGCCGGCCGCTCCCTGCCTGCCTCTTCGCACAGACAGGCCCGCCTGAACAATCCGCCTGCATGCCACGACTGGCCCCGGCCAACCGGACATGCAAGAGACGTCGCGATGCTTCGGGACCTTCCTCGCCTCCTGCGCCGCCAAGTGCTCCGCCGAGCCGGGCCGCTTGCCGCGCTGCTGCTCACAGTGGCAACGTTCGCCTTCACGCCGGCAGCGGGCGAGGAGATCGCGACACCCTCGTCCGGCATCGAGGACGCCCTCTGCCGGCTGATCGACGATGCCGCCCGGACGCATTCCGTCCCGGCGGCCTTCCTGACGCGCCTGATCTTCCAGGAATCGAGCTTCCGGCCCGGCGTCACCAGCCCGGCCGGCGCGCAGGGCGTAGCTCAGTTCATGCCTGGCACGGCGCGCGAGCGCGGGCTGGCCGACCCCTTCGACCCCGAGCAGGCCGTACCGAAAGCCGCGCATTTCCTGGCCGAGCTGCGCGACCGCTTCGGCAATTGGGGGCTGGCCGCCGCCGGCTACAATGGCGGGCCGAACCGGGTCGCCGCCTGGCTTGCGGCCCGGAAGGCGAAGCAGAGCCGCTTCCTCCCCTTCGAAACGGAGAACTACGTCCTCGCCGTCACCGGCCATTCCGCCGAGGACTGGGCGGAAGATGCGGAGAATACCGCCAATGGCGACGGGCGTTCACCGCCGCCGCTGACCGTCGCGCAGGACATGCAGGCGGCCTGCGCGCCGACGCTCGTCGCGATCCGCCGGGCGCGGCCTGCCTCGCCGGCAATCGCGGAGGCGCCTTTCGCACCCTGGGGCGTGCAGCTCGCCGGCAATTTCTCGAAGGCGCGGGCGCTGGCCACCTTCCAGCGGGCTGGGGTGCGCCACCGCAGCATCATCGGCGGTTTGCAGCCGATGGTGATCGGCACAAGGCTGCGCAGCCGCGGCACGCGAGCATTCTACCGGGTGCGGCTGCCGGCCGCGACGCGAGCGGAAGCCGCCGCGCTGTGCCGGCGCATCCAGGCAGATCGGGGCGCCTGCGTCGTCCTCAGGAGCTGAATCTTCGTCTCGCCCACGAGCGGCGATGTTGCAGCCGCGCAACGCGGCATAGCAAAGCTCGGCCGCTCTCATCGATGTGATGGCGGCGCAATTGCACGGCCCAAATGAGTCTGACAGGACATTGAGGAGACGTTGACTTTTCCGTGTCAGCTTCGTGCCCAGCGCCACCGATCGTCCGAGGTCCTTCCGATGCTCCGTTCCACCCGTCTGGCCGTGCTTGCCGGCCTAGGTTTGCTTGCGCTCGGCTCTGCCGCGCGCGCTGAAATCGACCCGCTCACCCGCCAGCCGCTCGTCACCTATGTCGATCCGGCTAAGGCGCAGGCGACGGCCATTCCGCGCGAGATCGTCAGCTATCCGACCAAGCAGCGCCCAGGTACGATCGTGGTCGACACCACCGAGCGGCGCCTCTATTTCGTGCTGCCGGACGGCAAGGCCGTGCGCTATGGCGTCGGCGTCGGCCGCCCCGGCTTCGACTGGGCCGGCGCCCATGCCGTCACCCGCAAGGCCGAATGGCCTGGCTGGACGCCGCCGGCGTCGATGCTGAAGCGCCGCCCCGACCTGCCGCGTCACATGGCCGGCGGCCCGGACAACCCGCTGGGCGCCCGCGCGCTCTATCTCGGCTCGACGCTCTACCGCATCCATGGCTCGAACGAGCCGGAGACGATCGGCCAGGCCGTTTCCTCGGGCTGCATCCGCATGCTGAACGAGGACGTCATCGATCTTTACGACCGCGCCAAGGTCGGCACCCGCGTCGTCGTCGCACGCTGAGCGACGCAAAAGACGGAAGTTTCGAAGGCCGGCGACAACGCCGGCCTTTTTCATTCGCGCAGCTTCTCCGCCTCTGCGACACGCCCCTTCTCTCCACCCATCTCCGGCTTGCCCAAGATGGGCCGTTCGGAATGGGCCGTTCGGAGCAGCAAAGTCGGCAACGGCTGGCTTTGACGGAAGAAGAGGTTAGCGACCGGCTCCCTCAAGCCCTCATCCTGAAGAGCGCTTCGCAGAAGCCTATCTCGAAGGAGGATTCCAGAGGCTTGGGCCATAGGCATGGCGTTGCACGGCGGGGATAACTCGCTTGCCTCCCTCGCCCGTCACGCCCCGACGAAACGGGTGTTGTTCCGGAAGCGCACAGGCGCTGTGCCACAGATCAGCGAACCGATCCGATCTCTCCTATCAAAACTCTTCCCAGCCCGCGCCGGCTCCGTTGACGGCGTGGCAAGCGTTCGCAGACATCGTCGCGCGCGCCGTGCCTCTTGGCGCCGTGCCCCCTGGCGCCGAGCGTGCCATCTGCGTCGCCATCTGACGGAGCTCTTCGACACCATCGGCCGAGCGGCCGGACCTCGGCGCGGTTCCCGACACACGAAACCCTTCGACGAGGCTCTGGAGAGAGTCGGTCGCCATCTGAAGCTCTGCCGCGACATTCGCGCTCTGCTCGGCCATGGATGAATTGCGCTGCGTCATCTCGTCCATATGTGCGACGACCTTTGCGACCTCCTCGATGCCGTTGGCCTGCTCGCGCGATGCGCTTTTTATCTCGTCAAGCGCGGAAGAGACGTTGGTGGATGAACTGACGATCTCGGAGAGTGCGGCCCCCGTCTGCTGGACGAGCTTGACGCCACCGGCGACCTGGTCGCTGGAGTTGGTAATCAGCTTCTTGATGTCGTTCGCCGCCTCGCTGGACCGCTGCGCGAGCGTACGCACCTCGGACGCAACAACGGCGAAGCCCTTGCCGGCATCGCCGGCACGGGCTGCCTCGACCGCAGCGTTGAGCGCCAGCAGGTTGGTCTGGAAGGCGATGTCGTCGATGACGCGGATGATGTCGCCAATGTCGCCAGACGCCTTCTCGATGCGTTCCATGGCGATGACTGCGTCGCCAACAATGGAACCGCCGCGATTGGCAACGCCGTTGGCCGCGATCCCGAGCTCGGCGGCTTCGCAGGCGCGCTCGAAGCTCTGCTTCACGGAAGCCGCCAGCTCCTCGGTCGTGGCCGCAGTTTCCTCCAATGAGGCTGCCTGCTCCTCGGTTCGCTGGGCGAGGTCCTTGCTATCGGTCCCGATCCTGTGGGAGCCGGCATTGATGCGCTCCGATATGCTGCTGACCGTCCGCACGACGGTCGAGAAGGCGTCCAGCAATTCGTTGATGCCGCCGCAGAGCTCGCCGATCTCTCCGGATTTCCCGTTGAGGGGGACGCGCTGCGTCAAATCCTTGGATTGAGTAGCCATGATGACGGAGCGCGTCTGGGCGACGGCGGCCTCAAGCGCGGCAGCGCTCAGCTTGGATGCGGTAATGTCAGTCGCATATTTGACGACCTTGTAAGGGCGACCGAGCGAATCGAGGATCGGATTGTAGCTGGCCTGGATCCAGACTTCGCGCCCCCCCTTTCCGATCCGCAGATACTGGCCTTCGTCATACTCGCCGCGCTCCAGCTTCTTCCAGAACTGGAGATAGGCTTCGGAGCCATGTTCGGAGGGCTGCACGAACATCGAGTGATGACGCCCCTTGATGTCGGCGAGCGTATAGCCAAGGGCTCTGAGGAAGTTCTCGTTGGCGTCCAGAACGGTGCCTACCAGGTCGAACTCGATGACGGCCTGCGACTTCCGGATCGCCGCGAGCTGGCCTTCCGCATTCGATACCGTTTCCTTGATATCGGAGATATCGGTCGCGTATTTGATGACCTTGAACGGCTGCTTGCCATTGGAGCCGCAGATCGGCGTATAGGTCGCCTGCAACCAGACACGCTTGCCGCCCTTCGCGACGCGCGCGAACTGCGCCTGGAAGGCCTTCCCGGACTTCAGCTCGCGCCAGAAGCTGCGGTAAGCCTCCGACGAACGCTCTTCCGGCGGAACCAGGATCGAATGATGCTGCCCGACAATCTCGCTGCGGGCATACCCAACTGTCTGGAGGAACAAGTCGTTAGCTTCGAGGATATTGCCGTCAAGGTCGAACTCGATAACGGCCTGCCAGCGTCGGATTGAGGTCGCTTCCGCCTCCGACTGATTTCCATTCCGGTTGAAGAACATGGGTCCTCCCCTTTTATTATATAGCGTCAGACTTATAAATATTGATTGATAAAACGTTACGGCACCTCTCTCTTATTGCAGTGAGAAAGGCGTTCTATACGGAACCTCTAACTTTAATCGCCTTAGTTGTATCTCTATATTTATTTCAATTACCGATAGAAATCAAAAAACTGCAATCACGGGGTCGCACGACACAGGTCTTGAGAAGCAGGAGCGCGCTGTCGATGCAACACGACGATTCTGAACTCTCGGCATGCCGCCCCCCCGCCTCGCCGCGCGCCCTATCGTCGCCTCTCCCGCGACAGCCCCTTCTCGGCCAACGCCGCCTCGTAGGCGCGCATCTTCTCGTCCCTCTGCTCGCCAAGCTCGCGCAGATAGTCCCAGGCGTAGATGCCGGTGTCGTGCATGTCGTCGAAGCCGAGTCTGACCGCATAATGGCCCACCGGCTCGACCCGGAGGATCTCGACCGCGGCCTTGCCGGGGACGATCATCTTCTGCGTCGGATGATGGCCCTGCACCTCGGCCGAGGGGCTCTCGACCCGCAGGAGTTCGGCCGGAAGCGCAAAGCTCGCGCCGTCATCGAAGGTGACGTGGAGCGTGCGGCGGTCCTTGGCGAGACGGATCTCGGTCGGCCAGGATGACATGATCGTGCACCTCCTTTTCACCACGCGCGGCAGCCATGCGCTTGACCTCTGCCGCATCGGTGCCAATGTCTCGCTATAGCAATGCGAGAATGCGTCCGCATCCAGCGCGGAGCGGGCGCCACATCCGGAGTTGAGGCAGACGTGCTGCTCGACGACATGAAGCCGCTGACGCGGGCGCCGCTGGTCGACCCGTTCGGCCGCACGATTTCCTACCTGCGCATCTCGGTGACGGATCGCTGCGATTTCCGCTGTGTCTATTGCATGGCCGAGAACATGCAGTTCCTGCCCCGCAAAGAGCTTCTGACTCTGGAAGAGCTCGACCGCATCGCCAGCGCCTTCGTCGCGCGCGGTACGCGCAAGCTCAGGCTCACCGGCGGCGAGCCGCTGGTGCGGCGCGACATCATGAGTCTGTTTCGCTCGCTCTCGCGCCACCTCACCTCCGGCGCGCTCGACGAATTGACGCTGACCACGAATGGCTCGCTGCTGCACAAATATGCCGACGAACTCGCCGGCTATGGCGTGCGCCGCGTCAACGTCTCGCTCGATACGCTCGATGCCGACAAATTCCGCGAGATCACCCGCCGCGGCGACCTCAACGTCGTGCTCGGCGGTATCGAGGCAGCGCGCAAGGCCGGCATCCGCGTCAAGATCAACGCCGTGGCGCTGAAGGGCGTCAATGACGACGAGATCGAGCATCTGATGCTCTGGTCGCACGGCCTCGGCATGGACCTGACCCTGATCGAGGTCATGCCGATGGGCGAGATCGAGGTCGGGCGCATCGATCAGTACCTGCCGCTCTCGGTGGTGCGCGGCAATCTTGCGGACAAGTATTCGCTGGTCGACGACCCGTATCGGACCGGCGGGCCGGCGCGCTATGCCCGCGTCAAGGAGACCGGCGGACTCCTTGGCTTCATCACGCCGCTGACCCATAATTTCTGCGAGAGCTGCAACCGCGTGCGCCTGACCTGTACCGGCACGCTCTATATGTGCCTGGGCCAGGAGGATGCCGCCGATCTGCGTGCCGCCGTACGGTCCTCGAAGGACGATGCCCTGCTGTTCCGCACCATGGACGAGGCGATCGCCCGCAAGCCCAAGGGCCACGACTTCGTCATCGACCGCCGCCACGACAAGCCTGCAGTCGGTCGCCATATGAGCGTGACGGGCGGCTGAGCCCGGAACGCACCTTCCCTTGACCGGCCGGGCGAATGCGGTAACCGTCGGGGCCATGGCGGGTCGGTTGCGTTCGATGGTTCAGGTTGCGGCACGCCGGCTACGGGCGGCCGGCAGCGCGCTCTACGAGGCCGCGCGGCAGACTCACGCTGCCCGGCTCCTCATCGTGGCTGCGCAGCTCAAGCGGGAAACGCCGCTTGTCGCCATCCTCGTCGCCGCAGTCCTGATCTTCTGCCTTTATCTCGGCTGGTCGACCGGTCGCAGCGTGCATGCGGTGCTTCTGCCTGCTTCGCCGACCGGGGCCGGCGCGACGATCGCCGGCCTGATCGCGGGACTTGCGGTGCTGGAACTCGCAGCAGTCTTCGCCGTGACCTTGATGGCGGCCAGCCTGCAGCTCGCCTACGACACGGGCCGGCATTGCGTGCTCGCCCTGCTCGCCATCGCCAGCGCCTTCGCGCTCGGCGGCCTGGCCTGGCGGCTTTGGGAGATCGAAACCGTCGCACTCGCCGGCACGATCCTGCCCGTGCTGGGAACGGCCGGGCTCGTCACGCTGACGCTCTGGTTCGAGCGCGCCTATCTGCGCCCAGCCTATCCCGGCTTCCGCGATTTCTGGGTCGACATCGTCGATGCCCGCCACTTCCTGATGCGGTCCGCCCATGGCGAATGAGAACGGCAGCGCCGAGCCGCAACGGCGCAGCAGCATCGCCCCTATGACGGCGCATCACCTCGCCGAGTCGGTCAAGGCCGGGCATCACGGCGCCAGTGACGCGGTCGAGAACCAGCCCGCCGCCCATGCGACCATGCTGTCGCAGACCGAGCAAACGCTGATCGCACGAGCCCGCGAGCATTTCACCACGATCCGGCAGGAGGCGGCGGCGAGCCTCAACGCACTCCAGGCCGAGATCGCAGGCCGACGCGAATTGTTCACGCAGCAGCGCTTCGAGGGGCGCGTGCGCGGCGTCGAAGCGACGATGCGCGCCGCCCTCAACAAGCATGGCAGCGAGCTGGAGCAGCGCGTCTACGATGCGCTCCGGGCCAAGCGCGAATACGCCTTCTTCAATTACGAGAACAAGCGCCGGGCGGACCCCAAGCTCGACAAATGGCAGTTCATCCTGTTCTTCCTCGTCGTACCATTGGTGATCGAGAGCCTGCTCAACGGCAATTTCTTCGCCGAGGCCAGCGATTTCGGCCTCGTCGGCGGCGCGGCGACCGCCGTCATCATCTCGGCGCTCAACATCTCGCTCGGCTTCTTCATGGGGGTGGGGCCGGCGCGCTACTGCCAGCATGTGAAGAGTTCGCATCTGTTCTGGGCGCTACCGGCCTATGCCGGAATGATCGCGCTGATCGTACTGTTCAATCTCGCCGTCGGCCATTACCGCGAGATGCTGATCGCCAATCCCGATGCACGTTCCTTCCAGGTGATGCCGCGCATGCTGGAGAACCCCTTCGCGATCTACGATCTGAAATCAGTGGCGCTCGTCATCATCGGCTGCATCGTTGCCTTCGTCTCTGCGACCAAGGGCTATTCGGCCTTCGGCAGCTATCCGGGCCACGCCGCCGCCTATAAGCGCTGGCGCCAGCGCTGGAGCGCGGTTGAGGAGGAGCGCCGCCGACTCGACGGCGAATTGCTGCCGGAGCTGGAAGCGCTGAGGACGCAGATCGACGGCTTCCGCGAGGATTGCCGCAACGAGCTCGGCAAATTGCAGGGGCTGAAGGCCAAGGCCGAGAAGGCGCGCGATCTCTATGTCTCCCGCCTCGGCCAGCTTCGTGCCGCCAAGGATGCGGCGATGATGCAGTACCGCGAGGCCAATCTGCGCGTCCGCACCGATCTGCCGCCGGCCTATTTCGCGCAAAACCTCAACCTCGCCGAGATCGACCAGCCAAGTGAATTGCCGGAATATGTCGCCGCGCGTCGTCAGATCGAGGATTTCGAGCAGCAGCTCGGCACCATGCCGGCGCTGATCGAGGCGACGCTGAAGGATCGGCTCGTGCTGCTGCGCGGCATCGACCTCACCGGTGAGGTCGAGCAGGTCAAGCTGCGCGCGGCGCAGGCCGGACGCGAGGCCTTCGAGCGCGACGAGGCGGCGCAGAAGCAGGCGGCCGAGGAATTCGCCGCCATGCCGCGCTAGGCTTCCAAGATGAAGACCGAGAACTGGGCGATCGTCGCCTCCCTCCTCGCCGGCGTCGCTCTCGTCGGCTTCTTCGCCGCTCCT
>JARYGW010000197.1:0-11034 GCA_033792295.1 Allobosea sp.
GAAGGAATGTCGCCGAAGGCTTCCGCCCGCGTGAACTCGCCGAGAGCCCGCATCTCTTCGAGCTTCGGCCCAGCCTTCTCGGTCAGGTAGAGCTGCCAGACGCGCCGGTCGGTGGCATGTGGCCGGCGCTCTGCCAGCCCGCAGCTTTCGAGCTTGTCCAGAATGCGTCCGACGGTGATCGGCTCGACATCCAGCAACTCGGCCAACGCTCCCTGCTGGATGCCGGCATTGCGATCGAGATAGGCGAGCACCTGCCATTGCGAGCGCGTCAGCCCGAAATCACGCGCGTGCTGTTCGAAACGCTTGCGCAAAAGCCGCGCCACATCGTGGAGCAGGAAGCCCACGGTCGGCGACGGCATCTTAGGCTTGCTTGTCATAAGCACGTATATAATATAGGAATGCTAGGGTTGCCAAGCGACACCCCCTCCCGCAGACAGGCCGCAGCTGTGACGCGGTGTCGCAGCCGACAAATGAAGGTAAACGCTCGCGACCCTTCAGCGCGAAATCCGGCCTTGTCGAAGAAAAATCTCTACTTCGGCCTTGGTCGGCATGTCGGCACCACGCCTCGTGACCGCGACGGCCGCAGCGCAACCGGCCCTGCCGCCAACCACGGTGGGGCGCAGATTGGGATCGACACGGATGATCCGACGGCCGGCCTCGCGCTCAGCCAAAACGGCAAGCGCGGAGCCGACCGGTTCGACCGCCATAGAGTTAAGAACCGAAGGTCAGCGCCGTAACTTCCGGAGGTAGAACCGCAGGCAAAGAGGCGAAGGCCTAACGCGTTGGGGGCACGAGCCGCCCATCCACGAGCTTCACATTATGACCATCTGCACGCCGGCAAATCGTCAGCGTTCGCCGCTATTTCATTCTGAGCCGGTGCCTTTTGAACCTCGTCTCCATCTGCTGCATTGCCGGCTGGTCAATCTTTCACGGGCGGCGCCCGCATGGCTTCGCCGCATCGACAAGCTTCGGCGCACCAATCCTTCGAGAAAGGACCGATCTTGAAACTGGCAAAAACCGACATCCATGAAACCCTGAACCAACTGAACGCGCGCGCCGTGCCGGAAAATCATCCGGTGGCGACCCAATTCTCCGACACCTTCGGCGAGCACACCCTCTTCCTCGACACAGAGGGTCTCAGCATCATCGAGCCTGCGCAGGAAGCGGAGGATGAGCGGCCGACCGGCCAGGTCGTGAAGCTCGCAAGCTGGCTCGACAACACCCACACGCAGCTCATGGTACAGGAACCGGAATACACCGACACCTTCGTGGTTCTCCGTCGCGCAGCCTGAGACGTTTTTCGAGCGAGGCGGACACCCGGGGCTACCTGGAGAGCGGCCTGCGGCACTCAGGCGACATCGTGACAGTGACGCGCCAGTTCCTCGACATACTGCCGGCGCGCCTCAGCCGTGTTGGCCAATTGGCGAGCCTCCAGCCAGGCAAGGAATTCGTCGGGGCGGATCGTTACGATTTCCAACGCGCGGCCCCGTGCGAGCCAGATGTTCACCACGGACAGAGCATTCCGATGCCATTCGTCGTAATTCGACGGCATCTCGCTGCGATCATGTGCCAGCTCCCACAGGCGAGCGAAATCCTCACGCTCATACCAAGGCATGGCGACGGTATAGACCTCGACAGTCGGCTTCATCTGCTGAACACTCTGGTTCGCTAAAGCGGCTATGAGGCAATAACCGTCGGCGACAGTCAACGAAGTGGGCCGCCGCGGCAAATCGTAAAGATCAGACCAGAAGCATCGCGCCTGACAGGAGCTGGGGTATCCGTCTGACCTGAAAAGCTGGTTTCAGATGGAATCGCGAAGATTGAAAAAGGCGACGCAAACGTGCTTGCGAAACGGTCAATTCACGCAAAATATCGATATTTATGGGATAATTTTAAAATCCTGCAGCCAGGCTTCATAGCTGCCCTGCGCGAGGGGAAACCCTGGCACGCGCAACGCCGCCAAGTGCAATCGGCACCACCAATGTTCGAATTCCGATGAAACAGATCTTGGCTTGGTTTACGTCCATCGTCCCCCGGTCGCGTTACGCGCAATTGGCTCACGCTGGTTTCATGAAAAGTTTACTGCGAAGTGACGTAACTCAGCCGGCAATGGGTGCCTCCGACCCGTTGGGAAGCAGGGAAGAGCAGCCGTGCTCACCGAGGCCAAGCCGAGTAAGAACCATGCTCCGATACCGCCCTTTTCGAGTGCAGCCGGCGCTGCCTCTTTGACATACGGCACTGTTATCTCCGTGCGGACGCGCGAGGATCTCCATTGAGCTCCTGCGTGCAGGAGAACCAGCTCCGGGCGACGCCGAGGCGGCGCTTCGTGATATCCTATGCCGCAATCAAGCGTGGGACGCTCTGGCTGCTCGGCGCCTCGGGCGGTCTGGCCCTGATGGAGCCTTCGCCCTACGAAGTCATTTTCCTGATCGCCGTCTTCGTCTTCGCGCTGACCGGCATCCGCTTCTCCCAGAAGCTGCTGCCGCTCGCACTGTTGCTGCTGTCCTATAATCTCGGCGGGATCTTCTCCCTGATCCCGTGGATGGATGATCCTGACGCCGTCCGCTTCATCGCCGTCTCCGTCTATCTGATGATTACAGCGGTCTTCATCGCCGGTATCCTGTCCCAGGATGCGGTCGGTCGCCTGGAGACCTTGCGACGCGGCTATCTGTTCGCCGCCTGGTGCGCTGGGTTCGCAGCCCTCCTCGGCTATTTCGACATCGCCAATCTCGGTGAGACCTTCACGCTCTATGGCCGTGCCTCGGGCACGTTCAAGGACCCCAACGTCCTCGGATCGTTTCTGGCCCTGCCGATCGTCTATGTCCTCCAGCGAATGCTGGTCGGGCAAACCGGCCTGATGCGGGGCATTGTGCTGCTCAGTGTTCCGCTCGCCGCCCTGTTTCTGACGTTCTCACGCGGTGCCTGGGGCGTGCTGGTCGCTTCCGCGGCGTTGATGATTGCCCTCACCTTTCTGACCGCGCCCGACGCGAAGAGCAGGCTGCGCATCGCGACCGTCTCCCTCGTCGCGGTCGCAGTAATGATCGTCGCCTTGCTGATCGCCCTGTCCTTCGAGAACATCCGCAGCGTTTTCGAGATCCGTGCCAGCCTCAACCAGGAATACGATGAAGGAGTGACCGGCCGCTTCGGCAACCAGCTGCGCGCGATCCCCATGTTGCTCGATGCACCGAACGGCTTCGGCCCGCTGCGCTTCCGCTGGATTTTCAATCAGGCCGACCCGCACAACGTCTATGTCAACGGCTTCGCCTCCTATGGCTGGCTCGGCGGGCTCTCCTGGATCTGCCTGATGGTCGCGACCTGCTATGTCGGCTGGCGGCTGGTCTTCTGGAAGAGCCCGGCGCAGCTACACGCCATAGCGATCTGGCCTGTGCTGTTCGTCACGATCCTCCAGGGCTTCCAGATCGACAGCGACCATTGGCGCCATCTCTATCTGATGCTGGGGCTGGTCTGGGGGCTGGCGGCGCTGGGACCTGACTATCGCAACGCGAGCGCATCACGATGACGACGGAGCCCTCTCAAGCGATGCGGCCGGCGCGGGCCGCGCAGCTCCAGAGCATTCAAGCCCTGCGCGCCATCGCCGCGTTGCTGGTCGTCTTCGGGCACGCTGCGCATGAATCGGAGACGATCGCCGAGCGCATCGGCCTCGCGCCGCTCCATACCTCGTTCCTGCACTCGGGAGGCGGCGTCGATATCTTCTTCGTCATCTCCGGTTTCATCATGGTCCATACCTCGGCTGGCCTGTTCGGACAGCCAGGTGCGTGGCGAACGTTCCTGACCCGCCGGATCGTCAGGATCGTCCCGCTCTACTGGCTGCTGACCAGCCTGCTCCTCATCGGGTCGCTGTTCCTTCCCCAGCTGCTGAACGTCCCGATCGGCGACTGGCGGCATATTCTCGCCTCCTATCTCTTCCTCCCGAGCCTGCGGGGCGGATACGAGATCAGGCCGGTGATGGCCCTGGGCTGGACGCTCAACCTGGAGATGCTCTTCTACCTGCTCTTCGCAGCGGCGATGCTCCTGCCGCTGCGGCGTGGCATGTTCGCGCTCAGCTGCGTGCTCGTGGCGCTGGCCCTGATCGGCGCGGCATTCCAGCCGTCTCAGGTCCAGCTCGCCTTCTGGACGCAGGCCATCATCCTCGAATTCCTGTTCGGCTGCCTGCTGGCCCTGCTCTACCGGCAAGGCTTCAGGCTCCCCGCCGTCGCGGCAGCGGCCTCAGTCACGCTCGGGCTTGCCGCCTTGCTCAAATGGCCGGGCGTCGACGACCCCTCATGGCTGCCGCAAGTGCTGCGCCTGGGCCTGCCAGCTGCGCTGATCGTCGGAGGTGCGGCGCTCTATGACGGAGCCGCTCCGCGCCTCGTCCTGCCGTTGGCGGTGGTGGGCGATGCCTCCTACAGCCTGTATCTGTTTCACCCCTTCGCATTGCGCCCGCTCCGGGACGTCTGGGTCCGGGTCGTCGGAACGAATCTGCCGCTCGAGGTCTACATGGTCGTAGCCGTCGCCGTCGCGACGCTCTCGGCGATGCTGCTCTATCGCCTCGTCGAGCGCCCATTGACGATCTGGTTCAAGCGACCGTCGCATCGTGATGGCGATACCCACAGGTCGATATATCCCGCTGCCTGAGCAGCCACGCACCGATGTTCAGCCGCGATTTCGGTGATTTCAGAGGGACTGGCTGGGGCGGGAGGATTCGAACCTCCGAATGGCGGTACCAAAAACCGCTGCCTTACCACTTGGCGACGCCCCAACGCGTCGCGCCTTCTAGAACGCGCCGTTGCCCGGCGCAACCGCCTTGGCGAGCCTTGGAAGGTGGGTGAAGCCTTCCACGAGATTTCCGACAAAACACGCAAACAGCCTGTTGCGCCCGGCCACGACGCTGGCTATAAGCCGGCCACCAGTTGATCGGAGTGTGGCTCAGCCTGGTAGAGCACCTCGTTCGGGACGAGGGGGTCGCAGGTTCAAATCCTGCCACTCCGACCAAAATTTCCCGAGATAAATCAAGAGTTGAAAAATTGGCCCGCCAGGGCCTTTTTCGTCTCCCGGCGGCCTCTCGCGGCTCCTGCGCCTTCTCCAGTGCCTGATGAATGCCCATGCCCGATCCCGAAGGAGATTGGCGGGCTCGCCCCTTTCCCGACGAGACGATTCTGCGACCGTGCCCTCGGCGGGCCGTAGAAGGTGAAGGATATTCGGAGGCGTCGATCCCGCTCGCAGCAACCTCTCCGCAACCTTTTCAGTCTCAGGATGCGCACCTTCCTGCACGTTGCGGTTGTCTCGACGATGAGACGTCCTAAGATGCGCGTGCGAAAAGCTTGATTTGAGGTTTTGACATGAAAATTTCTGCTGTTCTCGGCCTCCTGGGCTCCCTGACGATTGCGGGCGCTCTGACGGCCCCGACAGCGCCTGCTTTCGCGAGCGAAGCCGTGCCAGCGGCCGTCGCTCGCCATCTGGACGAGCAGCCGGTGGAGTTCACCGCAAGCGCCGCGAAGATGCGTCGCATGATGATCATTCAGGACAGCATGAACCGGCAGAACCGCTACGGGCACAGGGGTTACGGCCCACGGCCTGGCTATGGCCCCCGTCCCGGATACGGCCCGCGCCCGGGCTATGGTCCGCGCCCGGGTTACGGGCACTATCGTGGTGGCTACTACGGCCGCCCGCGCTACTGATCTGACGTTTCGGGCCGGAACGTTGCACTGCAGCGCTCCGGCTCTGAGCCCACGACAGCCTTACGCCCCCAACAAGCCGGATCGCGCCAACGCAGTAGCGGTCCGGGGACTGAATGCGGCGGGAATGTCGTAGACGAGCACGAGCCGCAGCAGCGCCTTCACATCCACATCGTGCGGCTGCGCCTCGAGCGGGTCCGGGAAGAACAGCAACACGTCGAGTTCGCCCTGAGCGATCATCGCGCCGATCTGCTGGTCTCCACCGAGCGGGCCGCTCTTCACCAGTTTGATCGGCAACTCCGGCAAGGCACGCTGCAGTACCGAGCCCGTCGTTGCCGTCGCGACGACCTTGTGCCGGGAGATCAGGTCGAGATGGGCTTGCGCCCAAGCCGCCAGATCGGGCTTCTTGCGGTCATGGGCGACCATGCCGATGGTCAATGTCATGATGTCCTGGCTTCCTTCCAGACGAGTCGTGCTGCTGTCACAGGCTGGCCGCGACGCGCGCCGTGACTGGGATGATTCCGTGACGAAGGCGCGATGCATTCCCCCTCTGTCACCGCTCCGTTAAATGGCATGACTATTGCTCTGTCTTCCAGGACTGGAGACGAAGCATGATGCGCCATTGGCCCAGCGACGCGAAAGCCGCAATCGCCCTGTTCGCGGTATCGGCCGCTGGCATTCTCAGCTGGCTCGCCAGCGGCCTCTGACGACATCGCCTGCCCGCTTCTTGGATCCGGAGCAGGCCCTGCAAGCTCGAAAGCCAGAAATCGGCATCTTTTGCAGCGCTGCACCACAGACCTTCGTTTCGCCCTCAACCCATAGAAAACAGAAAGCCGCATTCCACTCGTTCCGAGTGGCGCACCGGCCCGACCGCATTTTCTTCGCTCGAAAATGCTCTAGGATTGCGGCCTGCATGAATCGGAGCCATCGAATTCCATGAAGCGCGTCACTCTTCTCGCTGTCCTTCTGGGGCTGGGCTTCGCCCTCTCGGGCTGCGACAAATGCGGCAATTTCGGCCCGCTCTTCGGCATGTCCGACACGAAGAGCTGCGGCGGAAGCGAACCAGCCAAATGAAAACCAGCCGATGTGGCTGCCTTTGAAATGGCCACGCGTTGCTTATGGAAAAGGCCGGCGCGAACGAGCCGGCCTTTTCCATGTCGAGACGGCAATCGGTTTCAGCCGCGGCGGCCGAGCAGCGACCAGCCGGCACCGGCGAGGCAGACGACGAGCGCCGTTTTGAGCGCTTCGCCCAGCAGGAAGGGCTGCACGCCGTAGGCGAATGCCTTCGCAAGGCCGACGCCGTTTGCGCCGCCAGCCATCTGCGCGCCGAACGCCAGCCAGAGGCAACCGACAGTCATCAAGGCGAGGTCGGCAAGCAACAGGCCGCCGGCGAGCCGGAGGAGCGAGGCGCCGCGCGCGGCGGCCCAACCGGCAATGACAGCCGCCGCGACGAAGCCGAGCAGGAAGCCACCGGTGGGGCCCGCAAGATAGAGCGGCCCGGCCGCAACCGGAGGCGTATTGGTGAAGACGGGCAGGCCGGCGAGCCCATAGGCGATGTAGAGCGCCATCGTCGCCGCCCCGAGCCGCGCGCCATAAGCCGCGCCGAGGGCGAGCACCGCCAGCGTCTGCAGGGTCATCGGCACTGGCCAGAACGGCACCTTGATCTTCGCGGCGGCAACCATGAGCAGGCTGCCGGCGATGGCCAGGGCGAAGTTGCGCAGCGCCGCGGAGCGAGGCCTGGCGGCCGGAAAGATCTCGCCGGCCAGCGTCGAAGCCTGTAGGGGAAGCATGTCGGCCATGGGCGTCTTGTCCTGTTTGCGAGAGGCCGCGTCCTGCGGCCGCTTCCCCGTCTATAGAAAATGCGGCAAAGCGCCACAAGCGGGCCGGGCCTTGCGCGAATGGGCAGGCCGGCTTGGCACAAGCCGGAGCTGACGGGCGCGCCTTGCCGGTGCAGGATCGGACCATGAGCGACGACATCGAATTCGACAGAAGCCAGACGACACCCGCCGGAGAGATCGCGGAGCTTTCCCCGCTCGTGCGCCGCGTCATCGCCGGCAATGGCGGGCCGATGACCTTCACCGGCACCTGCAGCTATATTGTCGGTCGCGGCACGGTCGCGATCATCGACCCGGGGCCGGACGATCCAGCCCATGTCGCGCGCCTGCTCGCGGCGGTGGCGGGCGAGACGGTGAGCCACATCGTCGTGACCCACACCCATCGCGACCATTCGCCGGCCGTGCCGGCGCTGCAGGCGGCGACCGGCGCGCGCGTGGTTGGCTGCGGACCGCACCGCCCGTCGCGCGCGCTCGGCCCGGGCGAAGGCCGGGTGCTCGATGCCGCGGCCGACAGCGATTTCGCTCCCGAATGGCAGATGCGCGACGGCGACGCGGTTTCCGGACCGGGCTGGAGCCTGATGGCCGTCGAGACGGCCGGGCACACCGCCAATCACATCGCCTTCACGCTGGCCGAAGAGGAAACTTTGTTTTCCGGCGATCATGTCATGGCGTGGTCGACGTCGATCGTCGCGCCGCCGGACGGCTCGATGGCCGCCTATATGGCCTCGATCGAAAAACTGCGTGGTCTGGAGCACAGGCTCTACCGCCCCGGTCATGGCGGCCCGGTCACGGAGCCGCAGCGCTTCCTGCGCGGACTCGTCCAGCATCGCCGCCAGCGCGAGGCGGCTGTCCTCAATCGCATCGGTGCCGGCGACGAGACGATCGCCGCCATGGTGCCGGTGATCTATCAGGGCCTCGCGCCCGCGCTGCATGGCGCTGCGGCACTCTCCGTCCTCGCCCAGCTCGAGGACCTCGTGGCGCGCGGGCTCGTCGCCGCCAGCGACGCAATCCCGGCCCTGTCCAGCCGCTATCGGCTTACCTAGAGCATTTTCAGGCGCAGTGGACACCGGTTCGCGTGACGAAAATGCGATGAAATAAAAACTTGGAGCATTTTCGCGATTCGGTGAAACGCCGAAATGCTCCAGGAGGCACGGCTACCGCTCCAGAAGCAGATCGATCTCGTCGGCGAAAGCGATGACCCGCTTCGCGTTGGCGCCAAGATCGTGGCTGCCGATCCGCGAAGCGGAACGGATATCGATGCGGCTGCCGTCGACACGCGGCTTCACCCTGATGGTGACGTCTTCCGAGAAGCGCAGGAAGCGCCCTTGCGCCACGGCTTCGATGCGCCCCACTCCGCTGCGGCCGCCGGGACGCGAAGTTTCCAGGACCTGCCAGCCCAACGCCACCGCGGCCTTGCGAGCCAGCTCGAAGGCCGCATCCGCCGGCTGCTCGAGGACGATCGGCGCGATCTTGGGATAGGCCTGCCTCTGCAGGCGGCGGCGTTCGGGCGCGACATCGGGCGGGACACGGCCCCCCCGTGCCGTCAAGGCCGCCATCGACCGGCTGAAGGCCGGAGGGTCGTCGATATCGGTCGAGATGTCGGCAAGCGCCGGCCGCGTCGCCAGCATGAAGCCGAGATATCCGACCGGCGCGAGCAGGAGCAGGCACAGCACCAGCGCTCCAACCGCCATGCCGACGCCGCGATGGCCCTTCTGCCAGATGCGGACGAAGGCGACGAACGCCAGACCGAGAGCCAGCAGGACGAGGACATAGGCGCCGGCGACAGGCGCGAGTCCCTCGATGCTGGGCTCCCGCACCCGCACCAGCAGGAGCGACAGCACCAGCACCACGAGCGAAAACCACGCCAGCCGACGGCTCCAGACGGCGGCGCGCGAAACCGGTTCCTCGAAGACAAGACGACGATGCATCGCTGCCTAGCGTGCCGTCGAATGATGAATGAAGGCAAGTAACCACCGCGGCTAAGCGCAATCTTAATCAAATTGGCGATAGCTGGGCACAAGGAGGCACCGACCTTCACGGCCGATCCTCTCCCGCCACCGCCTTATCCAGCCGCGCCTCAGTTCCCGAGACCCGCCGTGAAATTCTTCCCGTCCTCGATCCAGAACTACCTCGTGGCCACGATGGCCTGTCTCTGCCTGCCAGGCATCGGAGCACTGACCTATATGGCCGAGCAGTCGATTGCGGAGGTGCGCACCAATCTGCGGCTGACCGAGCTGGTCAAAGCCGACAAGGCGCTGCTCCTGACCGGCAATATGATCCGCACCGCTCGCGGCCAAGCCCAGACCACCATTCAGGTTGCAGACGACCCGGCCCCGACGCTGAAGCAGATCGAGCAGGTCAATCGCACCCGGATCGGCGAAGCGGTCGCGCAGCTTCAGGCGACCGGCTTGGCGAATAGCGGAGAATTGGTCGCGGCCATCCAGCAGCAGCAGAAGCTCACCGACGCCAAGATGGCCGATCTCTACGCCGAGGCCGGCAAGCCGAAGGCGCAGCGCAGCCTGGCCGCGACCATGCCCTGGTACAACGGCGTCGGCTCCATCGAGGCCGCTCTCGTCAAGGCATCGGACCAGACCTCCGATGCCGCCCGCTTGGCCGATCCGATCCTCGCCGACCTGCAGGGCTTCAAATCCGCAGGCTGGGATGTGCGTTCGAACTACGGCACGCAATGCTCGGTGCTGCGCCCGGTCTTCGGCTCGGGTAAGGCGCTGGATCCGACGCAGCAACGTCGGATCGGCGAGCTGCGCGGTGTCTCGAATGCGGCGAAGGACACTCTCAACCAGCTCGCTTCCCGGCCCGGCGTCGGCAGCGAGCTCGTCCGCAAGGTCGGCGTCATGAACGCGGAGGTGGATGCCTCGAACCGCAAGATGGACGAGTTGATCGGCAAGCTCGGCAAGGATTCCGGCCCGGTCATCGCAGCCGAGGAGTGGACGAACCAGTGCAACGCCCCCTTCGAGGCGATCGTCTCGGCCGTGACCCAATCGCTCGACGACATGACTGCGCGGACAGGCGAAAAGCTCAATGATGCCTGGGTGAAGCTTGGCGTCGTGAGCGCGCTGCTCGCGGCCCTGCTCGTCATCTGCGTCCTGAGCTGGCGCGGCGTGCAGCGGCGCGTCGCGCGGCCACTCATCTCGCTGAAATCCGCGCTCGACGGCATGCAGCAGGGCGATTTCTCCCAGGCGATCCCCGCCCCGCCCTCGCCTGACGAGATCGGTGCGCTGAGCGGCGCGCTCGAAACCTATCGCGAGAACGCTCTCGCGCTGGAGAACAACCGCCGCGACCGCGAGCTTGTTATGCTGGCCGATGCCGAGCAGGCGGCCCATGTCCAGAAGCTGCTGGGCGAGGTCGCCGGCATCGTCGCCGCCGCTCGCGACGGCGATTTCTCCGGCCAGGCCAAGGTCGGTGGCATGGAAGGCCCGCTGAAGGAGCTCGTCGAGGGCCTTAACGAGATCAACGCGGTTGTTGATTCGGCGACGACGGAGTTTGCGGGAGCCTTGTCGGCGATT
>JARYGW010000198.1:0-10965 GCA_033792295.1 Allobosea sp.
TGACCGAGCGATCGCCCGCCATCGACATCGCTTCCTTTTCCCCGCAGCGCTTCTGAGGGACACCGACCATGGCCAGCCACACCTTTTCCTGCATCGACGGCCACACCTGCGGCAATCCGGTGCGCCTCGTCTCCGGTGGCGGCCCGCGCCTCGAAGGCGCCAACATGCTGGAAAAGCGCGCGCATTTCCTGCGCGAGTTCGACTGGATCCGTACCGGGCTGATGTTCGAGCCGCGCGGCCATGACATGATGTCGGGCTCGATCCTCTACCCGCCGACCCGGCCCGACTGCGACGTCGCCGTGCTCTTCATCGAGACTTCGGGCTGCCTGCCGATGTGTGGCCACGGCACCATCGGCACCATCACCATGGGCATCGAGAACGGGCTGATCACCCCGCGCGAGCCGGGCAAGCTCTCGATCGACGCGCCGGCCGGCAAGGTCGATATCAGCTACCGCCAGGAGGGCCGCTTCGTCGAGGAAGTGCGCCTGACCAATGTCCCCGGCTTCCTCTATGCCGAGGGCCTGACCGCCGAGGTCGAGGGGCTCGGCGAAATCGTGGCCGACGTCGCCTATGGTGGCAACTTCTACGCAATCGTAGAGCCACAGAAGAACTTCCGCGACATGGCCGACCACACCGCCGGCGAGCTTGTCGGCTGGTCCCCGAAATTACGCGCCGCGCTCAACAAGAAATACGAATTCGTCCATCCCGAGCACCCCGAGATTCAAGGGCTGAGCCATATCCAGTGGACCGGCAAGCCGACCAAGTCCGAGGCCCATGCTCGCAACGCGGTGTTCTACGGCGACAAGGCGATCGACCGTTCACCCTGCGGCACGGGCACCTCGGCCCGCATGGCGCAGCTCGCGGCCAAGGGAAAGCTCGAGGTCGGCGACGAATTCGTGCATGAATCGATCATCGGCTCGCTGTTCAAGGGCCGTGTCGAAGCGGCAACCACCGTGGCCAACCGGGATGCGATCATCCCCTCCATCGCCGGCTGGGCCCGGATGACCGGCTACAACACCATCTTCATCGACGACCGCGACCCCTTCGCCCACGGTTTCGTCGTGACCTGAACACCTCCGCCGGCCGCGAGCGGCCGCAACGAGGACCTGCCGCCTGGCCAAGGCGGCAGGTCCTCGTTGCGGCCGGAGTCGGACAGCATTCCCGAAACCGAACGAACAAGGACGACGAGCGATGACGATCGGGGGGAGGCTCGAGCTTCGAGGCGGAGCTCGCCAAGCTGAAACCGACGACCGACGGCATCGAGCCGATCACTGTCAGCGAATTACTGCCTATCCGCACGGCGTCCCCTATCCGCAGACGCTGGCCGAGGGCTACATGGTGCTCATCGACATGGGCACGAAGGTCGGCGGCTACCGCTCGGACATCACCCGCACCTACGTCTTCGGCGACCCTACCGCTCGACGAATGCGAGGCGATAACCGTCGATCAAGTGCAACGACCATGGTTGCCCGTGCCTGCGCTGCCGGCCCCCAAAGGACATCCATGAAATGCTCCCGATAAAAGAACGCCACCGGCTGCACCGCCGCAGTAAGGGATTCCGGTTGCCCTGATCACAACCACAGGTTTAAATAACCTTGGGGAATGTAAGCGCTGGGGGATGCGATGCGATATACGTTGGTCGCGGCGGCCGGGGTCGCTCTTGCGGGCTGTTCAACCTTACCGCTTCAGAACGGCGGCCCCGGCATCGAGGAGTGGAAGGTCGTCAACGCGGTCAAATGCGAGGTTCAGGACTTTTTGAACAGCCGCAAGGGGCGCCCCGATGGGCGCTTCTACACGCTCAGCCCTGTATATGCCGGACAAGCGGAACTCACGCTCAAGACCTCAACCGGCAAGAGTGCATCGGCTGCTGTCGGGACCATTCTTCCGCTGGGATCCGGTACGATCGCGCCGAGCTTCGGCGTCTCTGTCTCGGAGGCGAAGACCATATCCAGCACGACTGTCTTCCTATTCCAGCAGAAGCAGGACGGCGGATTGGCGGACTGCACGCGGCTGCCCGAAGCCGAGCGGATGACCACGTTCTCAGGCTGGCTCGAAAAGAAATTCGATTCCGAGCGCTTCATCCTTGCGGGAAACCCGAAGGTCGGCCTGCGCCAAATCGTTCTGGCCACGGATTTCGGGATACGTGAGGACGTCCAGGGAGGCGTAAAACTCAGTTTTATTCCGGTGACGGTGTCAGGCGGTGCAACAGCCTCACAGGAGGATGTCCAGACGCTGAAACTGACCTTCCGAGGCCATTTTGCAGAAAACCCGCCAAAGCTGCCTGACAGTGGTCCTGCTGCTCGGCGCACGATGGCTGTCCCACCAGCGGCAGCGCCTGCCCTTCTCTTGCAGTAGCCGCCGGCGAAGCGATCTTCGGCTTGAGCGTTCGCGACGGGACGGCCGCTCTCTACACGAAGAAGCCAATCGCATCTGCCTGGCCCCAAACGCCGCCGCGCTCCGGATTCCACGGCTGAAACCCTGCGCCAGATCGCAGCGAGAGCCACGGCGATCTGCGGCATGGCCGCCCTTGAATTGAAAGTGCGTGTACCGGCGGCAATCGCACTTGCCGAACAACGTGCGGCAACTCTGTCCGATGAGCTTCGTAACAGCAATCAGGTCGCGGATCTCTGCCGGACCATGAAGGAGGAAGAAGAATAGCCGCAGCCGAAAATGATCGACAGTACAGAATGGTGGAACGGAATTTTATGCAATTGTGATCAAGCCAATATTATTGATCACCGCGGGTGTGGCTCATATCGACTGCGCCAGCGAGTTTGCGAAAGCTCGCCGGCGCCGGCATGCAGTTCATCGGTCTGGGCGATCTCGACGGAATCGAAGAGATCGACGACCCGAACTTAGAGGACGAAGCCTGAACAAATCTTTCCCGCCTTTGAGCCGAGTTGGTGGCGGTGGGAAAAATCAGACCGAAAAGCGCAATGTCTTCAATGACCGTATAAAAGATTGGTGGGCCGGGCCGGACTCGAACCGGCACCGGCGCTGTTATGAGCAGCGAGCTCTAACCATTGAGCTACCGGCCCATCTTTCGCCTAGCATCGCCGTCCCCCGGCAGGCAAGCCGCACAGCCGCTCAAGCTGAAATGAAAAGAGACCCCACGGCAAAACCACAGGGCCTCCTCCTCGTCGACTTGGTCCGGCCGTCTCAGGCCGCTTCCGAGAAGGCCTGGGTTCCGCCATGCCCTTCCCGGAACTGGAAGCGGGCGATGTGCTCGGTCAAGGCGCGGGTCTGCTCGTCGGTGAGCGCCAGCGCGGCGTTCGTCTCCTCCACCAGCGCCGCGTTCTGATGCGCCATGGTGCCGATGCCGTCGATCTCGGTGTTGATCGTCGAGACGTCGCTGGCCTGGCTCTTCGCTGTCTGGGCGATGCCGTTCATCAGCTTGGTCAGTTCGTTGACCGAACCCATGATCGCGCCGAACATCGCCGAGGTCTCCTCGACCAGCCCGACGCCGACCCGGACGTCGCCATGCGCCGCCTCGACCAGCTTCTTGACGTCGTTGGAGGCATCGGCCGAGCGCTTGGCCAGGCTGCGCACCTCGGTCGCGACCACGGCGAAGCCCTTGCCGGCGTCGCCAGCGCGCGCCGCCTCGACCGCCGCGTTCAACGCCAGAAGATTGGTCTGGAAGGCGATCTCGTCGATCATCGCGATGACCTCGGAGATCTTACTCGAGGACTGGCGGATGCGCTGCATCGCTTCCAATGCCGAGGCCACGACCTTCTCGCCCTGCTGCGCACGCTCCTCGGCGCCCTGTGCCATGCCGGTCGCCTGCGCCGCCTCGCTCGCGGTCTTCTTCACCGTACCGGCGAAGGCGCCGAGCTGGTTGGTCGCCATCGAGACGGCGTTGCTTTCCTCGCTGGTGCGCTCCGCGAGGTCGGTGACGCCGTCGAGGATCTCGCTGGTGGCACTGCGCACGGCCGAGACCGTCTCGGACAGGCGCGCCAGCGTGCCCTCGAACTCGTCGGCGAGCGCGTTGGTCCCGTCCTTCAGCTCGGCGAAAGCGCCCTGATAGAGGCCCTCGATACGGGCCGAGAGATGGCCGGCGGAGAGTTCCGCAAGGACATCGCAGGTCTCCAGCAGGCCGGTCTGCACGGTCTCGAGCAGGGTGTTGACCGATTCCGCCAGCGCGTTGAGCTCGGCATCGGCGAACTGCGCCGCGACGCGCTGCGTGAAGTCGCCGGCGGCAGCGGCGGCGACGACCACGCCGAAGGCCTCTCCCAGCTCCTGCATCATCTGGCGACGCTGTTCCTGCGCCCGCTTCTGATCCTCGACCTTGGCCTCCTCGGCGGCGCGCAGCGCGACCGCATTGTCGCGGAACAGCAGCACGCTCTTCGAGATGTCCGAGATCTCGTCATTGCCCTTGGTGTCGACGGTGGTTTCGAGCGCGCCGTCGGCGATCGCCTTCGTCGCGGCCCACAGCCGGTTGAGACGCCCGACGATCATCGGCCGGACATAGAAGAAGCCGAGGGTGAGCGCGATCAGCAGCGAACCGGCACCGATACCGCCGAGCCAGAGCCGGCTCTGATCGATGAGCGCGCCGGTCGAGGTGCCCGCGGCTTCCGCCCCGGTGCGGGCCGTGGTCACGAGTTCGCCGACCTCGCGCCGCACCGCGTCGGCCGCCTGCTGCGTCTCCTTGAGCCCGGCCTGGATCGCTGTCCGCGTTGCGAGATCGCGTTCGCGGATCGCGATCAGGCTGTCGCTACCCTCGCCAAGCGCGATCACGGCGTTCACCGCATCGACACGCGCCGGATTGGCCTGAAGCTTCTCCCCCTGTGCCAGGAAGCCGCGCACCTGGTTCAGGGTGGCGGCGAAGCGAGCCTTGCCCGTATCGAGGGCGGCGCGGTTCTCGATCTGCGAGATCTCGCGCAGCAGCCCGACCATCTCGCTGATCTGGAGTTGTAGCGCCTGGGCCGTCTGCAGGGCCGCCAGGTCCTTGTCGATGATATTGGCCAGCGCCTCCTCGACCTCTTTGCCGGTGAGCTGGGTCGCGCTGGCGATGTTCATCTTGACGTTGAACTGGGCGTCGCCCGTCTCGAAATCGGCGAGCGCGGTGAAGCCTTCGCGCGCCTTCGACAACCTCTCCAGCGCCTTGCTCTGTTCGGCCGCGTTGCGCAGCCTGTCGCCTGTGAGGTCGTTGATGTCGTTGATCTGGCGGGAGAGCCCGTCGATCGCCTGCTGTGCCTTCGCCTGATCGACCTTGCCCTGCTGGCTGATGCGGCGCAGCAGATCCATCTGGCGGCCCTCGACCTTGTCGAGATCGGCCGTCAGCGCCGAACGATCCTGGACAGTCTCGACCTCGCTGAAGCGGGCGGCCAGCGCCGTTGATTGCGTGGCGGCTTGCGACAGCTCGAGCGCCAGCTCCACGACCGGCATCTTCTGGGTGACGAGATCGTCGACCGTCGCATCAACACGGTTATAGGAGAGCCACGCGACCGAGGACGAAACTAGGGTTAGCGCCGTCAGCGTGCCCAGTGCCGCGTAGATCCGGGCAGCGATGCCGATCCGCCTCGTCTTGCGCTCACGCACGGGTCTGGCTTTCGTCATGAAGTCGTACTCCGGGAAACACGCAACACAGGAGAAGATTTCAGAAACGGAAGCCTGATCCGGCAGGTGTCACTGCAGATTCGGCACAGAATCGTCCGCCCACCCGGCCGGAAGAGCCGGTTGGCGGGTAGGCCTGGCGAAATCGGACGGACATGCGTTCACCTCGGACCGGTTTTCCGGTCTTGTCGGGCCGCACTATCGCCGCGTGCTTTTAAAGAACGCTTAAAGTGGATTCTTTTGAATCACTGCATCGGCGACGGGGTTCATCAGCCGTTAGGATTTTCCGCCGGCCGCGGCACCGGCCGGGGCCGGCCTTCCTCGTCGATCGCGACGAAGGCAAAGGTCGCTTCCGTCACCTTCTCGTGCAGCGTCGTGCGGAAGCGCCTGGCCCAGGCCTCGACATGGATGCGCATCGAAGTCCGGCCGATCGTCTCGATCTCGGTATAGACGCTGAGCACGTCGCCGACCTTGACCGGGCGGATGAAGGTCATGGCCTCCACCGCGACCGTGACGACGCGCCCTTGCGCCCGGTCGACCCCGGCGATGCCGCCCGCCTGGTCCATGCGCGACATCACCCAGCCGCCGAAGATATCGCCATTGGCATTCGTGTCACCCGGCATGGCGATGGTCCGCACGGTCAATTCGCCGCGTGGTTCCTCGTTCGGGGCATCGGCCGCTTGGGTCATGGTCGCGTCATCGCCTCCGGAGCGAGAATCCGGGAGCGATGATGGCGGGCGTCGTCGCGCCCGGCAAGGGCGCGGACCTTTGCGGGGCGGCCCGTGTCGAGCGAACATGCCCGTCCCTCTCGGACGGAGCACGGCACGACCGCCTCGCCCTATATCGCCACCGACGATATCGACGCACGCTGCGAGCGCGCCCGCCAGGCCGGCGCCGAAATCTGCATGGAACCGACCGACCAGCCCTATGGCAGCCGCGACTTCATCTGTCGTGACCCGGAAGGGCATCTCTGGTGCTTCGGCACCTATCGGGCCGCGACCTGAACGGCCTGCTCGGGTTTCGTCCGCGTCCGCAGCATCAGCCAGGAGACGATGCTGATGTTGATCAGGTTCCAGGCGAGCCCGTTGAGGAAGGCCATCCGATAGGAACTGAAATAGTCGTAGATCACGCCGGAGAGATAGCCGCCGGCCGCCATGCCGAGCACGGTGACCGACATCACGAGCCCGATGCGGACGCCGGCCTGCCGCGCCGGCAGATACTCGCGGATGACGACCGCATACATCGGCACGATGCCGCCCTGGAACAGGCCGAACAGACCGCTGACGATATAGAGCGACGAGAGCCCGTCGAACCAGAGATAGAGGAACAGCGCCACGCCCTGCATCAGCGAACCGAGCAGCAACGTCGCCGTGCCGCCGATGCGGTCGGCGACGAAGCCGGAGCCGATGCGGCTGACGATGCCGAGCAGCATCATGAGCGAGAGCATCTCGGCACCGCGCGCCACGCCATAGCCGAGATCGCCGCAATAGGCGACGATATGAACCTGCGGCATCGCCATCGCCACGCAGCAGGCGAAGCCGGCGACGCAGAGCAGCCCCTGCAGCTGATTGGCGCTGAGGCCGAGATCGCTGCGTGCCCCGGCGCTGTGGCTGTCGGCATGGGCCAAGGTCGCCGCCGCCGGCTGGCGACGGAAGAACGGCGCCAACGGCAGCATCACCACGAGCGCGACGATGGCGATGCCGAAATGAGTGGCGCGCCAGCCATGATGGGCGAGCCCCCAGGTGATGACCTGCGGCCAGACGACGCCAGCGAGATAGCTGCCGGATGCGCCGCAAACGACGGCGAGCCCACGATGCTTGCGGAACCAGTGCGAGAGATCGGAGATCAGCGGCGAGAAACCGGCGCCCGTGCCGAACCCGATCAGCAGCCCATGCGCCAGCGCGAATTGCCAGAGCGACTGGGAAAGGCCGGCGGCGGCATAGCCCGCGGCGAGCAATAGCGCCCCCATCACGATCGGCACCATGATGCCGTAGCGATCGGCGATGCGTCCCATCACGATGTTGCCGGCGCCGAAGCCGAGCATGGCGCAGGTATAGGGCAGCGAGGCGCCCGAGCGCAGCGTGTCGAATTCGCCCTGCATCGCCGGCAGCACCACGACGACCGACCAGGAACCGACGCAGGCGACGGTGCCGATCACCAGCGCAACCGCCAGCCGCAGCCAAGCATAGGGGGAATCCGGCTCGTATCGGCCGGCGTCTCGAAGGGAACCTTGGGTCATGCGTCCTCGATAGCCGGTTCTGGTGCGGCCTTGTGGCAGGATTAGCAGCAACCAGCCCGCGCACAAGCGCAGGCCACACAGCCCCGACGCGCGCCAGACAGAGAGGTGCAGGCGGCGGCGATGCACAGCTCCTTGACCATCACGGACGGCGACGGACAATGCGCGAACTCTGGAGCGCTCGGTAATGACGAGAATCTGCATCTACGGTGCCGGCTCCGTCGGCTGCTATATCGGCGGGCGCCTTCTCGCCGCCGGCGCCGATATCCGCTTCGTCGGCAGGCCCGCCATCGGCGCGGCTCTGCACGAGCACGGTCTTTCTCTCTCGCGCTACGATGGCCGCCGCTGGGCCGTTTCGCCGGGGGCGATCGCTTTCTCGACCGAGCCGGCCGGCGCGGCCGATGCCGACCTGGTCCTCGTCACTGTGAAATCAGGCGGCACGATCGCCGCAGCCGCCGAGCTTGCGCCTGTGCTGGCCCCCTCCGCGATCGTCATCAGCTTCCAGAACGGCGTCGGCAACGGCAATGCCCTGCGCGCGGATCTTGCGCGGACGGTGCTGGACGGCATGGTGCCGTTCAACATCGTCAGCCCCGCACCCGGCCATTTCCACCAGGCCTCCGAAGGCGACCTCGCCTTGCAGGCCAGTCCTGCCGGCCGGCCCGATCTGTCGGCATTCCAGCAGGCGGGCCTGCCGCTCGAGCGCCATGCCGACATGGCTCCGGTTCAATGGGCGAAGCTGCTCCTCAACCTCAACAACGCCGTCAATGCTCTCGCCGACATGCCGCTGAAGGAAGAACTGTCGCAACGTGACTATCGCCGCTGCCTCGCCCTGGCGCAACGCGAGGCCCTCGACATGCTCCGGCGCGCCGGCATCGAGCCAGCCAGGTTGACGCCCATGCCGGCGCGCTGGATTCCGATGCTGCTCGGCTTGCCTGATGCCGCCTTCTCGCTGCTGGCGAAGCGGATGCTCGCGATCGATCCTGCCGCCCGCTCCTCGATGTCGGACGATCTCGCGGCCGGTCGCGCGACCGAGAGCGATTGGATCAACGGCGAGATCGTCAGGCTGGCGAAACGGCTCGGCGGCGCGGCCCCCGTCAACACAAAGCTCTGCACCCTCGTCCACATGGCGGAGAAAGCCGCGCCCCGGCCGCGATGGCCCGCGGATAGGCTGCTTGCGGAGCTCCGCGCAGCCGCAGGCACCGCGGCCTTCTGATCCGCAGCCGCAGGGACGCGGGGTTCAGCGGAAGATGCGCTCGCCTTCCATGTCGACGATCTGCTGGCCCTTGGTCAGGGTGAAATCGGCGGCTTCCGCCTGCCCCGGAAAGCGGTCGGCGCGGATGAAGCGATGGCTCTTCGTCTCGCCGTCGATCACCTTCTCGATGATGCCGCAGAGCTGATACTGCCCGCCTTCCTGATAGGGCGTGGCATGGATGGTGAAACCGTTGTGCTCGATGCTCTTGATCGGCCCGGCCGGCTTCTCCTCGGCCTGCTTGCCGCCGCCGAACAGCGATTTGAAGAATGACATGGAACCTCCGCGCTTTTCCGCGCCTGATATAGGCCAGGTGGCGGCCCAAGGGGAGCTTTGTTTCAGCGGTCGCGAACCTGCCCTCGCCCAGCCGCTTGAACCACGCCCCGCAGCTTCCCACATCGAATATGTCCGGGGCGGCCACAAGGCTCACCCTCGAATTTTCCGCTGAGCGGCCGCCCAGGCAGGGAGGCAGCCATGATGTTCATCAAGTTCGGTTTCGCCAGATTGCTGGTGATCGGTGAATTGGCCGGCCTGATTCCGGTCACGCCGAGTTTCGCCCAGCAGCCTGCACCGCGCGGCCCTCCCTGTGCCGAGCGCACCCACATCGCCCAGCAGCTTCGCGAAACCTTCAGCGAGCAAGCGGCCGGCAGTGGGCTGGCCGAGAGCGGCCTGCTGTTCGAGCTCTATGTCGGTCCATCCGGAAGCTGGACGCTGTTTGCCACGACGCCCGGCGGGGTAAGCTGCCTCCTCGGCGCCGGCGAGGCCTGGGAACCGCTGCCGACACCGGACGCCTTCGCAGGCCGATAAACCGGCTTGGCGGCAAAGCCACGACCGACTATCAACCCGCCATCGGGCGTCGCGCCCGTTCGTAAGCGTCTCACGTCAGGCAACGCATCCTCCCCGGCCCGGCCGTCAGGATGCAGATCGGATGGCCTGCCGCTTACGAAAGTACCCTCATGTCAAATTCGGTCTTCCGCCGTCTCCCCGCCCGCTATGGCGCGGTCGTGATGCCGTTCATCCTGTCCGTGATGATGACCTTCGTCGTTTCGGGCATCTCGACCGTGAAGGCGCTCGGCTTCACCGGCGAGCTACTGAGCATCTGGCCTGCCTCCTGGGCGCTGTCCTGGCTCGTCGCCTTTCCGACGCTGCTGCTCATTCTGCCGCTCGTCCGGCGACTGGTCGCGCTCGTGGTCGCTCCGCCCGTCTGAGGCTCAAGCGGAAAGATAGGCCACGACCTCGCGTCGGTGCGGTGCCTGGCGGTGCTCGAACAGATAAATGCCCTGCCAGGTGCCGAGCATCAGGTGCCCGCCCATGACCGGAATGGACAGCGAGACCGGAGTCAGCGCCGCCTTGATATGGGCCGGCATGTCGTCCGGCCCCTCGGCGCGATGAACGAGATAGTTCATCGCCGGATCATCCGCGGACGGCACCAGCCGGCGAAAAAATGCGTCGAGGTCGCGCTTCACATCGGGGTCGGCATTTTCCTGGATCAGCAGCGAACAGGAGGTGTGCCGGACGAACAGCGTCAGAAGCCCATCGGGCTCGCTGCCGGCGCGAACGAAATCGGCGGCGAGCCGGGTGAACTCGTAGAGTCCGGGCCCCTGCGTCGCGATGGTGAGGAGCTGCTGTCGGGCCATCGTGCTCAACGCTCGGTCAGCGCGAGCTTCGTGCCGAGCGCCACGAAGGCCGCCGCGAAACTGCGCCTGAGCCAGGCCATAACCACCGGGCGGCTGACGACCTTGTCGCGCATCGCCCCGGCGAAAAGCCCGTAGAGCGCGAAGACGATGAAGGTCATCGCCATGAACACGCCCGAGAGCTCCAGCATCCGCGCCAGCGGGTTCGCCTCGTCGGCCGCAATGAACTGCGGCAGGAAGGCGACGAAGAAGATCGAGAGCTTCGGGTTGAGCAGGTTGATGGCGACGCCGTC
>JARYGW010000199.1:0-10941 GCA_033792295.1 Allobosea sp.
GTCGAACGCGACCTGGACCGGCCGCTTTCCGACGGAGATATGCATGGCCTTCTCCGGATTGCGCGTATCCACCAACGAGACCGTGTCGCTCTTCATGTTGGCGACCGCGAGCAGGTTTCCGTCCGGCGATAGGCGCAGTCCATGCGGGTAGTTCTGCACGGGGATGCGACCGGTTACCCTACGCCCCGGGATGTCGACCACCACCACCGAGTTGGTTTCGGCGTCGGTCAGATAGGCGAAATGCCCCTGTGCGTCGGGAACGACATGCGCCGGATGCCCTCCCACGGTCACGACCTGCGGCGCGCCGGGCGCGTCGCCAGCGACGTCCATGAGAACGAGTTGCCCGCCTGCGGAGCCGTGAGCCGCGTGGCTGCCGGACTGTGCCGCAGGCATGCCGGTCGCCAGGATGAGGCGGCCATCGGCGGTGACGTCGACGTTGTGCGGCGAGATCGGAATCGCCGCGGTGGTGGTTTTCGAGGTCTGCGAGTCGATGATTGAGAGGCTCTGCCCGTTCTCATTGGCAACGACGATCGTGTCGGCCCGGGCGCTGGCGGCACCAAGGGATGTGACGAGGGCGAGTGCAATCTGGGTTCCGCGTGCGAACATCGCATTGTCCTTCCGAATTCGAATTGAACAGGGTCCCGGTGCCCACGCAGGCCGCGACATCACGGAAGCGGCGGGGTCGGGATTCGGTTGGGTTACGCGATGGATTTTGGCGGTTTGAATCGCACCTCCGGGATTGCCCCGGCCAGCATCAGGTCATTCCCGGGCTGGAGGCAGATGGCTTCGGGCCATCCCGGGAAAGGGGCACCGGCACGGATCATCGCCGGGGGAACGACGAGGCAGCTCGAGGAAGCGCCGAGACAATCCTGGTCACAGGAAGGGCCGCCCGCCGTTCCCTCGGCGCTGTCTTGATCCGCGTTACGGCCGTGATGGATGGAGGCCGCCGCCGGGTCGACGTGCCCATGCTCCATGACCAACGACAGGTGCGTGGCAGGACCGGGCGCCGAAAAGGCAGGCGTCGCCATGCGACCGACCACGAGAACCATCGCGGCGACCGCGAGGAGCATGGCCATCAGCGGAGACAGAGCTTTTTTGCGACGCCTCTTCATTGCAGGAAGTCTACCCGGTTGGCGGACCGAAACCTTGCGCTGCATCAAACAGTCGGACGGACCGGGCGGCTCCCAATGGAACTGCCCGGCCCGGCAACTACAGTCGTACCGCGCGCAGGCGGATCGCGTTGCCGATCACGCTGACCGACGACAGTGCCATCGCGGCCGCCGCGATGATCGGCGACAGCAGGATGCCGAAGAACGGAAACAGCACTCCCGCCGCCACGGGCACGCCGAGCGCATTGTAGATGAAGGCGAAGAACAGGTTCTGGCGGATGTTTCGCATCACGGCCTGCGACAGCCGTCGCGCCCGCACGATTCCGGTGAGGTCGCCTTTCAGCAGGGTCACGCCCGCACTTTCCATCGCCACGTCGGTGCCCGTGCCCATGGCGATGCCGACATCCGCCGCCGCCAGCGCCGGCGCGTCGTTGACGCCGTCGCCCGCCATGGCGACCACCCTGCCGTCTGCCTTGTAACGCTGGACCACGGCACTCTTCTGGTCGGGCAGGACCTCGGCCTCGACCTCGTCGATTCCGAGCCGCCTGGCGACCGCCTTCGCGGTGGTCCAGTTGTCGCCGGTGAGCATCACGACCCGGATGCCTTCCGCCCTGAGCCCGGCGAGCGCCTCCGGCGTCGAACTCTTGACCGGATCCGCAATTGCGATGGCACCCGCCACCTTCCCGCCGATTCCGGCGAAGATCACCGTGGCGCCGTCCTCGCGCAACTTGTCCGCCTGCTCCGCCAGGCGAGCTGGATCGATGCCATGCTCGGTCAGGAAGGCCGCGTTGCCGAGCACGACGCGCCGTCCCTCGACGGTACCCAGCGCTCCCTTGCCGGTGGGCGAGTCGAAATCGGCGACCGGCGCGGTGGCGATACCCTGCTTGTCGGCGGCCGCGACGATGGCCAGCGCCAACGGATGCTCGCTTGCCCGTTCCACGCTGGCTGACAGGCGCAGGATTTCGGCTTCGTCAAAACCCGGAGCCGGAACCACGGCAGTCACGGATGGCTTGCCCTCCGTGAGGGTTCCGGTCTTGTCGACCACGAGGGTGTCGACCTTCTCCATGTGTTCCAAGGCCTCGGCATTCTTGATCAGAACGCCCGCCTGGGCGCCGCGGCCGACCCCGACCATGATCGACATTGGCGTGGCGAGACCAAGCGCGCACGGACAGGCGATGATGAGGACCGCGACGGCCGCAACGAGGCCGTAGGAGAACCGCGGCTCCGGACCCCAGAACGCCCACGCGATGAAGGCGAGTGCCGCAATGCCGATGACCGCGGGCACGAAGTAGCCCGAGACGTGATCGGCCAATCGCTGGATCGGGGCGCGGCTGCGCTGGGCCTCCGCCACCAGTTGGACGATCCGCGACAACATCGTGTCGTGCCCAACCTTCTGCGCCTCGATCACGAGTCCGCCGGACTGGTTCATCGTGCCCCCGATGGCCGCGGCCCCCGCTTCCTTGGTGACCGGCATCGACTCGCCCGTGACCATCGACTCGTCGACCGCGCTGCGTCCCTCGACGACGACGCCGTCGACCGGGACCTTCTCGCCCGGCCGCACCCGCAGACGGTCGCCGACCTGCACGGTGTCGAGCTGGACCTCCTGCTCGGTGCCGTCGGGCATGATCCTGCGGGCCGTCTTGGGCGCGAGGTCGAGCAGGGCGCGAATGGCCCCGCTGGTGCTCTCCCGTGCCCGCAACTCGAGGACCTGCCCGAGCAAGACGAGAACCGTGATGACGGAGGCCGCTTCGAAGTACACGGCCACCGAGCCGTCATGACCTCGGAACGCAGCCGGGAAGATCCCGGGCGCCAGCGTCGCCACCATGCTGTAGACCCAGGCCACGCCCGTGCCCATGGCGATGAGGGTGAACATGTTGAGGTTGCGCGAGACCAGGGACTGCCAGCCGCGCTCGAAGAACGGCCAGCCGGCCCACAGCACGACCGGTGTCGCGAGCAGCATCTGGATCCAGTTCGAGGTCTGCTGGCCGACATAGTGGCCCAGACCTGTCAGGTGACCGCCCATTTCCAACACGACCACGGGCAGGGAGAGCGCGAGTCCGATCGAGAACCGGCGCGTCATGTCGATCAGTTCGTGGCTGGGGCCGGTCTCCGCCGTCGCGAGCACCGGTTCGAGCGCCATTCCGCAGATCGGACAAGAGCCTGGTCCCACCTGTCTGATCTGGGGATGCATCGGGCAGGTGTAGATCGTGCCTTCCGGCACGGGTTCCGCCTTCCGGGCCGCCGCTGGCTCGACGTATTTGGCGGGCTCCGCCATGAATTTCGACTGGCAGCCGGAGGAGCAGAAGTAATAGGGCTTGCCCCCGTACTGCGCCCGGTGCGTCGTCGCGTGCGGGTCGACCGTCATCCCGCAGACCGGGTCCTTTACCTTCCCGGCTTCTCCCTCGTGCTCATGATGATGTCCCCCATGGGCGCCATGGTCATGATGATGGCCATGGCCCTTGCTGGTTGGGGTGTCGGTCATGACGGTTCTCCGCATATGCATCGATGAGCTGACGCAAGGTTGAGGATTCCCATGATGGGAAGGTCAAGTACTTGCCTCCGGGGCCTCTACATCGACGCGATCGAGGCGGATCTCGACCTCGGTGAACCACCCCAAGGCTTGCTCCACCCAGGTGTCCCGAATGGCCGATCCGGCGCAAGCAAACCGGGAAATGCCTGCGCCCCGGATCGGCCGTTTAGGTTACTTCGCCTTTTGAAGCTTGGTGACCGTGATCTGGCCGTTGACGCGGTCGGCGTCGAACTTGATCTTGTCCCCGGCCTTCAGCCCTTTGAGCATGGCGGGATCGCCAGCCCGGAACACCATGGTCATGGCGTCCATGTCGAGGTTCTTGATGGCGCCGTGGTTGATGGTGAGCTTGCCCTGAGCCTCGTCGACCTTGGTGACGGTGCCGCTGACCGACTGGGCGGCAGCCGGTAGCGCGACCATCAGGAATGCGAGGGTGGCGGTGGTCTTCAGCATGGGATGATCCTTTCCTCTGACGCTTACTTGACGATGATCTTGCCGGTCATGCCGGCTTCCCGATGGCCGGGGATCAGGCAGGAGAAGTCGAACTCGCCCGCCTTGGTGAAGGCCCAGACGATCTCGCCGGTCTTCTTCGGCGCGAGCCGCTTGGCGTTCGGATCGTCATGTTCCATGTCGGGGTTCTTCTGCATCTCGATGGCATGCTTGAGGTTCTCCTCCAGCGTGGCCAGCACGAGTTCATGGTCGAGTTCGCCGTTGTTGCGAAGCTGGAAGCGAATCTGCTCGCCGCGACGCACCTCGATCCGGTCGGGGATGAAGGCCATCTTGCCGTCCTTCTCGCTCATCACGACCTGGACGATCCGGGCCGGTTTCTTGGGATCGCCCGCCTTGCCGTAAGCCGCCTCGTCGCCATGGCTGTGGCCGGCCGCGCCGGGCCCGGCAAACGCGGCGCCAGCCGACATCAAAAGTCCGATCGCGGCAAATTTGAACGGTGCTGTCTTCATCTCTATCTCCGGAAGTGAATGTTCTGCGTCAGTGGTTGGAATGCGGGCTCTTGGCGGCGGGGCGCGGCTTGCCGTCGGGTCCGAGGCTCGGCTTACGCGGATCCTTCACGCGCCATTCGGTCGCATCGAGGCCGCTATCGGGCGATTTTGCGCGCGGCGCCTCGCTCAGCTTCTCGCCCTTGAGTTCGTAGGCGACGGTTCCTTCGGGGTGCTTGAACCAGCCGGGGTCCTTGTAGTCGTTCTTCGCCAGCCCCTCGCGGACCTTCACGACCGAGAACATGCCGCCCATCTCGACGGCGCCGAACTGGGCGAAGCCGGTCATCATCGGCAGGGTATTGTCCGGCAGCGGCATCTCCATCGAACCCATCTCGCCCATGCCGTTCGACCCCATCGGCATGTAGCCCGGCGCGATCTTCGCGATGCGCTTCGCCAGGTCCTTCTTGTTCACGCCGATATAGGTCTTCACCGAGTGGCCCATGGCGTTCATCGTGTGGTGCGACTTGTGGCAATGGATCGCCCAGTCGCCCGGCTCGTCGGCGACGAAGTCGAAGGCGCGCATCTGACCGACGGCGCAATCGATCGAGACCTCCGGCCAGGCGGCAGCCGGATCGACCCAGCCGCCGTCCGTGCCCGAGACCTTGAACTCGTAGCCATGCATGTGGATCGGGTGATTGGTCATGGTCAGGTTACCGAAACGGATGCGGACCTTGTCGTCCTTGCCGACGACGAAGGGATCGATGCCGGGGAAGACCCGGCTGTTCCAGCACCACATGTTGAAGTCGGTCATGGTGTTGACCTTCGGCACGTAGGACCCGGCCTCGATGTCGAAGGCGTTGAGCAGGAAGACGAAGTCGCGATCGACGCGGCGGAACGCCGGGTCCTTCGGGTGGACCACGAAGAAGCCCATCATGCCCATCGCCATCTGGACCATCTCGTCCGAATGCGGGTGGTACATGAATGTGCCCGAGCGCCGGAGCTGGAACTCGTAGACGAAGGTCTTGCCGGGCGGGATATGCGGCTGCGTCAGCCCGCCGACGCCGTCCATGCCGTTGGGCAGGCGCTGGCCATGCCAGTGCACCGCGGTGTTCTCCGGCAGCTTGTTGGTGACGTAGATCCGGACCTTGTCGCCCTCGACCGCCTCGATGGTCGGCCCCGGGGACTGGCCGTTGTAGCCCCAGAGATGGGCCTTCATGCCCGGGGCGAGCTCGCGCACCACCGGCTCGGCGACGAGATGAAACTCCTTCCAGTCGCCGTTCATCCGCCAGGGCAGAGACCAGCCGTTCAGGGTCACGACCGGCTGGTAGTCCGGCCCCGTGGTCGGCACGAGCGGCGACTGCGTCGTCGCGTCCTTCATGGTCGGGGCCTCGGGCACCGCCGCGAAGGCGGTGCGCCCCGAAACGGCGGTCGCACCGGCCAATACGAGCCCGGAAGAACCGATGAAGCCTCTGCGGGATAGGGATGTCATCTCGGAAAGCTCCTTCAGTGCCCACCAGCGGCGTCACCGCCGGCAGCCGCCGCGGTGACCGTGGCGCCGCCACCGCCGCTGCCGCCGCCGATCAGCGCGTGCTTGAAATCGGTATGGGCGATCCAGAAGTCACGCCGGGCGTTGATCGCCGCGATGTTCGACAGGATGCGGTTCCGAGCGTCGGTAATCAGATCGGTCACGTCGTTCAGCATGCCGCTGTATTGCAGCAACGACTCGTCCTGGATGATCTTCCGAAGCGGCAGCACGTTGTTCTGGTACTGGCGGGTGATGTCGTAATTGGCGCGATAGGCGGTATAAGCCTCGCGCGCCTCGGAGCGGATATTGACCGCCTTTTCCGCCAACTTGTTGGCAGCCTGCATGTAGGTCTGTTCGGCGAGGGCGACCTTCGACTGGCCGAAATCATAGATCGGAATCTCGATCTCGAGTTCCAGCGTCTTGCTGCGGCTCGACTCGCGCTCGACATGGCCATGGTCGTTGATGACGCGTCCACGATCATAGGTGCGGCGGCCGAGCAGGTCGACATCGTTGACGAAGCGCGTCGCCTGGGTGAGCCCCAAGGACTTCGCCAGAACGTCGAGTTCGGCGCGCGCGACGCGCAGATCGATCCGCTTGCGCAGAGCTTCCGCTTCGACCGCCTTCACCGATTGCAGCTTCGGAAGGGGAGGCAGGCTGCCAAGCTGGAATTTGAGATCGTCGCCCCAGAGCCCAAGCTGGCGGACGAGGCGCTCGCGTTCCTGTCGCTGCTGCTGGCGCGCCTGTGCGAGCTGCACCGTCAACTCGGCTTCGAAGGCGTATTCCCGCGCCTGGTCGAGCTTGTTGACGCCGCCGGTTTCGCCGAGCCGCTTGAAAAGCTCGGAGGCAGCGTCGGCGGAAGCCTTGGCCTCCTGATAGAACGTGACCTGGGCGTTGGCGGCGACCGCCCGATAATATTGGCGGCGGGTATCCGCCGCCAACCTGAGCACCGCTTCGGCGGCACGCAGTTGTGCCGCCTGGAAGCGATCCTGAGCGATCTCCGCTCGGGCAGGCAGTGTCGCAAGCGCCAACAAACTCCCCGCGATCTGTCGTTCGATCTCGATCTCGAAGCGGCCGGAGAGCTTGGAGATGCCGAAGCTCGGATTGGGGGGCAGGCTGGCCGCAACCATCTGGGCCTCGGCCATGCCGAGCTCATTGAAGGCGGCCTGAAGGCCCCGGTTGTTGAGCAAGGCTATCTGCACGGCTGCATCCGCCGTCAGCGGCTTGCGCAGGAGTTGATCGACCCGGGCCTTCGTCGTGAGCTCCGCTTGATCGTCGCCGATCTTGACCACCTGCTTGCCGATATCGGCATAGGTTGCGGACTGGATTGCCCCCATGCCGCCGTCGGCCGAGAAGCTGGCGCAGCCTCCGAGAAGCGCGGCCGCCCCGATGAGCAGGGTCCAGCGCAACGAGCGGCGGCCGATCGGTAAGGTCGAAGGAAGCAAGGTCGGCCTTTCGGGGTCGGCTGGAAATCGTGGAATGAACGAAGCGGTCGGCTGGTCAGGCAAGGTCATGACTTCGGTCCGACCTGGCGGTTGAGTTCCTGCCAATCCTTGGGCTCGGCCGGGCGGAAGGTGGAAGCACCGGCCGTCACGCTGCGATAGGCGACGGCGGGAACGCGGACGTTCGGATCGGCAGGTCGCGCCAGATGGTCTGGAACCGTGGCGGAGCAGGCACCGAGTGCCAGACCTACCGCCATCAGCAACGGCACCTTCATCAAGCTCACGATTCGGCTCCCTGTCATGATGCAACAGGGGTAACAGCGGCCGTCCGTCGGTGTCCGTTACAAATTGTTTCAATCCGGCAGGCGGCACTCCCTTCCGGGCGCGCTATACAAGTCCGGCTCGGCAGAAGCCGAGGCGCATTGCGGACTGGAATCGACGCGCGTGACGAACACGGCTTCCGAAGACCACGGGCATATCCTGGTTGTGGATGACGATCCGCAGATCAGGCTGCTGGTCGCCCGTTTTCTCCAGCGCTACGGCTACCAGGTCACCGGGGCTCCGGACGGGCGCGTCATGATGGATGTCATGGCCCACTCCGCCATCGACCTGATCGTGCTCGACCTGATGCTGCCCGGTCGCTCCGGCATCGAGCTTTGCCGGGACATCCGGGCGACCTCGCAGCTTCCGATCGTAATGCTGACGGCTCGCAGCGAAGAGAGCGACCGGATCATGGGATTCGAAGGCGGGGCGGACGACTACGTCACCAAGCCCTTCAGTCCGGGCGAGCTGCTCGCCCGGATACGCGCCGTGCTGCGTCGGTCACGCGCCGCGCGCGGTCCGGCCGAAGCGAGTCCGAGCGAGGCGGTCAGCTTCGACGGTTGGCGCGTGGATCTGCGTCGGCGTGAACTGGTTTCGCCGAGCGGCACGCTGATCGATCTCTCTACGGGCGAGTTCGACCTGCTCGTTGCCTTCGTCGAGCACGCCAATCGCGTCCTGTCGCGGGAGGCGTTGATGCAATTCGCCAAGGCGCGGACGAGCGGCGATCCGTTCGATCGCACGATCGACGTGCAGATCAGCCGCCTGCGCCGCAAGCTCGAGGCCGATGCCCGCGGGGGGCAGTTGATCAAGACGGTGCGCGGCGCCGGCTACATCTTCACGTCCCAGGTCGATCATCGGGAAGGACGATCCTCTTGAGACGCCCGGCGAAATTGCTTTGGCCGGATACGGTCGCCAGCCGCGCCATCCTGATCCTGGTGGCGGCGCTGCTCGCCTTTCATCTGCTGGGCTATTGGGCCTATCGCGTCAGCGTGGAGAATCTCGCGACCCTCGGGCAGGATCGCGGCCTGGCCGAGCGCATCGTCTCGATCAAACGGGTGATCGCAGGCCTTCCGGAGGCGCCGGACCGCGACCGCGTCGCCCACGATCTGTCGAGCGCAAGCCTGGAAGTGCATTGGAGCAAGGTCAGCCTGGTCCTCGGCAGCGCTCCGGGAACGGAGAGGACGCGAACGATGGAGGCGCGGCTCGAGACGCTCGCGCCCGAACTCGCCGCGGAATCCTTTAGGGTGGGTTTCGCCGACGACGGAGCGCTGGCAGCAGGCGAGGCGGACGCCTATCGGCACATGATGCTGGTTTCGGTGCGGCTCGATGACGGTTCCTGGGTGAATTTCTCCTCTTCCGCCCTCGGAGTGAACCAACATGCCGACTGGAGCGTCATCGCGGCGACGATCTGCTTCGGGGTCGGCATCGTCGTCGTCGCGCTGCTTCTGTTGCGCTGGGCGACGCGTCCTCTGAAGGATCTCGCCCTCGCGGCCGAGCGCTTCAGCCTGGATCAGGCGCCGCAACCCCTCTCCGAGGGTGGCCCGGCCGAAGTGCGCCGTGCCGCCCGCGCCTTCAACACCATGCGGGAGCGGATCCAGCGCCTCGTAGCCGAGCGCATGCAAGCCATGGCCGCGGTGTCGCACGACCTGCGCACCCCGATCACCAGGCTTCGGCTTCGTTCGGAACTGCTTGACGATGAAGCCACGCGAGGCCTCATCGACGCGGATCTCGGCGAGATGGAAGCGATGATCGACTCGACGCTGGAATACCTTCGCGGTGGCGTTTCCAGCGAAGCCATCCGGTTGATCGACCTCGCGTCGGTCATCGAGACGATCGTCGACGAGCATGTCGACCTGGGGCACGACGTCTCACTGGCGGGCATCACATCCGCCCCCGTCTCGGGGCGCTTTCTGTCCCTGAAACGGGCATTCTCGAACATCATCGGCAACGCGATCAAATACGGCGCGAAAGCCCAGGTCATGATCGCGGACATCGGCGATAGCCTCGTCATCACCGTGGAGGATGAGGGCCCCGGAATCCCGGAGACCGATATGGAGCGGGTGTTCCATCCTTTCGTCAGGCTTGAGGAATCCCGGGGGCGCGAGACCGGCGGGACCGGCTTGGGGCTCACCATCGCGGCATCCGTGATCCGCACTCACGACGGGAAGATCGATCTGGCCAATCGAGCCTCCGGCGGCTTGCGCGTCATGATCACCTTGCCGAAGGCCAAGCCCCACGGGGCGATCACGGCGAGATCGCCGAACTCCGTCGAGCTTGCGAAGCTCGGGGTCTCGGATCGAGCAGAGCGATCGCTGGCGGCCAAGAACTAGGCAGCCTGATCGGGAAGGCCCCGCTGCCGCGATATCGCGGCGGGTCTTGACCTTGCCGTCGTGGGAGGGCGCACGGTTCCGGATCTTCAGCGAAAGAGGTCGCCATGACCATCAAGAAGCGGAAGCTCGAAACAGTCGCCCTTGCCGCCCTGAAGCAGGCCATCGCGGAAAACAGGCCAGATGTCGCAGAGTTGTTCTTGCAGGCTCTGGAGGTCCTGGCTTCGGCACCCGAGGCGTTCAGGGGACGGTCATCGTCACGATCGAACGGACGGCACCGTTGATCCATCCGGCATCCTCCCACGCAGGGATCGATGCCGCCGTAATCCTCTTGCGGTGGAATGTCCGGAACGGCGTCGGTCCCTTGCCGAAGGTTGACCCGGGAGGGCTTGGGGGAGAGAGGTTCGCGATGATCGATTTCGAGATCGAAGCCGATGACATGGGGGCGCTTGGCGGCCTGGATGAACGAGATTCCGCGCGCGATTCCCTGCCTCATGCGTGACCGCGAGCGCCAGGAAGTCGAAGGAGCACCGCCGGAGCCTGGTTTACATCAAGACGGCTTCATCATCACGGGGCGTCCTACAGCCGACCTCTTATCGCCTCCATCTGCTGGATCTCCTCGCGTTGTGCCTTCGTGATCGCCTCGCACAACCTCCTCAGATCCGGATTGGCGAGCTTCGCCTCACGACACATGAGGATCGCGCCGGAGTGATGCGGGATCATCGAGTCGACGAACTGGCGATCGTCGATCAGGGTCT
>JARYGW010000019.1:0-30045 GCA_033792295.1 Allobosea sp.
AAAGTCAGCGGGCCGCGTCGTTCTAGACAACAGCCAAGCCCCCGATGCGGATCGGCGACGTCTTCCTGAGGCGGATCGCGCCAACATGGAAGCGTTCCTTGCCAATCTGAAGATCGTTTTGCCGATTATCGGGCTCGATTTGCTGAAGCCACGCCCTCAAGTGGACAATAGCTTTTCCGTTCAGCCCGCAGAAGAAACCGCACCGCAAAGCATCGTTTTCGAGATCCGCCACAAGACTGGTGTGAAGGCATCTGCGGTAGAAGTTGACGATGAGTTCGTCGTTCTGAAGGGATCAGAGGCTCGCAAAGATACACAGAATTCTGGCCGCGGCTATCAGGGGCTCAAACAAGAGCTCATAGCGCAAGGTGTTCTTGCCGCCACTCCGGACAGTACCAACTTTGTGTTCACTCGGGATTACGGCTTCTCCAGCCCATCTGCCGCAGCGGCGGTGGTTCTGGATCGCAATGCGAATGGCCGGATTGAGTGGAAAACGGTGAACGGAAACTGGACCTACCATCAATGGCAGGATCGGCGTCCCGAGGGGCTCTCTAGTGGCTTGGTTGCCGAACGATAAGTGACTTATCCCGGCCTGCGGCGCGACGATCGTCCTGTGAACGAAGGACGCAGCTAGCGTCCGCTTCCACACATTGCTTGACTGTAAATGTTGCCGCGCTCGGTCGTCCCGCTGGCGGTCTGCATGTCGTGGATTATGCGGGAGCCGCACGATGCTGCCATTCACCTACGACACGCTGCAGGAACGCTTCGCCACGGTCCGCCCCTGGGCGAAGAACGCGATCGGCGACGCTACCAATCGCTGCGCCATCTGCATGGGGTACACGCTGCGGATAACCCCGTCGCAGGATGCCGCGACGATCCAGACCATCATGACCAAGGAGCTTGGGACGTCCTTCCGGGGGGCGCCGCCGCTGGCGGGCGGACCGCAGCCCGGCGTGCTGCCCGGCTCCGGGCAGTCGATGCGGGCGACGAGCCAGCTGCTCTTCATCCGTGCTTCGGAACTGCTGCCGCGCGTCCGGCACGTCTTTGGCAAGCCCGATATCGAGGGCGTCTGCAAGGACGTCAGCTCCGAGGTGCTCGGCCGCAAGGGCGTGCTCTATCTGGAGAATTGCTACCAGACGACGGGTGACAAGAAGTGCTCCTTCCTGTTCTTCCAATGGACCGGTGGCGACCACTGGGACCTGTTCGACGGCACCAATATCGTCGCGCAGGAGCAGCGACTGGCCGGCAACCGCCATTCCGGCCAGCTCTATTTCTGGCAGGCGCGGTAGCGGTGCCTGCCTCAGCTAAGACGCGGTCTCACAGCGTCCGTGCCAGCGCCACCAATTGCTCCCACGCCTTGCCCCAACCGTCGTGGAAACCCATGTCCTCGTGCTGCTTCTTGCCGGCGGCGTCCTTATGGAACGCGCGGGCGATGTAGAGCGTGCCGGTCGCCGTCGGCTCGATCGAGACAGAGGCGGTCATGAAGCCGCCTTCCACCGGCCGGTAGCCGGCGCCGAGCGCATCGGTGAACAGCAGGTAGCTTTCCGGCACCACGGCCAGCACGCAACCGTTGTTGTCATGCTTCTCGCCGTTCGGTCCTTCCATCACGGTGTGGAATTTGCCGCCGGGGCGCAAATCGAGTTCGCAGGCGGTCGTCTTCCAGGGGGCGGGGGTGAACCACTGCATCAGCAGCTTCGGTTCGGTCCAGGCACGCCAGATCAGGCGGGGCGGCACATCGACCTCGCGCCTCAGTTCGAGGTCGAGCGCGGGATTGAAGACAGTCGCATGCTTGTCGGTTTGAACCGCCCCGGCTTCGCCGGAGGCCGTTTGGTTTGAGTCACGCTGCCATGGCTGGTTCGTCCAGCATCGCGTAGTAGCGTTCCTCGGCCTCGGCCGGCGGGATGTTGCCGATAGGCTCCAGCAGCCGTCGATGGTTGAATCGGACTACTGGAATTTAGAGGGCTATAGCGTAGATGTAGCTGTCATCTTCACCCGGTCCGGCGCACCGTTATCCTCGCACCAGCCGAAAATCGTCCCAGGTCATCGCTCCCCCCGCCGTGTCGTCGGCTGGCGAGACGCGGAGGATGCTGGCTTGCTTTTATCTACTGGAGAAAGCGACCCGCCAGCTCTGTATCTTGTTTCGCGATGGCGTTACGACGATTCGCTAGGTCGTTTATCGCGTTCCGATTTTCAGTCCGAATACCTTGGGGATCGCTGCTGCCGCGCGCATGAAGAGGTCGGCCCGTTCGTTCCGCTCCTCTGCTTCCTCGCACCCGATGATACCCCATCGCACGAACCGGCCCCCAACGGCGCGGAAAGGTTCGGGCGGCAATTTCGGGACGTCGCGCGTGCATAGGGGCAGCGTCGACCATTCATCCTTTACGCCCAGCACAAGCGAGGCCAGGCATTGGCCGCCCATATAGGTCGGGTTGACGCCATGGCCGGAGTAGCCGGCTCCATAGTGGATGCGGGTACCTGCTACAGTGCGGAAGAAAGGCAAGCGGTCGGACGAAACGTCGATGCCGCCGCCCCATACCTTCTCGACGGGCACATCGGCAAAACCAGGCAGAAGCCTGCGCAGCCCTTTCTCGGCTCGCGCCGCAGATGCGCGGTCGGCGGTCAATGCGGGGTTCTTTGTGTTTCCAGCGAAGCTGATCGGCCCGGACCCGGATCCCATGAGGATGCGGCCATCCACGGTCTTTCGGAAGTAGTGGACAAACATGCGCAAGTCGGCGAGCCCCTGGTCGCGGTTCCAGCCCATCGCAGCCAGCTTCTCGGGCGCCGGCGCGGTCATAAGCGCGTAGGAGGAAAACACGCTGACATGCGGGCTGACCTCTGGGCGCTTCGCCAATTCGATGTTTGTCGCCAAGACAACTTCGCGAGCGATGATCTCGCCGGCGCCCGTTGAGATCCGATTTGGCGAGCCGGGACTGAGCCCGGTCATCGGCGTGTTTTCATAGATTGCGACACCAGCCTCTATGGCGGCTTTTCGTAGCGCCCGCGCAAGTCGAGCTGGATGAACATTCGCGCCTTCCGGCAGGTAAAGGCCACCGCGAAATACCGGCGAGCGGCAATAGTCCGCGACCTGCTCCGGTGTCAGCGCTTGCGCACTGTCGGGCACGCCGAGCCGCTTCGCCGTTTCGACATAGAGCCGGATCTTCGCATCCTGCGCTGGAGCAGCCGAAACGCGGACGTTTCCGGACTCCCGCCACCACACATCGCGGCCTGGAGCCGTGGCGAAGGCCCGTATGGCGTCCTGAGCGCGTGTGCCGGCTCGAGCCACTGCGAGTGCGCCGTCGGCGCCGATATTGGCGGCCATTCCGGCAAGCGAGGCCCAGTATCCGTGGACCTTGCCGCCATTCTTGCCGCTGGCCCCGGAGCCGCAGAGAGAGGCCTCGATCAGCGCGATCGAGAGCTTTGGCGCTCGATCGCGCAAGGCCAGAGCCGTCCAAAGCCCGGTAAACCCTCCGCCGACAATCGCAACGTCGACAGTGATCTGACCGGAGAGCGAGGGCGAAGGTTTCTCGCCGCCTTCGGCCCGAAGCGCGTCGCTGAACCACCAGGAAGGATCCCCGGGAGCAACCGATGGATAGACGGATGGCTGCGACATGACTGTGCACCGAATAGTGAGGCGAATTGAAGGGAAAGCTCGGTGCCTCCGCCGTGCAGCACGGCGGAGGGCTTGCGGTCTCAGACCAGCGCCTGAACCTGTATCTCGACGAGGATGTCGTCGGCAGCCAGCTTCGACTCGACCGTGGCGCGAGCCGGGGGCTGTTTGGGGTCGACCCAGGCTTCCCAGGCTGCGTTCATTTCGTTGAAGGTGCTGACGTCCTTGAGCCAGATGTTACCGACAACGATGCGGGTTTTGTCGGTGCCGGCCATCGCGAGGTAGTTATCGATCTGGGCGAGGATGTCTGCGGTCTGCTCCTTGACGCCTCCGCTGCGGTCCTTTGCGGTCAGGCCGGACAGGAAAGCGAACCCGTTCGCAACCAGCACCTTGCTGAGGCGGCCGGTGACTTCGTGACGCGTAATCATGATTCCTCGTGACAGTTTGGAAGAACGGGCAGCCTCACGCGGCCCGACGCTATCGCCCTAGAGGTGCGATTCTCGGATGTTGATGATCCAGATCAGCTTGGCCTCACGGTCGGAGCGATTGGTGAGGTAGTGCGGGATCGTGCTGGGAAACTGGAAGCTGTCGCCCTCCGCGAGTTGGAAGACCTCTTCTCCGACCGTCAGATCGACGTTGCCCGACGTCACGTAACCGGCCTTGTCGCCGGGACCGGTAAGCACATCTACGCTCTGGGCACCCGGCGGCACAGTGAGGATCATGAAGCGAAGCTGATTGTTGTCGCGGGGCGAGAGCAGTTCCTTGGTGAAATGGCTGCCGCCAACGACGATCTTCGGTCGCTCGCCGGGACGTCGAACGTATGGGTTCTCGCGCGGAGCTTCTGCCTCGTCCTCAAGGAAGGACCACAGCGTCACACCGAGCGCGGCACGAAGCTTCTGAAGTGTGCTGATCGAGGGGTTGGTCGCCCCGCGCTCGATCTGGCTGATACTGCCCGCCGACACCCCGGCCCTTGCCGCCATTTCAAGAATGGTCATGCCGCGCTCCGTGCGCAGAGCCCGAAGGCGGCGGCCGATCCTTTGATTTTCCAACTGCTCTTCAGTCTCGGACTCAAGGCTTTCTGCAGTCTGAGTGGCGTCCGACATGGGAGCTCGCGGCTGTGAGTGGTTGGGAGACGATATGATGAGGAGTGAATGGAGGCAACCATTATAATGAAAACATCCATCTCTGCATCATAATCCATTATGAATCAGCTACTTACGATAAATTTTTCCACTCAAACACTGTCCATTGGCCTAAGGCGGGGCTTGACGGGAGCCCGATATGGTGAAAATTTTTACCCAAAGTGAACCGACGCCAGCATAAATGCAGCCGTCATGTTCAGTATTCTGATGTTTTTCATCAGCCGAAAGCGACCGCGGAGCGCTTTGGAAGGGGAGATACGAAGATGACGATCACTCGTGCTGGCTCGCTGTTTGAACTCAATCGCCGTGATCTATTCGGGCTCGGAGCCGGAGCGCTGGCTGCTGCAACCAGCTTCGGCGCGCAAGCTCAGACTGCGGGCAAGCCCACCCCCCCGCCCCCCGCGAAGCCGAAAGGCGTGGTCGTCGTCGGCCTTTCGCAGGAGCCGGTCGCATTCAACCCCCTGATGCCAGGCGTTGAAGTTGATGAGGTTGTCTGGACGAGCGTGTTCAACTCGCTCTGGGTTGCCGAGCCGGATGGCAGCTTGAAGCCTGATCTCGCGGTGGAGGTCCCCAGCGAGGCCAATGGCGGTATTGCCGAGGGCGGTCTCGCCTGGACGGTGAAGCTGCGCAACGACGTTAAGTGGCACGATGGCACGCCGTTTACGGCCGAAGATGTCAAATACTCGCTGGAGCTGATCAACACGCCCGGCTTCAAGGCTCGTACGCGTGTCGGCCATGCCTTCGTCAAGGACATCGTGGTCAAGGGAACGCACGAAATCTCCTGGCGCATGGAGAAGGCCTACGCGCCCTACCTGGCGATGCTCGCCAACACCCACATCGTTCCCAAGCACATTCTCGGGAAGGCAGGCGACCCGAACACGGCGCCATTCAACAACGCGCCGGTAGGAACTGGCCCCTTCCGCTGGGGTACGCGCCAACCGGGCGATAACATCACGCTCGTCGCGAACGAGAGTTATCACGGCGACGGCCCATACCTTGAAAAGGCCGTTCTCAAATACGTGCCGGACATGACAGCCCTCTATGCCCAGTTCCGCACCGGGCAAGTCGACCTCGTCATCATCTCGGGCATCCCTGCCAATTTCTATCAGGAAGCGGTCAAGCTTCAAGGGAGGAAGGTGGCGGTCGCACCCAGCGGCAATCTCGAAATCATCATGCCGAACCTCGGCAACAAAGCCTTTGCCGAGAAAGCAGTGCGCCAGGCGCTCTACGCGGCGATGGACAAGCAAGCCATCATCGACGCGATCTATTACGGCGTTCCGAAACCGACGGAGTCCTTCGCACCGCGAGAGTCCTGGGCTTTCAACCCGAACCTGCCAGCTCAAAAGCGTGACCTCGACAAGGCCAACAAGCTTCTTGATGACGCGGGTTGGAAACGTTCCGGCTCGGGCACGCGAATGAAGAACGGGGTGCCGCTCGAATTCGCTGTTTCGACGACGACGGGCAATCAGCTCCGTGAACAGTGCCAGCAGCTCATGCAGCAGGATTGGCAGCAGATCGGCGCAAAGATGACGATCAACAACATGCCCGCGGCCGTCATCTGGGGGGAATTCTACGTTCGGTCGAAGTTCGAATCCTTGCTGGTCGGGACGACCTTCCGGACGGGCGTCGATCCCGATCCGGCCTCGCGTTTCGCTTCCGACGCCATTCCGGTCAAGGGCGGCAGCGGCGGCAACTACATGCAGTGGGAGAACGCCGAGGCCGACGCTCTGATGAAGCAGGGCCAGGAAACGTTCGACCAGGAGAAGCGCAAGGCAATCTACCTGAAGCTTCAGGAGATCGTGCGCGAGGAACTACCGATCCTGCCGATCTTCCAGTACGCGCCGATCGAGGGCGTCAAGGAAGGCCTCGTCGGCTATCGCCCCAACATCAACCAACGCCAGAACGCCTGGAACATGGGCAGCTGGTACTGGGCGAAATGACCTGATGAGCAAAGCTGGGAGAGCGGTGTCTTGATCGGATTTCTCATCCGCCGCCTGGGCCAATCGCTGTTGCTGCTGCTCATCGTCTCGATGATCGGCTTCGCAATCCTGCATCTGGCGCCAGGGGGCCCGCTGTCCCAGTTCGCCGCAGGCGGCGAGATGACCCAGGCCGACCTGGACCGCATTGCGGAGCAGCTCGGCCTGAACCGCCCTCTCCCGGTTCAATATGCGGAGTGGCTATGGCGTATGCTGAGTGGCGATTGGGGGCGCTCCTATCGCGACCAGCAATCCGTGCTCCATGTGATCACCTCCCACCTGGGCGCGACGCTGGAATTGATGCTGACGTCCACCTTGCTCGCCATGGTGATCGGGGCCTGGGTCGGCATCCTCGGAGCGATCAAGCGGTATTCGTTGTTCGACGCGCTGGCGACCGTGGGCGCGATGGTGGCTCTTTCGATCCCGACCTTCTGGTTCGGCCTCGTCGTGATCTATGTCTTCTCTGTCGGTCTCGGCTGGCTGCCTGCCGGCAACCGCTACACGGTCGGTGACGGCTCTCTGCTCAACCAGCTGCATCACCTGATCGGGCCTTGCATCGTGCTGGCCCTCGTCTCGACCGCGGTCTGGAGCCGATATATGCGCTCTTCGATGCTGGATGTCGTCAATCAGGATTACATCCGTACGGCTCGTGCCAAAGGCGTTCCAGAGCGTCAGATCCTGCTGCGGCACGCACTCCGGAACGCGTTGCTCCCGATGATCACCATCACCGGCCTGCACGTTCCAACCTTGCTCTCAGGCGCGCTGGTAACGGAAACCGTATTCGCCTGGCCCGGCATGGGGCGCCTTTTTCTCGATTCCATCAGCTATCGCGACTACCCCGTCGTGATGGGCATTCTGATGTTCTCAGCGGTACTGGTGCTACTGGGTTCTCTGATCGCCGACCTGCTCTACGGGGTCGCCGATCCACGTATTTCCGGGAGCCGCTGATGAGTGGCACGCCATCCATGAGCGAAGTTTCGCTCGGCCCGGCTCCAGGGTTCTGGACCAGTCCTGGTTTCCGGCGCTTCCGTCGTCACAAGCTGGCCGTCTTCGGTACCGTCACGATCGTCTTGCTGACCTTCGCCTGCGTGTTCGGTCCTATGCTTCTGCCTTACACGGATACCTTCATCGACATTCGCGCCCGCTTCGCAGTCCCCTTCTCAGGCCCCCATATTTTGGGAACCGATCCGCTCGGCCGCGACATTCTCGCGCGTCTCCTGATGGCAGGCCGCATCTCGCTCGCTGTCGGCTTCTCCGCGATGCTCATCGCAATGTGCATCGGCATCGTCGTCGGAATGGTCGCAGGCTTCTATGAGGGAGCGATCGGCGCCATCCTCATGCGCTTCGTCGACGCGATGCTGTGCTTTCCATCGATCTTTCTCCTGCTGGCTATTTCGGCGCTGGTCTCGCCTTCGGTGCCGTCGATCGTGCTCCTGATTGCCATGACATCCTGGATGGAGGTCGCCCGCGTCGTCGAGGCTCAGATCCGATCCCTCAAGACCCGCGAGTTCGCCCAGGCTGCGGTCTCCTTCGGCGCCAGCAGCCGACGCATCATGCTGCGGGAGTTGTTGCCCAATGCCGTGGCGCCCATCGTCGTCGCAGCCACGCTTAACGTCGCACACGCGATCCTGGCCGAAAGCTATATCTCGTTTCTGGGGTTCGGCATCCAGCCGCCGACCCCGAGCTGGGGTAACATGCTTGAAAGCGCACAGAGCTATCTGACCAGCGCACCTTGGCTCGCGATCATCCCCGGTGCCGCCATCACGCTGGCGGTCACATCCTTCAATTTTATCGGCGACGGACTACGGGACGCTTTGGACCCGAAACTTTAAGACTGAACTCGCGCGGCCTACCGGTGCGCTAACGTCCGTTTTCCGGCGGCAGCCCAATGTCTGGAATTGATGCTGTGGACGGCTCTCCGCCCCTGCGGGAGCGTAAGCTCCTGCAAAGCAGGCGGAGAGCATCATGGTCGAGGTGGAGCCAACTGTCGCATAGATCAGGCGCTGAGCGCCGACAAACTTGGGAAGGGCACCGACGGACTAACGCATTCAGCCGGTCGATACCGAAGGACAGGAAAACCCTCTTGCGCCACTGCGCTCCCAAGCGCGCGGAATTGGTCGAGACCCATCCTCGCGGAAGGCATTATGGTCAACAGGTCGAACACATGGCCGTACCGACCAGCGCTGCCGCAGTCCAATAAAACCCTTGCCCACGGGGAGCCGTCCACACATGGCACTGAGTGCAACCTACGGGTCCGTGCGGCGCTGACGAGCGATGCCGCTTTGACCATGCGAACGCTCGGAAGGCCGACGCGCATACTTGTCACCGCTCCGCCGCTTGCGAGCGAGGTCGCGGATGTGGAGCAGCTGACCGGACTGCCAATCCTTGCCACCAGCGATGATGCCGAAGATCTCGAATGACAGCTGGAGGACGAAGACGGCCGCAGCCGTTCCTTGCGCGTGGTGCCCAGGATGGGCTGTGCCGATATGATGGCCGTTCGCCATGCCGCCATCGACGGGCTGGGTATCGCGATCCTGCCTGATCATGTCTGCCGGGACGCGCTGTCCGACGGGCGTCTCGTCCGCGTCCTGCCCGCCTGGCACGGGCTCAAGGGCATCGTACATCTGGTCTTCACGACTCGACGCGGCCTGCCTCCGGCTGTCCGGGCGCTGATCGATCATCTTGCCGCTGGATTTCAGAAAGAGCTGGCAACGAGGGCGCCCGCCTGAAGCAGACGTTCGGCGGCGACGCGTCAACACTTCACTATGCATAAGACCTAAGCTTAGCTAGAGCGTTTCCGGTTTAATCCGGATCATATCCGGCGGCTTTGCTCGTGGCGCGATCCTTCCGGATAGCGGGTCGCCCGCTCTGATGAAGCAGCGCGTCCAGCGCTGCCTCACCTGAGCGGATCAGAAGCTGACCCTGATCTGCGCGGTTCCGCCGAGGCGCCGGGTGTTGGCGGAGAGTTCGCTGTCGAGGCGGATGCCCAGCGTGACCCGTTCGTTGAGCTTGGCATCGAGGCCGGCGGCGATCAGCGCGGCATTGGTGTCGGGGCGGGCGCCCTGGATGACGAAGCTGGTGCCGGGCAGCGCGGCAAGCCCGGCCGTGATTTGCGCATCCCGCTGGAAGTAATGTGTCCAGGAGACACGCATGAAGGCGGTCAGCGGCACGCCACCGAGTGTCATTGGCCCATCGAGCTGGGCACCGAGTTCCGAGCGGCTGGTGGTGTCACTGCCGCGGGCGACATTGAGCGCGGCGGCATTGGCTCCGAAGCTGGTGCGCTCGCTAAAGGCGGGATTGCGGACGCTGACCGCCTGCAAGGCCGCCAGCGGAGAGAACGTGAAGCCACCGAAGCTCGCCAGCGCGGTGCTGGCCTGGATGCGCCCGCTCCAGGCCGTGCTGGCATAAGACGAGATCAGGCTGTTGCCGAGGACCGGCACGGCGCGGCTGACATCGTTGTCGAGCCGGCTGTAGCTGCCCGCTGCCGCGAGGTTGACCGGGCCGAGCCGCGTCATGCCGTAGAGGCCGGCTTGGAAGACGTCGCTTTCGACCTTGCCGAGCCCGCCGCTGAGCGAAGCACGTGCTTTGCCGCCCGCGATGGCGATGCCGGCGACGGTGTCGGAGCCGATGCGCAGATCGGCACCGACCGCCAGATGCGCGTTATCGACATCCCGGCCGCTCGAGCCGATCCGGGCCGAGCCGTCCGTGCGCCCGGCCGAGCCGAAGCTCGCCCCCCAGACCGCATAGAGCGGCCGGTCGAGGAAGGCGGGCTTCGCCGGCTGGTCGTAGCCCTTGCCGATCCGGCTGGAGAAGGCGGCAGCACCGGGACCGGGCGCGCCCATGCTCAACCGGCCCGCGAGACCGGGATCGAGCATCGTCCCCAGGAACTGTCCCACAGCGCTGTTGGCGATGGCGGGCGTGCTGGTGTGAGCCTCACCCGAGAGCTGGTTGACCGCCGCGGGAATGGCAGCCGCCGGCAGATTGTAGAGATTGAACAGGGGCGAGGCATTCGCACCACCCGCGACAGCCGCATCGATCGCCGAGGCGATCGCGAAGGCATTCTGCGGCGAGGTCACGCCCAGCTGCTGCGGTGTGACGATCGGGGTGAGCGGCTTGGGCGCCAGCGTCAGCTGGACGTCCTGGCCGGTATAGCTCACCGCCGTGGTGACGCCGTCGCCGAAAGCGCCGGTCTGATCGACCGTGCCGAAGGTGCCGCTGCGCCCGCCCGCGGCCGACAGCAGCGTGTAGGGGCTGTTGAAGCTGTAGGCACCGCCCAGCGGGACCAGCCGCAGCGTGCCGGCAAGCGAGGCCGTCCCGGTGACGTTGATCTGGTCGGCGATGGGGCCCTGGACCTCGGCCTTATAGGTCGAGGCACCATCCATCGTCAGGTTGCCATTGATCGTCAGCGTGCCAGGCGAGTTGCCAGGCGATAGCGTGCCACCCGTGACAGTGGTGCCCGACACAGTGCCTGACCCGCCCAGCATCGCTCCCACGCCGACCGTCACGCCCGAGGACGTTGCGATCGAGCCGTTGACGATGAGCGTGCCGGCCGTGATCGCTGTGCCGCCGGTGTACGTGCTGGTGCCGGTTAGCGCCAGCGTGCCGGTACCCGTCTTGGTCAGGAGACCCGCGCCCGAGACGATGCCGCTCAGCGTCAGCCGGTTCGTCTGGCTGTCGATCGTTGCCGGTCCAGCGAGCGAAACCGCATTGCTCAGCGAAAGATTGTCCAGGACGGCCTGAAGCACCGTGCCGCTGCCGAGCGAAACAACCCCCGTGCCAAAGGCTGAGGATGACCCTGCAGCCAGCGTCCCACCCGTGACGGTCGTCCCACCCGTATAGGAGTTCGATCCGGACAACGTCAGCGTGCCCGCGCCTCCCTGCCTGAGTGCACCGGATCCGCTCACGGCACCGACAAAATTGACGGCGTCGCTGTGATTGAACGTCAAGGTGCCCTGGTTGGCGACATTCGCAAGGAGTGAGCCGCCGGTCCCGCCATCTCCGACGTTAAGCACAGTACCAGATGCGATATTCGCAACCGTGTTCGCCGTGACGCTGCCCGTGATCGTCGCGCCTTGATTGGCGAAGATGTCGAACGTGCCCACCTGCACCGAACCGTTGAACGTCACCGGGACCGTGTTGACGAGGGAGAACGTCGCTGCGGTGACATTGCCGACGCTGCTGATCGCGTTCCCGGCGTTGGTCAACGTCACGCCGCCCTGGGCCGATGCGGTCAGCCGCGGTGCTGTGACGGTTCCGCCGATCTGCTGAATCCCGGCGCTCGATGTGAGTGCGATCGTACCCGTCGCGGTGAGCGAGCCGGCGAGAGGCAGGGCACCGGCTGCTTGCAGGGTGATGTTGCGAGCGGACAACGCGCCCGGCGCCATGCCCCCCGTCAGTTGAATATCTCCCTGAGTAGCGATGCTGGATGGCAGGGTGATCGTGCCTTGACTGGCGAGGGTCAAGTTTCCGGATTGACCGAGGGTGATCGAGCCGACGGTAAAGCTGGCCGGCGAGAAGATCGCGACATTGTTGGCCTGAATTTGCAGGGCGCCGCCGAAGATGTTGCCCGGATTGACGAGGCTGAGGCTTCCTCCAGCGGTAAAATTGCTCCCGCCGGCAATGGTGAAGGCACCGCTCTGGACGATATCGCCAGTTACGGTGAGGGCGAGCGAGCCCGCGTTGACCGCGCCCATGGCAAGAGTACCTGCGTTCACCGTCACGGCGGATGGTGCCCCGCTTGCCCCGATCGGCCCTCCAAACGTTACGGCTCCAGCAGGGGCATTCACCGTGAGGGCATGCGCGCCGCCCTGGCTGTCGAACGTCGAATCGAAAGTGATCGACGATCCCGAACTGCCGAAGGTTGTATCTTGCTCGATGCGCGTAGGGCCCCCGTAATGCTGGCTGCCGGTCGTCTGCATGGTGCCGTTCAGGACATTGAGCTGACCCGGACCTGAAAAGTCGATCTGGCCCGTCAGGTTCACGCCACGCAGTGTCAGGGAGCCCGCGCCACTGCTGTTGACGGTGCCGGTTCCGGTGATAGCGCCACCCATGTCCAGAGCCCGCAGGCGATTGAGCGTCAACGTCGCGTTGCCGCCATCGAGCTTGGCGCCATCAAGCGCCGATGCTGCGCTCGATGTGACTGTCGCGGCGGCGCCCGACGCGAGTTCCAGCGCGCCCTGGATCACGGAACCATTGCTGAGTGTCAGCGTGCTGCCCGTGCCATTGAAGACGATCGACGAGGCCTTGCCGCCGGCAATCCCGCCGCCCGAGATGATCCCGAGATTGGCGATGCTGGCGTTCGACTGCGTGACGATGCCGGCGCCCGCAGCGCCCGAGCCCGTCGCGTCGCCGCCCTGGATCGTGCCGACGTTGAGGACCGTCAAACCGGAACCGAGAGCGCGAATGCCCGCGCCGGAAGCGCCGTCCAAGCCATTGCCAGCGACGCCTTGCGACTGGCCTCCTGCTCCGCCGACACCACCGCGCACGAGGCTGGTAGGATCGCTCAGCGTCACGGATCCATTGAAGCCGAGGATCACCACGCCATCACCGCCGCCGCCGCCACCGCCGCCCCAAGTCGGCGTGGCGCTCGTCGATTGTCCACCCTGTCCGCCTTGGCCGCCGGTCAGGCTCGAGGACGTGCCGACGGTCAGTTCCGCATTACCACCCGCACTGAGCACGAAGGCTGCGCCGCCACCGCCGCCACCGCCGCCGCCAGCGGCTGCATCGGGCGTTCCGCCATTGCCTCCGGCCCCTCCGATGAAGACGGTTCCGGTCCCTGTGGCGAGGCCGGTAGTGGGGCTGTAAACCGCAGCGCCACCGCCACCGCCGCCGCTCGGGACACGCAAGCTCGTCGTGCCGTCGCCGCCACGGCCGCCGACGATGGACCCGTTGACAATGGTCCCGAGACCGCCGCCCGAGCCACCATTTGGGCCAGCCGAGCCACCTGCATCGATGCCAGTGGCTCCGCTGCCACCGTTGCCGCCCGAAGATGCCGCACCATCGACGTAGATGTGGGACGGGCCACTGATGTCAACGGCAGATCCGCCTTGGCCATTGCCTTGGCCACCGGGGGAAGCACGGTCGCTCGTGACCCCACCGCCCGATGCACCGCATTGTTGACAAGCTTGAGCCTGAAGAGGCGTCGCCAACGCGAGCGGTGTGCTGATAAGGATGGCCAGATACGAAGTTCCTCGCACGAGCGATGCTGGCGTTGCGCACGGCAAGTCGTCCTGCCGCTCATAGCCGACACCATACGGGCGAAGCAGAGGGGATCCAAACCGCATCATGACAGGCCTGTGCTTTACCGCTTCCCCCGAGCCTTGGGTACGAAGCTTCGGCTCATGAGGCAATGGCCGCACGTCACTAGATTTTGGCCCTGACTACACCTCCGCCACCATGGTCCAATTTTGCAACGCTTCCCAGCTCAGCCCGCAGTATCCGGCTCCTCGTAGAGAGCTGATGGCAGCCGTTGGCGCCTTCTCGATGGAACGGATCGTGCCGGCGATGAGCGACGGTCTTGCGCTCAATGGTCGGCGATAGCGGCGAGCGGCCGCTGCGCCATCTCGGCCGCGATGGCAACGTCGATCGGTGTCTCGTAGGTCATCAGCATATAGCCGAGCACCGAATAGAAGCCGACCGTCGCGATCAGATCGAACACTGCGGCGCGCCCGATCGAGGCCGCAAGCTCCGCCTCGAGCGCAAGCGACAGGCGCTTGTCGTCGAAGAGCGCATCGACCGCCCGCGCGATCAGCCCGTCCTCGCCTTCCGGCTCGCCGCACAGACTGGCGATGCGGGCTTCACTCATGCCAAGCACCCGCGCCCGGCTGACGTGATGTGCCCACTCATAAGGCGAACCCATGCGATGGGCCGCGCGCAGGATGACCACCTCCGAGCGCACCGGCCCGAGCGCGCTGTCTTTGACGATATGCTGGCGCAGGGGGCCCCAGGCCTTCAGCAGGGCCGGATGATGCGCCATCGTCCGGTAGACATTGAGCGCGCCGGCGAAGCCCGTCTTCATCTCGGCGATCGCTTCGGGCCAATCGGCATCGCTGATCGGCGGGCAGGGCGAGGTCGTCATCGGAAGTCTCGCAGGGGCTCAGGGCGTCAGGTACTTAGCATAGAGAGCAGGCGTCCGGTCGGCCCAGATGCCGGTGAAGCTGCGATAGCGCGCGACCTCGGCGAGGTCGATCTCGACCCGCAGCACGTCCTCGCGATCATGGTCGAGCGTGCCGAGTACGCGGCCATCCGGTGCGACAGCGCAGGAGCGGCCGAAGAAGCGCTGCCCGCCGCGGCTACCGCTGCGGTTGCAGCTCAGGAAGAACACGCCGTTCTCGGTCGCACGCGTATAGGCGCGATGGATGAAGAGCGCCTCGTTGGTGACCGGCGCGGTCTCGGCCCCGAAAGAGGCCCAGACCGAAGTCACGATGCTCGCGCCTTGCAGGGCGAGGATGCGGGTGATCTCGGGGAAGCGGATATCGTAGCAGACCTGCATGCCGAGCCGCGTCCCGAAGACGGAATAGGTGTCGATGCTGTCGCCGCCGGTGAAGAACAGCTTCTCGTTCTGCCACTGGTGGATCTTGGTGTAGTCGCCGATCACGCCCTCCGGCCCGATCAGCAGCGAGGCGTTGCGCATCACGCCGGCACGGAGGCGATCGCGCAGGCCGAGCCCGATCACGAGATGCACGCGATGCTTTGCGGCGAGCGCGACGAGCGCCTTGATCTCCTCGCCCTCCGGCGCCGCGCAGGCCTCGTAGAGCGCAGCCCCGAAATGCGGGACATCGCTGACGACTGCGCCGCCCGGCACCAGCGGCTCGACATAGCCGGTATTGGCGAGCTCCGGGAACAGGATGAGCTGCGCGCCCTTCGCCGCTTCCGCCGCAACGAAGTCATGGATGCGCCGGAAATTCTCGGCCGGCGCCATGGACTGGACGTCCATCTGGACAAGGCTAGCGGAAATCATGCGGTGTTTCCAGCGATGCGGCGACCGGCCGCCGTCAGCCCTTGATCGCTGCATCGATCGCGCCGCCTATCCGCTCGACGATCAGGTCGACCTCTTCGGGGCTGATGATGTAGGGCGGCGCCAGCAGCACATGATCGCCTTGGCGCCCGTTGATCGTGCCGCCCATCGGGTAGCAAAGCAGGCCGCGCGCCATCGCTTCCTTCTTGATCCGGGCATGCATCTTCAGCGCCGGATCGAAAGGCGTCTTGCTCTCCTTGTCCGCGACGATCTCGATGCCGCGGAACAGGCCGCGCCCACGGATATCGCCGACATGGGGATGCTGGCCGAGCCGGGCGTCGAGCCCGGCCTGCAGGCGCCCGCCCATCAGGCGCACGTTTTCCAACATCTCCGGTTGCGAGATCAGCTCGACGACCTTGAGCGCCGCCGCCGCTGCCATCGGGTGGCAGATATAGGTGTGGCCGTGCTGGAACAGGCCGGAACCTTCGGCGAAAGCGCGGTAGATCCTGTCGGATAGCAGCACGGCCCCGATCGGCTGGTAGCCGCCGCCGAGCCCCTTGGCGATGGTGACGAGATCGGGCGAGATGCCCTCCTGCTCGCAGGCGAACAACGTGCCGGTGCGGCCCATGCCGCACATCACCTCGTCGAGGATCAGGAGCACGCCGTACTTGTCGCAGATGCTGCGGATGCGGGTGAAATAGTCCGCGACCGGACCGACGGCGCCGAGCGTCGCGCCGACCACCGGCTCTGCGATGAAGGCGATGACCTGATCCGCGCCGAGCTCGAGGATCTTGGCTTCCAGCTCGTCGGCGAGGCGGGCGGCATAGGCCTCCGGCGTCTCGCCGTCCTTCTGGTCGCGATAGGCGTAGCACGGCGAGACATGATGGGTCTCGGGCAGGATCGGCTGGAACTGCGCCCGCCGCCAGGCATTGCCGCCGGCCGCCAGCGCGCCCAGTGTGTTGCCGTGGTAGCTCTGCCGGCGCGCGATGAAATGCCGACGCTGCGGCTGGCCGATCTCGACGAAATATTGCCGCGCCATCTTCATCGCGGCCTCGACGGCCTCCGAGCCGCCTGAGACGAGATAGACGTAGTTGAGTCCCTTCGGCGCCAGGTCGATCAGCTTGTCGGCCAGCTCTTCGGCGACATCGGTGGTGAAGAAGGAGGTGTGCGCATAGGCGATGCGGTCCATCTGCGCGCGCATCGCGGCCATGACCTCGGGATGGCCGTGGCCGAGGCAGGAGACGGCGGCGCCGCCCGACCCGTCGATATAGCTGCGGCCGTCCTTGTCCGTGATGAAGACGCCCTGCCCGGCGACGGCTTGCGGCAGGCAGCCGCCGATCGAGCGATGGAGAATCCTGGTCATCTCGGCATTCCCGGATTGGTGCGGACGGACCGCCGCGGCGCGCAGCTTCATGACACGCCTTACGGTAAAATACAACGTTTGTTGCATATGATAGAAAAACAAAACGATTGAATTTTAAATTGTTGCAGCGAAACGCTGCGTTGCAGGCCGAGGGAAAACGGAAAAACTGTTTGAAATCCGTCCGCCGCGCGGGAATGGTCGTGGCTGGACAGAGAAGGATGCGATTCAAATGTTGCAGGCCGACCCATTGCGCGACCGCATCGTCAGCCTCTTCGACGGCATGTCCCCGCAATTGCGGCAGGCTGCGCGCTACATCATCGAGCATCCGCAGGAGGTGGCGCTGGTCTCGATGCGCGAGCTTGCGCGCAATGCCGGCGTGCAGCCCTCGACCATGACCCGGCTCGCCAAATTCCTCGGTCTCGCCGGCTATGACGATATCCGCGCCCATCATGCCGAAGCGATCCGCTTCCGCGTCGACGGCTTCGCGGCGCGCGCCATGCAGCACGAGGACAGCGAGCAGGACATGGCGGCGGCACAATTGTCCCGCCGCATGCTGCAGGGGCTCGCCGCCCAGATCGCGCGATTGACGGAGCCGGCCTCGCTCGAACGTCTCTCCGCTGCCGCCGACAGACTGGCGCAGGCCCGCCGCATCTTCGTGCTCGGCCTACGCTCATGCCATTCGGTGGCCTGGCACTTCCATTACGTGATGACACTGCTCGGCGAGAAGACGACCCATCTCGACGGCCCGGCCGACACAGTCGGCGACGGACTGATCCGGGCCGGCGCGGAGGATGTCCTGCTCGCCATCTCGATCAACCCCTATGCCCTGCACAGCCTGGAGCTGGCTCAGCTGGCCCGCGAGAAGGGGCTCGGCATCGTCGCGATCACCGATAGCGAGGTCTCGCCGCTGGTCGGGCTCGCTGATCTCGCCATCCTCTGCTCGACCGAGAGCCAGAGCTTCTTCCACACGCTGGCGCCGGCGCTGGCGATCTCCGAGGTGCTTTGCGGGCTGCTCGCCAACAAGGACCGCAACGCGGCCCTCTCCGCGCTTCAGCGTGCCGACCGCCACCTGCTCTCGCTGAATACCTATGCGACGGCCATTCCGCGCAGAAGAATCTAGCCCGTTGGGGCGAGCACGCCCCAAGGCTTGAAGCGATTTGGCGACATGTTGGCTCGAAAGCTGTAACGAGGCCTAGCTCGCGAAGCTTCTCAGAACGGCACAGCTCATTTGCAGGCCTTCATTCTTGCCGATTGGGGATGTCCGCTTCTGGGTAAGGCGCCAGCTTCCGCTACTGGCGCGATGCGAACGGTAATGTCCGTCAATTCGAGCATCTATGCGGTTCTGAACTCTCCCAATAAAGCGGTTGGCCGAAAGCTTGGCGCAGGCAATCGGCGATAGCGCGCAGCTCGGCGGAAGGCCGGCGGCCTTCGGGATGCGCCAGTATAGATGGCTTCCACCTCCGGCTGCACGCCGATATCAACGACCGCGAGGCGGCCGTTGCGAATCTCGGCTCCGGCGATGAACAGGGACAGCAGGGCAATGCCCAGCCCCGCAAGCGTGGCATCTCGCATCATGTCGCCGTTATTCACCCGCCGGCTGGGGCACTCGCGCACGCTGACCGTTCCCTCCGAGCCCTGGAAGCGCCAGTCGCCGCTGCCCCGGTGGGTGTAGAAGGTGCCGTCATGCCCATCCGGCTCGGCCGTCGAGGCAGGGTTGCCGCGCCGCTCCAGATAATCCGGCGCGGCGACGAGCACCCTGCGGCTCGGTGCCAACGTCCAGGCGACGAGGCGCGAATCCGGGATCGGCCCGTGGCGCAGCACGGGGTCATAGCTGTCGGCACCGGCCTCGACCTGGCGATCGTCGAGATCGAGCGTCAGCGCGATCTCGGGATGCCGGGCGAGGGAGGGATAGATCGCCGGGCCGAGATGCATCCGCCCGAAGGTGACGGGCGCTGAGATCAGCAGCGGCCCGGCCAGCGTGCCGCGCCGCTCGGCCATATCGGCCGCGGCTTCCTCAACCTCACGGTGATGCGCGTGGCGCGTTCGAGAAAGGCCGTGCCGTCCTCTGTGAGGGTCAGCCGCCGGGCGCTGCGATGCAGCAACGTGGCGCCGAGACCATGTTCCAACTCTGTCAGGCGGTCGCTGACCACCGATTTCGACAGGCGCAGCCGGCGCGCGGTCTCGCTCAGCCGGCTTCCGCGATGGCAACGAAGATCGTGATGCCGTCGAGCTTCAACATCGTTCGGCTTTTCCGGACCTGGGTTTCGCCGACGCAACGCTAACCCGAACGAAGATCGAATGCTACGCTGCGTCATGCCAACGGGGCTGACAGCGACGGTCATGCTCGACCGCCCTCCCGACAGGCGGGAGATGGATCATGTTGAAAATCACTTTGACGCTCAGTGCCCTCGCCTTCGCGGCCCCCGCGGTCGCCCAAGTCACAGACTTCCCGAGTTCCTTCAAGACACAGGAGATCGCCACCAACGGCGCCACCATCCATGTCCGCGTCGGCGGCCAGGGCCCTGCGGTCGTGCTGCTGCACGGCTATGGCGAGACCGGCGACATGTGGGCGCCGATGGCGGCCGATCTGGCCAAGGACTACACGGTGGTAGTGCCGGACTTGCGTGGGCTCGGCCTGTCGTCCAAGCCTGCCTCAGTCTTCGACAAGAAGACGCAGGCTGGTGACGTCGCCGGCGTGCTTAACGCGCTCAAGATCGAGCGCGCCGGTCTGGTGACGCATGATATCGGCAACATGGTTGGCTTCGCCTTTGCCGCCCAGCAGCCGCAGCGCGTCGAGCGCTTCGTCCTGATCGATGCGCCTGTGCCTGGGGTCGGCCCCTGGGAAGAAATCCTGAAGAATCCGCTGCTCTGGCATTTCCGCTTCGGTGGGCCTGACATGGAGCGGCTGGTGGCGGGGCGGGAACGCATCTATCTCGACCGCTTCTGGAACGAGTTCTCGGCGACGCCCGCCCGCTTTAGCGAAGCTTCGCGCGAGCACTATGCCAAGCTCTACGCCCTGCCCGGCGCGATGCATTCGGGCTTCGCGCAGTTTGCCGCCTTCGACCAGGACGCGATCGACAACCGCGCCTATCTGGCGGCCGGCGGCAAGCTGACCATGCCGGTGTTCGCGGTCGGCGGCGAGAAGTCCTTCGGCACCGCGATGGCGGCAGTGATGCGGGCCGCTGCGACCGACGTCACCGAAGGCATCATCCCCGATTCCGGCCACTGGATCATGGAAGAGAATCCGGCCGCCACCGTCACCATTATCCGGGCCTTCCTCGATAGGGGACGATAGTTGTTCCTGTCCGAGGCGGTTCGACGGGGACTGCCTCGGGAGGGGCGGACGCCGACATCTTGCTCCATGAGCACTAGGTTTGGCGTCCGCTTTCGGGCGGGGTGCTAGGTAGGGGACCCTACCCAACAAAGTTGATCTCGGAACAACCATTGACCGGCGTGCGGTTTTGCCGCGGTTTTGACGATTGGCTGAATCTGCGTTCAGCGAAGGCAAAAAAGCGGCTCTAACGTTGCTTTCCTCGAGATTTTTCTGGCGGATCTGCAGAAGATTGTTCTTAGAACAATTAATATCTGAGACGCTTCACTTGCCAATGGCGCCCGGAGGATTACACGCCGAGCCGTCCTTGTTTTCGGTTACCTCCAATGCCACGACTATCAACGCTGGCGGTTTTCCTCGCAGCCCTGCTCGCGTGGCATGTCGCAAGCACGCAAGGCTGGGTCATCCCCTTCCTGCTGCCGTCTCCGCGAACCGTGTTCGAGACGCTCGTGGAGCTGTCCAGCTCCGGCGTCCTTATGAAACATACTTTGGTCAGCCTGCGGCGCGTGGCCTCCGGCTATCTGCTCGCGATCGGGTTAGCCGTTCCGATCGCGCTGCTGTTCAGTCTGAGCCGAACGTTGCGCCGCATGATCGAGCCGCTGCTGGAGTTTCTCCGGCAGATCCCGCCGCTTGCCATGATGCCGCTGCTGATCCTGTGGCTCGGCATCGGGGAGACGCAGAAGATCGGGATCATCGTCCTGTCCTGCTTTTTCCCGATCTTCCTGGGCGTTCGCGGCGGCATCGCCGCCGTCGACCGCAAACTCATCGATGTCGGAACGGTCTACGGTTTCACCCGTACCGAGATCATGCTGCGGATCGTTCTGCCCTCTGCCCTGCCGTCTATCGTGGTCGGACTGCGCATCGGCCTCGGCTACAGCTGGCGAGCCCTCGTCGGCGCCGAGCTGATCGCGTCGTCAGCAGGGCTCGGCTACATGATCGTCGACGCGGAAAACCTGGCGCGCACCGATATCGTGCTGGCCGGCATCCTCGTGATCGGCGTGCTCGGTCTGATCAGCGATCACCTGCTCCGATACCTCATCCGTCGCAAGGCGAGCTGGCTGTCCGGCGATCTGGAGATGGCGCGTGCTTGAGGCACACCAGCTCGGCAAGGTCTATCGGCTAGGCGAGACGAAGGTCGTCGCCCTCGCCGACGTCGATCTTTCTTTCCCGCGAGGGTCGATCACGACGGTGGTCGGCCGCAGCGGCTGCGGCAAGACGACTTTGCTGCGCCTTCTCGCCGGCCTCGAACAGCCGACCAGCGGCGAGCTGCGGCGTCAGGACGGCCCCGTGCGAACGGGCGTCGTTTTTCAGGAAGCGCGGCTGATGCCTTGGCTTGATGCGCTCGGGAATGTCGCATTCGGTCTGCGCCGACGCTTCCCACCTTCGGTCACGGAGGAGCGCAGCCGGGCGGCTCTCGCAACTGTCGGTCTGTCCGCTTTCGCCGATGCCATGCCGAGCCAGCTCTCGGGTGGCATGGCGCAACGCGTCGCCATCGCCCGGGCTTTGGTCACCGAACCCGATCTGCTGCTGCTCGATGAGCCCTTCGCGGCACTGGACGCCTTCACCCGCCGCGCCATGCAGAACGAGCTGATCGCGATTTGGCAGGGAAAGCGTCCGACCATCGTCTTCGTCACCCATGACGTCGAGGAGGCGGTCCTGCTCGGCCAGCACGTGCTCGAACTCGATCGCGGTCGTGTCGTTGGCCATGAGCCGGTCGATCTCCTGTTTCCGCGCGATCCGACGGCCGCGTCCGTCAACGATCATCGCCGGCGCATCCTCGCCAATCTCACCTCACCCGCGCGGGAGCTGGATTCTGCTCTCGACACAAAAAAAGGAGACGTTCCCTTGAAACTGCTCGCTTCCCTCGGCCTCGCGCTCACGCTGCTGATCGGCCCGGCCGCAGCGGCGGACAAGCCGAGGACGGTCCGCGTCACCTATGTGACCGCGCCCTTCAACGTGCCGTCGATCGTGATGCGCGAGAAGGGCTATCTCGACGAGGCCTTCGCCAAGTTCGGCATCAAGGTCGAGAATCCCGAGATCACGTCGGGTGCCCAGCAGACGCAGGCGCTCGCGGCCGGCGAGATCGACATCGCCAGCGTGCTCGGCGGCACCTCGGCGATCCTCGCTCGCGCGAATGGCGTCGATCTCAAGGTCGTCGCGGCCTATGCGCGTTCGCCCAAGGCCTATTTCCTGATGACCCGTGCCGACGGCCCGGCGAAGATCGCCGATCTCAAGGGCAAGAAGATCGCAGGCCCGAAGGGCACGGTGCTGAACCAGTTGCTGGTGGCGGCGCTCGCCTCGCAGAAGCTGACGCTGAACGACGTCGAATACATCAACATGGATCTGCCGGCGGCCCGCGCCGCCCTTCTCGCCGGCCAGGTCGACGTCGCGACGCTTGCCGGTGCCAACGTCACTCTGGTGGAGAAGGCGGGCGGCAAGGCCCTGACCAGCGGCGACGGGCTGATCAAGCCGACGACAGTGATCGGCGCTCGCGCGGCCTTCGCCGATCAGCATCCCGATCTGCTGGCCGCCTATTTCGAGGCGCATCGCAAGGCCCTCGATTTCATGGTGAAGAATCCAGAAGAGGCGTTGGCGATCGCCGCGAAGGAGCAGAAAATCTCGATCGAGGATGCGCGGGCGCAAATGCCCCTCTATGACTTCACCCCGGCCATGACCGAGGCAGATGTCGCCAACCTCGCCGAAGATCAGGGTTTCATGATCCAGGCGGGCATGCTGTCCAAGACCAAGGCGATCGACGTCAAGACGGACCTCATCGCTCCGTCCGCCTTCACCCTGAAGTAAGCCTGCAGGGCGCCGGCCCTTCCACGGCCGGCGCCATCGCTTTCGGTTCAAGCATCATGCGTCTTTCGATCCTCGATCCCCTCGTTCTGCCGAAAGGCGGTACGTCCGGCGACGCCTTGCGAACGGCCGTCCGCATGGCGCAGGCCGCAGAGCGGCTGGGCTTCACCCGCTATTGGATCGTCGAGCATCACGACGTCGCCTTCGAGGCCAATCCTGCGCCGGAGGTCTTCGCCGCGGCGCTGGCCGGCGCGACCTCGCAGATCAGGATCGGGGTCGGCGGCGTGCTGCTGAACCATTACAGCCCCTACAAGGTCGCGGAGGCGATGCGCACGCTGAACGCGCTGTTTCCGGGCCGCATCGATGTCGGCATCGGTCGCGCCACGGCAGGGCCGGTCGCCGACCGCGCACTGCGGCGCCTGCGGGAGGTCGAGCCGCCAGACGATCATGCCGCCCAGGTCGAGGAGCTGATCGGCTGGCTCGGCAATGACCTGCCCGCCAACTCGCCATTCCACGGCGTCCGCATCATGCCGGACCAGCCGCCTGGCCCCTTGCCGTGGATTCTGGCGGTCAGCGAGGAAAGTGCCGAAAGAGCCGCTTCCCTCGGCCTTGGCTTGGCCTGCAGTGCCTTCCACAAGCCGGAACAAGCGCCGCACGCGGCGGCTGCCTATGCGAGGGGCTTTACCCCTTCGCGCTACGCCGCCGGCATCAGCGCGCCGCAGGCCTTCATCGCGGTGCGCGTCATCATCGGAGAAACCCAGGAAGAGGCCGAGCGACTCGCCATGCCGGTGCGCGCGGTGTTCAAGCTCCGGCGCTCGCCGGAACGGATCATGGTTCCTCACCTGCCGGAGCTGGGCGAAGCTGTCGCAGTCATGGGTGAAATCATCCCCGCCGAGACCGGGAACTGGCCTGCCTATATCGTCGGCACGCCCGAGCAGGTGAAGACGATTTTGTTGCGCATGGCGGATGCAACCGGGATCGACGAGTTCATGATCCAGGATTTCCTGGACGACCCGGACCTGCGCTTGCGCAACTATGAGCTTCTGGCCGCCGCTCTAAGTCTAGAGCGGCGAGGGTGTTGTCGGCTCTCTGACTAAGTTCGGCCAGTTGCGAATCGCAAGGTCAGTACGAGGCTGCGGGCGCCAAAGCAGCCCCTCTGTCCCCTTTTCGGAACGGTAGTTCATGCTTATCCGTTAGCGCTGGCGCAGCGCACGGTTCCGCCGCGATCAACGCAACAATCGGCGCTGACGCGGTCAATAAGGCCCAAGCGCGTCAGGCAGGTAGAGCCGGCGAAACCTCGGCGGGGATCGGGCAGACATAAGGTTCGCCGTTGCGCCGCTCCTCAAGCTCCAACCGGGCCCGGCCCAGAAGCTCGGGGTCACCAAGTGCATTGAGACCGGCGAGCGCCAGGGCACGGGCAGCCTGGAGCATGCCCTTATGGGCCGCGGCCAGTTTGCCTTGCGCAACCATCTGCCAAGAATGGTAGCTTGTGCCGATGGCATAGCATGGTCCCCAGACGCGCCCTGTCGGGGTCAGCCAGCTGACGTCGCCCACATCAGTGGAAACCGGCATCCGCGTCGGCTTGCCGTCGAAGGGGACAATACCCTCATGGAGGCTGCGACGAGCCGGGATACCCCCGCCGAAGGTCCTGATGGAGTGACGCACCTGGTCGGTCGTGAAGGTCGCGGCGAACGTGTCGGCGATCGCGAAGTCCTGGGTGGTGAACGGCGTGCCTCCGATCTGTTGGATCTGATTGTCGAGCAGGGTTTCCAGGACGGAATTCGGCAGGACGTTCGACACGCCGGACTCGACCTTGATCTCCACCTGCGTACCAGTCATCAGGGCCGCGCCGCGCCCGACATCCTTGACACGCTCGAAGAGGCTCAAGACCTCCGACAGGTTCGGGGCGCGGATGACATAGGAGAGCGCCGAAGAGGCCTGCACGACATTGGCGGCAATCCCGCCGGCATCCCTGAAGGCATAGTGAACACGGGCTTCCGGCAACATGTGCTCGCGCAGGAAGTTGACGCCCACATTCATGAGCTCGGCGGCATCGAGCGCGCTGCGGCCAAGATGGGGAGAGGCCGCCGCATGCGAGGATTGGCCGCTGAACGAGAAGATCGCGTGGATCACGGCGAGCGTATCGCTCGCGTATACGCCCCAGAACGAGCTCGGGTGCCAACTGAACGCAGCGTCGAGATCGTCGAAGGCGCCGGCCCGCGCCATGAAGACCTTGCCGGAACCCCCTTCTTCCGCCGGGCAGGCGTAATAGCGGACCCGCCCGGGCAGGCCTTGCTGCTTTAGCGTGGCGGCCACCGACGCGGCGGCCAGCGCGGAGCCGGTGCCGAGGAGATGGTGCCCGCAGCCATGCCCGGGCTGATCCGCAGACAGCGGCTTCTGCTCTGCCAGGCCAGGGACCTGGCTGAGGTTGGCGAGGGCATCGAACTCGCCGAGGAACCCGATGACGGGGCCGCCTTCTCCAGCCTCGGCGACGAAGGCAGTCGGCATGCCCGCAATATTGTCTCTGATCCGGAAACCTTCGCGTTCGAGAATCGCGATCTGATCGGCCGCCGAGCGCTTTTCGGAGAAGCCTAGCTCTGCATATTCCCAGATGCGGTCAGCCAGGCTCGCGAAATCTCCTGCGCGGGCTTCCAGCTCTGCGAGAAGGTGCTCCGAGACCGCGGCGCGATTGCTGCGTTCGCTTGTCATGTGCTCTCCTGCTGATCGATCGAAGGCCCGCCGGCGCTGAAGCGACGGCTACAAATGCGGTCATTTGAAGCAAGGGCAGCTCTCTCGGCGCAACGTACAAAAACGAGACATTCGATCCTGAAATTGACTGGTTTCAGCGTGTTGACCCTCCAATCCCGTCATGCCTTCCTCGATTTCAGGTCCCGCGGCATCGAGATCACGATGGATGGAAGCATGCAGGAAGACGAAATCCGTGGTCTCGTCGCGAGCGTGAAGGAAGGGACGCTGTCGCGTCGTTCCTTCATTCAAAGGATGATGGCGGCAGGCATCGCAGCGCCGATCGCGAGCCAGATCCTCGGCTGGAACGACGTCGCGATGGCGAATGCCACGCTCGCCTACAAGCCGACCAAGGCTGGCGGCGGTGGTCCGCTCAAAATGTTGCTCTGGCAGGCCCCGACTCTGCTTAACCCGCATTTTGCCGCCGGGACGAAAGAACAGGTCGCCTCGCGCGTTTTCTTCGAACCGCTCGCCGGCTGGGACAAGGAGGGCAACCTCATTCCGCAGCTCGCCGCAGAGATCCCCAGCAAGGCCAATGGTGGCCTTTCGGAAGACGGCACCCGTGTCGTCTGGAAGCTGAAGCAGGGCGTGAAGTGGCATGACGGCAAGCCGTTCACCGCCGACGATGTCGTCTTCACCTGGGAATACGCGGCCGATCCGGCGACCGCCGCCTACACATCTGGCGCCTACAAGGACATCAAGGTCGAGAAGGTCGACGACTTCACCGTCAAGGTGATCTTCGCGAAGCCAACGCCGTTCTGGGCCGACCCCTTCGTCGGCGTCGCCGGCATGATCATTCCGAAGCACCATTTCGGTGATTACAAGGGTGCCAATTCGCGCGAAGCCCCGGCGAACCTAAAGCCGGTTGGGACCGGCCCCTACAAGTTTGCGGACTTCAAGCCGGGCGACATCCTCACCGGTATCCGCAACGAGCACTACCACGTCGCGAACCAACCGCATTTCGACACGATCGAGCTCAAGGGCGGCGGTGACGCGGTCTCGGCGGCGCGCGCCGTCCTCCAGACCGGCGAGTTCGACTACGCCTGGAATCTGCAGGTCGAGGACGAAGTGCTGAAGCGCCTGGAAGCCGGCGGACGTGGGCATGTCATCGCCTCACCGTCGGGCGATCTTGAGTTCATCACCCTGAACACCACCGATCCCTGGACCGAGGTCGAGGGCGAGCGCGCCAGCGTCAAGACCAAGCACCCGACCTTGTCGGACCCCGCGGTTCGCCAGGCGATCAATTTCCTGATCGACCGCGACTCGATCCAGACGTTCATCTATGGCCGCGGCGGTACCGCCACGGCGAGCTTCGTGAACGAACCCGGGCGCTTCAAGTCGACAAAACTCAAATACGGATTCGATATCGAGAAGGCCAACAGGATCCTCGACGAGGCCGGTTGGAAGAAGGGCGCCGACGGCATCCGCGAGAAGGGCGGCAAGAAGCTCAAATACGTCTTTCAGACAGCCATCAACGCCCCGCGCCAGAAGACCCAGGCCATCATCAAGCAGGCCTGCCAGAAGGCCGGTATCGATCTCGAATTGAAGTCGGTCGCTCCCTCGGTGTTCTTTTCGTCGGATTTGGGCAATCCCGACACGAACACGAAGTTCTACTGCGACATGGAGATGTACACGACCTCGCAATCGCAACCCGATCCCGAGCGTTCTCTCAACCAGTTCGTTTCCTGGGAGATCGCCAGCAAGGCCAACAAGTGGCAGGGCCGCAACGTCTCGCGCTACTCCGACCTGGCTGCCGACGAGGCCTACAAGGCCGCCCAGAAGGAGCTCGACCCGGCCAAGCGCGCCGCGTACCTGATCAAGGTCAACGAGATCTTCTGCGAGGCCAACGTCATCCTGCCGATCCTGTCGCGCACGCGCATGGTTGCGGCCGGCACGGGGCTGAATGTCGACCATTCGGGCTGGGATGCCGATACTTGGAATCTGGCGGCCTGGTATCGCAATATCGCCTGAGTCGCGGGCGAAGCGACTCGATCGCGAGTCCTACGATGGCGCGTCGCGAAGATGCTGCATCAGCTCGTCCAGGAACAGACGCCCTGCGAGCTGGAGCGAGTGACGGCTGCGATAGATTGCATGAAGCGAGACCGTTCGCGGCCGCCATCCCGACAGGACATGGCGAAGCCTGCCGCTGCGAAGATCGTCGCAGCAGATCGTCAGCGGAATGCGGGCCATGCCGAGCCCCTGAAGCGCCGCCTTGTAGGCGATGGAGAGGCTGTTGGTGATGAAACGGGCATGAACCCTGACATCCGCCTCCTCACCCGTGTCCGAGACAAGCCGCAGGCGCGCATGGCGTTCTCCCGTCCACCAGTCGATCGTGTCCAGATCGGTGAGATCATCCGGCTCGTGGATCTTCCGAACGCGATCCAGCCAGGATGGCGCCGCAACCAGCACGTATTCGGCGGATCTGATGCGGCGTGCGATCATGTCCGCATCGGCGAGATCGTGACCGGAAGCGATGATCGCGATGTCGTAGCTCTCCATCGAGGAAGGCTTGGTTCCGTCCGTGGCGTCGAGGGTGACCGTGACCATCGGATAGCGGACGGAGAATTCGATACAGAAACGGGCAACCACACGTTCCGCCATGGAGGATGGGCAGGCGATCCTCAGCGCGCCCGTCGGCTTAGACAGGCTTTCCTGGACGATCTGGCGGGCCTGATCGCCTTCGGCTCGAATGACATCGCCGCGTCGGGCCAGCTCGATCCCAATTGGCGTCGCGGTGAAGTGTCGCGAAGATCGATCGATGAGACGGACACCTAGCCGCTTCTCCAGCTCGTCGACCCGGCGGCTCAGACGCGACTTCGGGATACCACTGCGGTTGCTGGCGAGGGTGAAGTTGCCTGCCTCGATGACGAGCGAAAGAAGTGCGAGATCATCGTGCATCGATCAAACGGGAAAGGCGGGATGGGCTACGAAAGCAAATTATGATGCTGAGCTCAATCCAGAGCAAACTCTGGCGTTGGAAGGAGCGGCCGTTTTGCGATGCGAGCCCCCTAAAGATCAGAGGTAAGCGGCTAGGCGGCGTATCGGCGAACAAGCTCGCGAGCGCCTTCGATCTCGCTACAGATCCAGTCCTCGACAACCACGACTTCGCGCCGTCTGCGCATCTCAGGCGGCCGGACGAGGTAATACGAGAAACCGGTCGGAACGGCCTTGCGGCTCGGTGTCACGAGCTGTCCGGATTGGATCACTCCGTATCCAAAGACCACATCGGTGATAGCGACGCCGAGACCGCACTCGGCGTCGCTCAACGCCATATCCAGCGCATCGAAGTCGAGGCCGCCACGCGCGTCGAGATCCGTTCCCGAGCCATGAATGGCACAGTCTTCCTCGCCTATATCGAGCAGATGCTCGTCCCGAGGTTGAGGCCGGGGATATCGTCATGATGGATAAACTGCTTGCTCACAAGCCCACGAAGCGCATCTTCGGCCGGGTGAGTGCCTCGGAGATCGCCTCGGCGTCGGCAGCATCGTTCTTCTGTCGCTTCACATATGGCTTCACATAGCTCGGCGGCATGAACTTCACCTGATGGCCCAGCGCGCCGAGCTCGCGGGCCCAATAGTGCACCGTAGCGCAGACTTCGATGCCGATCAGACACGCCGGCAGCTTGGCGAAGAAGGGCAAGACCTGCGCCCGCCGGAGCTGGCGACGAAGCGCGACTTCGCCGCCGGCATCCACGCCGTGAACCTGAAAGACCGACTTGGCGATATCCAGACAGACTGTGGCCACCTCGACCATGATGCTCTCCGCCTGCTTCGCAGGAGCTCACGCTCCCGCAGGAGCGGAGAGCCGTCCACAGCATCAATTCCAGACATTGGGCTGCCGCCGGAAAACGGACGTTAGCGCACCGCGTTCAGCAGCAAGCGGAAGACGGTGAGGTCTGGCGGCGACTGGCGTAGTACAGGTGATATCCGGTAGCGGCGGCGTCCATTCGGCCAGCACCCGGACGAGCTGTCCGTCGCGCAGATGGATCTCGACCTGATCGAGTGGCAAATAAGCCATTTTGCGCCTTACCAACGCAGCATCGAGCATGAGTTCGATCGTATTGAAGATCAGAGGCCCGTCGACGCGAACACGAATTTCACTGTCGTCATGGACAAGACGCCAGACATTG
>JARYGW010000001.1:0-101420 GCA_033792295.1 Allobosea sp.
ACATTTTCGCCGGGATCGCAGAGGTCGACCTTGAAGCGCTCGGCCGTTTCTGGGGTGAGCTGCATCAGCCCGTAGGCACCCTTCTCGGATTGCGCCGTCGAGATCAGGCGGCTTTCCGCCTTGGCGACGGCCAATGCGAAAGCTGTGTCGAACCGCTCCTCGACCGCGACCCGTCGCACGAGCGCCTCGGCCTCGCCGGCCGCCAGCTGCGTTCGTGGATCGCAGACGGGGCGAGAGGTGTCCGAGCCGATCACGTCGACGCTGGTCGGAGTCTGGGAGATCGGCACGAGGCGACCGGATGCGTCGAGCGCCGCTGTTGGCTCAGGCAACTTGTCCTGAAATTTAACTGGCGCCGTCGCCTCCTCCCCCCAAACCGGTCCTGCCAGAACTGCGATCACTATGCTCGTCGAAAGCGTCAGCCGCATCGTGGATTCGCCTCTCGCCAAATCGGTCAGTAGTCAGTATATTGACGTTCTGACAGTTGGCAACAGCCGGAAACACGATGCCCCTATCAGAACGCTGCTGCGCAGCATCGAGGGCTGCGAGGATGATAAAGGCCGCCAGCCTGGCGTTGGGCATGAGCATCGCGCCGGCGGTCGCGCCTGCCCAGGAGGCCTCCTTTGGTTGCAAGGTCCTGCTCTGTGCGGCCGCTACCGCTCCGAGCTGGTCGGGGATTCCGTATTGTATACCGGTCATGCAGCAGCTTTTCCGACAGCTTGCCCGGGGCGGGGGCTGGCCTGCATGCCCAGAAGGGCAAACAAGCAGTCTCGGACACGAGCCTTATCTCCCCTGCCCCGCCGGCTGGACGCCCGCCGAAAGTGCAGCCAGTCACGAGCAGGCGCCTGCCCTATCGTCTCCGAATGGTAGCCTCTGCATCAACCTGTCCAAGCCGTCGACCGACTGCATGGCCAGCTCGGAGGGCGGCTGCCAAACCAGCTATCCGAGCCAGCCGCGGCAGGCGCGGGAGGAGCCGTATTACGTCGACATCACCACCACGAACGGTCAGCAGCGCTTCTATTTCGCGCTGAAGGGCTACTGAGGATGCGCCTCGTCAGGGTCCTTGTTGCAGGCCTCGCCGGTGCTTGCGCCATGGCTGCCACTGCGCAGGAGCCGGCCTCGCCGCGTTGGTTCGCGATCGGGCCGACTGCGATCTTCGAGACCGGAGACAGCTGGGCGGATGGCGGCGTGGACTATCGCCTCTACGGCGTTCAGTCCTGCCTGCGCGGGACGAGCTTCACCAACGGCGCGGGCGTCAGGCGCGATTGCGGCGAGGCATCACTGGCTATGTTGGTCGCGCTGATCCGGGACCTACAACCGCAGTGCCATCAGGCTGGCGCGCAGCCGAATTCGCGCATTGTCTTGGTGTTCTGCGTCGCTACACGAGCCGCGGGCGCAGGTGCTGGCTCTCGCATCGATCTCGGCACGGCCCTGATCTCGTCGGGCTTCGGCTTTGCCTCGCTCGCGCCCGATGGCCGGCCCGTCCATTCGCCTTATTTCGTCGCGCAGCAGGTTGCGTCGCGCGCGAGGGCCGGCCTTTGGGCGTTTCCCGATCTGCCCGAGCCGAATGCCATCATCCTGCGTGCGTTGCGTGAGGGCCGGCCACATGCGGGGTTCGAGAATCCGCCGGGGCAACAATGAACGATCGCGACCCCATCGTTCGAGTCTGCTCCAAAGGGCGTCTGAGCTCTATCGCCGGGATCGGCGCCATCGTGATGGCGGCGATGGTTGGTCTGGGCGTCCCGGGCAAATCCGATGAGAACGCGTCATCGGAGGAGCCGGGCTTCTATGCGCCTAAAGGCCAGCAGCAATCGCCTCCCTTGCGGGTCGAGGTGATCGAGGGGGTCAGGTTCCGGGATATCGAGACCGGCCAGATCTACACGCTCTACGGGATCGACACATGCGCGCCGGATCAGCGCGCGACGCTCGGGCGTCAGCCATGGCCTTGCGGGGTCATCGCAACCGCCTGGCTCGTTTCGGCGACTCTCGGAAAATGGATCGCCTGCGCCAGGATTCATGAACGCGACGGTGTCATCCAGGCTCGCTGCGCCTCCTCTCAGCATGGCGATCTCGGCGCCGCCATGCTGCGTGAAGGTCTGGCTGTCTCGATTCCGGTCGAGCCGCCGCTCAGGACCTATGCTGCGCTCGAGCAGGATGCTCGGAAGGCCTATCGCGGCCTCTGGGCGAGCCGCTTCCAGATGCCGGCAGAGTTTCGGCGCAGCGCCGCGGCCGCGCTCAGCGAAGCCGAGGGAGCCCGGCGATGATAGGGCATGGCCCCGAGAGAGAGAGCCGCGTCATCGATAGGAGACGCGGAATGGCCGCGATGCTGACCGTCCTGCTCGCCTCCTGCGCGCAGCCGCAGCCGGTGAGCCTCGTCGCGGAAGGTCGGCCTACGAGCGATGCTCTCTATCGTGCTGACCCCGTCAGACCAGGTCGCCTGGCCTATGCGCCGGACCGCGCAACCTTCGCTCCGATGCTGACGGAAGCCTACACCTACCCCACGCAGCCACAGGCCGAGCAGGCCTGGCAACGAGCAAGCCTCAATCGCATGGAGGTCATGGCACGGAATGATGGGCCGCCCGGCATCCGACTGTTCGGGTGCAAGCCGGGCGCGCTCGACAGTTTGACTGGACGCATCACGCGCTATCGCGGTCCCGTCGTCCATTGCGCGGCCGATGTCGCGATGGCGTCAGGATTGCCGCCTCGGCGCGAGACGGTGAACTTCTACTACCATGGAGGTGCCTGGAGCCTGCTTATGACCGATGCGCCGCGGGCGCCTGTTGCCTGGCTCAATCGCGAAAAATCGGTGCGCGATCCGTGGCGGTTCCTGCCGTGGCGGGATCGCTACGAATGAAACCGACTTTGTCGAAAAGTGTTGCGAGTTCTGGGCGATGCCTGCGATGGGGGCGGCATCGTCGACGCGCCGCCCGCTGCGTTACGACGATCGCCACAGCCCTTGTCTGGCAAGGCGTGCAACTCGATGCCGGCGCGCAAGAGCGCACACCCGATCCCGGGGCCTGGCGGCCCGTCTCCTATTCGGATCTGACGGCCCCCGCCCCTGCAAACGCGACCTTCGTGGACATCTGGAAAGAAGAGATCGAGGCGAACAACAAGACCTATCGCGAGAAAGGCGACTTTCGCTTTGCCGGCGGCAACGCGCCAGCGACCGAAGCGCATTTCGTGATCTGGAGTCCCGCGAAATCCGTCGTCCTTTCGATCCTCAACACCGCGACGCACTGCACGACGAAGCAGCGTGACGCCGGCGTTCTCGTCAAGCTCTGTCCTATGCGACTTGTCATCTATGAAGGCGTCCGGACCCAGGTGCTCGACGCCGATCGCGGCTGCTTTGTCGAGATCGACCCCTCAATCGGTCAGCAATCCAGCGTGGCCGCAGCCTACGCTGCTTATGACCTCGGAGCCCGAACGATCAAGACGGGTCTGGTCGTTATGGGCCAAGCTGTCGAGGGCTGTTCGCATGGCATTCCGCTGCCGCGATGAACCGGTGGAACTCAATTCGTGTTCCAGAATCGCGGCGGACCTGGACGCCTAACGCAGCCCACCATTGGCGGTCCGGGCCTCTGGCGCTTAACTCACCCCACCCGCCGTAGGAAACAGGAGCAGGTCATGAACCAGGTTTTGCGAGCGGCCGGCACACTTCTTCTGATCATGGGTGCCGGGCAGGCCATCGCGCAGTCCGATGGGAACTCGGCCTGGCGGGCGATGACGTTCCATGATTTCCGTCAGCCATCAAGCGATGTCCTCCAGACGGTCGTCTGGCCTGACGTGATCGCGGCCGCCAATGCCTACACCGAGAATGAGCTTAAGCGCCCGCTCAAAGGTCGCAATGCGCTCGTCACGGCGTTGTCCTCGACCTATCAGCTCGGCGATCGCACCGTGATCATCAGCACTGCGCTCGTGCGTGGCTGCGACAGCGGCGCAAATTCGAGCGGTGCCGAGATCGAGCCATCGCTCTGTCCGCTCCGCATCCTCGTGATGAAAGCCGGAAAAGTCGTCTCATCCAAGACCGAACACGGCTGCTACATCGACCATGCCGACAAGGACCTCCCCCAAAAGAACCGCAACGACAGTTCCTATACGCGCTTCGACCCGAAGACCGGAACGATTGCGCTTCGCACGGTCGTGGGCGGCAAGGAGATCCCGTCCTGCCAGCGCAGCTACGCTGTCGACTGAAAGGGGGACCGGCATGCCAAGATTCACAAAGGTCTGCTTCGCGCTCAGCCTGGCGGTGAGCCACATTTTTGCCTCGAGCGCGATCGCGCAACGGGGCCAGTACTGTGAACGGACGAACTATTCAGCTCAGCAGATTACCGATGCCGTCCGAAATTCGTCCCTGCGCGATGATCTGAAGTCGACCTCGTGTTCACTGGGCGGGCTCGGACGTTATGAATCCGGCGGCAATAAGGGCGTCTACAATGGCAGTTGCTGCACCGGCATCTTCCAGCTCAACAATGCCAATGTCCGAAAATATGCGGGCACCGATCGCGAGGGCTACGGATGCCTCACGCTGCAGCAGCAGGTCAATGCCTGGGCGAACCTGACCAATGACGGCTACAATACGGGGGTGGTGCGCCAGCTCGCATCGATGCAGACTTTCGACGGCCAGAAGGTCGACGCCGGCTTCCTGTCAGCCTGCATCCAGCTTGGAACGGGGAACTGCCAGAGGATGGTGAGTTCCGGCCGGTGCTCGGGCTTCGCCGACATCAATGGCACAACCATCTGCGACATGGCCCGCTCCGCGCGCGCGATGACGGACCCGAACTGCAAAGATGGCGAAGCGTCATGCACACAGGGGCCGGGGGATTTTCCAACAAACATCGGTGTCGCTGCAAATCCGCCGACGGCCGACATCGCAAATGTCGTCGTAGGATCTTCGGAGGTTTGAGTCAGTCAGGTTCACGAAATCTCGTCGGGATCAATCGCGATCATTGCCGCAAGCCGCTCAAGAGAGATTCGAGTCTCTTGAGGCAGGGAAGTTTTTCGATAGTAGGCGTGAACGAGCGCCCAGTACGCCACAGATTCCGAATTTCCTGCGAACAATGCTTTTGTCATGCATTGGCCAATTATAGTAATCGCACGGATTGACGATCCATGCCGGTCGTAGAGCCGCAACGCCATCTCCTGAGCTTGTATCGGTCCCGCTGTCGTCACAATTTGCTCCCAGATTGGCTCATCGCGGTAGTTGTGTCAGTCTGCCAAGAGCATCGGACCGAATATCCTATTCAAGCCGATACTTTAGCTCTTTGATTTTGCATTGGCTTTATCGAAAGCCGCGTCCACTTTTCGGGACGATGCTCTAGCGGTATGAACGCTGAAGGAGCCAACGATGAATTCGACCGATGCATTCGCTTGAAGTTAGACGCTCCTCTTACGGTTGCGGTGCCCGGCGCCCGACTTTTGACGTAAGCATTCGCATCCAACAATCCGCCTGAATTTCGTCGGACCCATCTGACAATGCCGGTCGATCTTTATAGTGGCTCTGAAAAACCTAATGATATCTTAGATTTATAGAAAGCAATCACGAGAAATACTGATTGTCTGATATCAGATAAGAATAATGTGAATCACAATTGTTCCGAGGTTCTGAGCATTTGAGCGCATGAATAATTGACCTAAGTTCAATTCATAGCGCAGAGAGCACGAATTGGCTTCTATGACGCTTAGCGCAGTCAGCGAAGCACCGAAGAGTGGCCGGGGTCTCCTCGATTAGCTCAATTTGCGGCAACTCATCCAGATCTGATGACGTTCGCCAAAGGCAGATGACTTGCTAAGGACGGCATCCAAGGCAAGCTACTATGCTCCAGTTCCGTGCTGTTTCGCACGGGGGTGTAAGGGGGAATTCGTCGTAGCCAATGCGATTCCCGCGATGATCACAACAAAAGCCACAGGGTGAAACCACGCCAGCCTCTCGCCGAGAAAAACCGCGGCAAGTCCAGCGCTGAAAACTGGTAGGAGGTGCATGAACATCCCCGTCGTAGCTGGTCCGAGCGTGGCGACGGAACGGTTCCAGCAGACATAGGCCAGGATCGACGGAAAAACCGCAAAATAGAGCAAACCGAACGCAATCCGTGGCGTGGGCACAAATGTTCCGACCGCATTCGTTTCCGCGAGGACGAAAGGAACATGGAAGAGGACACCGAATGCAGCCGTAACCCCGAGCAGAGATAGCGCCTCAAGTCCAGGTGGCCGCCATCTGATCAGGACGGTGTAAAATGCCCAAAAGCTCATGCCGATAAAGACGAGTACCTCGCCGCGGCTAATCGAGAAGTGGGCGAGCGAGATCAGATCGCCGCGCGTGATCACCAGAGCGGCCCCGACCAGCGAGACCAGAATGCCGACGGCTCGCCGCGGCGCCACTAGTTGACCGAGCAGAACGCGTGCGATCAGGATCGTGACCACTGGAAGCAAAGCGTTGACAAGGGCCGCGTTGACGACCGTCGTGTGATGCAGGGCGGTATAGATGAAGCAGTTGAAAGCGGTCACTCCGACCGCTCCCAGCAGCGCCAAAAACGGAAGCTGGCGCTGGATCCTCGTCCAGTCGCGCCGCGTTGGCCGCCAAATGAACGGCAGCAGAATGAGAAATGCCAGCAGCCAGCGCCAGAAGGACATCTGTATCGGCGGGATATCGTCACGTATCAGCCGGGCAATCAGGAAATTGCCCGACCAGAACAGCGGTGGAAGCACCGCGACCCAATAGGCGGCCGGAGCGGCGCCCGCAGACGAGCGCGTTAATCCGGCCCTGGAATATTCAGCCATTCGCTTGCTTCTTCGCCTGGCGGACTTCGGTATAACGTCCTAGGATCGAATTGACTCCAACAGCAAGCAGGAACACAATAAGTAAAAGTGCGTACATGCGTGGCATATTGAAAGTCGCGTAGGTTTGAATGACGGCGTAACCCAGTCCTTGATTTGCGAGTTTTGTCTCGGCTAGGAGTGTTCCGACGATCGCGACTCCCAAACCAATACGGATTCCATTGAGAACAGGAACCCGCATGGCTGGGATGTAGATTTTCATAAACATCTGAGCGGCATTTAGACGAAAGCTCATTCCGACTCGGATTAGTACCTGATCCACCTCGCGCATCGAACTCGCAACGCTGACGGCCACGGGAAAGAAGCAAGAAAGGGCCCCCATGGCGATCTTCGATCCAACACCAACGCCAAACCACATGATCATGATCGGGAAGAAAATGATCTTCGGCGTTGGACCGAGATAGTGCAGCAGAGGCTCGAAGGCATGGCCGAGATAGCGGTTACGGCCAAGGACAACCCCGACGGCAATGCCACTTCCGCCCCCTATCGCCACCGCCAGCAGCACCTCACTGACTGTGATGCCGAGGTTCCAATAAAAGCCGCCGTCGAGAAAGAGCAGAACGAATTCTTTCGCGATGAGCGACAAAGACGGGACGACATCGCGATAGAGCAATCCGGACCGCGCGAGTGCCTCCCATGCGACAACAATCGCCGCTAGTATTGCCAATCGCGTCAGAATGACCGATCGAGATTCATCGGCTGCGGTATTTGAGACCGACTTCGCCGGTTCTCGCATGGCAAGCAACTGCATGATTTAAGTCCCAGGACAGTCAGAATTACCGGCGCGGTGGAATCCGGATCAGATCGTCGAGCTGTACCTTCGTCAAAGGCTGCGCGGTATATTTCAGCGCAACGGCATCAGGTACGATAGTCTCCAGTCCAACGATACGATCGGGATTCAGCGCCTCTTTCGGGAAGAACTCATCTCGTGTCCGCCTAGCGATATCAATCGGCACGCCGACGAATTCTGCGTAGACCTTGAGCGCCTCTTCGCCGGAATACATCGCCTCGATCGTTTCGCGATAGGCTTCCATGAAACGATTGATCTGATCCTGCTTATTCTGAAGCACCGATGTATTGGTGATCAGCAGGCGCACGGTTTGGCTCTTGAAGGCTTTCGTATCGTTGCCGGTGGCAATGACACGGATTTCGCCCTTGCTCAGCTGTTCTAGCCCAAAGGGAGGAGCGGACCAGCCGACATCGATCTGGCCCGACATAACCTGAGTCAGTGTCGGAGCAGGACCTCCCGTAGCCGTTAAGCGGGGCTTGATGCCGTTTTCCTGGACAAAGGCGTTGACAACACCATGCGTGGAAGAGCCGTTGGTCGAATAGGCAACAGTCTTACCGTCGAAGTCCTTCAGCGTCTTGATCGGCGAATCCGCCTTCACATACCAGTAAAGATCCTGGCCGCCCGTGGTTTCCGCGCCGATAATCCGAATTGGAGCTCCTTTCGAATACGCCGAAAGCGCCCCCATGATGCCACCCGCGACTCCGATGTCGACGCTGTTGGAGAGCACAGCCTGTTGCGTCTCTCCGCCGCCTTGCGTGTAAAGCAGCTGCAGCTCGAGGTTGTGCCTTTTGAAGATGCCGAGCCGGCTTCCAATTTCTGCCACAGAAGTATCCCAGTTGCCACGCTGACCAACTGCGAGTTTGAGTTGATCCTGTGCGGCAGCTAAGCTCACACTTGAAGCTGCAATAGCAATAGCGCCCGCAGCAATCAGTAGTCTCTTTAGAATAATCACTTGAACCTCCCATAAAGTTTTGTTGGTTTTTTGGACAAGCTCTAGCTTGGCCGCCCTTGCCGATCTAGATCTTGAACGCTTCCAGTGTCGGCAAATGAAAAAGCTCATCAATTCCCAACTGGCGAGGCGAAAGACCTTGCGAATGATGGGTCTTCAGGAAAGCGTCGAGCACATGCAGGTTGGGTCCAACTCCGTAGGACCAAAAATCCTCGCCCATCAGCGCGCGGGCCGATTGAAGTTGCTCTTCCACGAAGGGCAGCGTGATCTTCGTCGCCGAGGTATCACTCAGCCGTCCCAGCGCAACCCGCTTCGATTGCTCAAAGGCCTTTAACAGTGCAGCCGGCAGCCATGGGTGCTCTTCAACGATGGTGCGGCGGGCGCCTATGGCATGCATGATGGGAAAAATCTTGGTGCGCCGATAATAGTCGGCGGCGGCAGAGGTCGGATCCGAAAACAGCCGCACGACGTTGGGATGACCAGCCTCGAAAGAGGAAGGTGAGCGCGGACCGATAAAGCCATCGATCTCACCGTTGGCAAGCATCTGGTTCAGGGATCGGTCTGCAGGCGCTTGCTCCAGACGAATGTCCGACGGCAGTGACACCTGAATCTTCTCGGCACGCCCGGGTTGCTCGATACCGCCCCGCACCCAGGTCACATCTGAAGGCTTCACCCCGTAATCATCTTCAAGAAGGGCGCGAATCCAGACACAGGCGGTAAGCTGGTATTCAGGGCAACCGATACGCTTACCCTTCAGATCCTGCGGCTTCTCGATGCCACGGTCGTTGCGGATAAAAATGCCGGTGTGCCGGAATGCTCGCGAGACAAAAGCCGGGACGCCGACATAGGGGTTGGTCCCTTGTGCTGTCTTGATGGTGAAACTCGAAAGCGAAGCTTCGCAAACGTCGAATTCAGCATGCCTGAAAGCACGAAAAAAAATCTCCTCCGGCACGAGCTTCATGAAGACAGGATCGACACCATCGATTTGCACCTCACCATCGAGCAGCGGCCTGTTGCGATCGTAGTCACCAATAGCTATTGAAAGACGAAGCTTCGACAATGATCCCTCCCGAGCGGCCCACCGGCCGCGCTCTTTACCGAGGATCATGCTGTCTGCTGGCGCCCGCGACAAAGACTTATCCGAGATGCCAGTTAGATATTAGCTGTTTGGCGCTGCCGCCCCGACCCGTCTCGCGAGCGGTCCCAGCGACTCAAGCAGACGTTTGACGATCGTGTTGAGAAAGCTGTCGATCGCGTCCTGATGACGCGAGAGCGGCGCATGAGACGGCTTCAGCAGGTAGAGGGTACGCGTCAGGGGGGTGTCCGAAATTCGTTGGACTGCAATTTTCCCCGCTCGAATTTCCTCGACGGCTGTCCCATAGGGCATGAAGCTTGATGCTGCGCCCCGGACCACCAAGGTTCGCATCGCAGGAATGGACTGCGCCTCGTAAACGATCCGCAAGTTCAGCGTGTATTTCTCGGCCGCGCTCTTCAAGAGACGCTGGACCATGTCACGCTCGCCGGCCTGAACCAGATCATGTGTCAGCGCCTCGGCCAACGTCAGCGATTCTGGAAGGGACGTGTCGGTCGCCGGGCGTACGAAAAGAAGCTCCTCGATAAGAATGGCCTTGCGCTCAACCCCTGGTCGCGGCTCGTCGGCGCCATAGGCGAAAGCGTAGTTGAGTTCGCCGCGTTCGAGCGACATCGCAAGGCCGTAGCTCAACTCTTCCACCAGGCTCAATGACACGTTCGGCATGGTCTGCTTGGCATCGAGCAGCATGTCCGGCCCGATCTGCAGCACGATGCTCGGAGTCAGACCCAGTATGAGCATCTCCTGCTCATGACCCGGCAGACCGCGAAACTCTCGCTTGATCTCCTCCACGTCCTGAAGCAGCCGACGCGCGCGCTCCAGAAGGAGCTTGCCGGCCTCCGTGAGTTCGACGCCACGAGAGTGGCGTAGCAGCAAATCGGCGCGGAGTTCCTGCTCGAGCTGTCGAATTTGCAGGCCGAGGGCAGGCTGAGCGACATTGAGCTGCTCGGCCGCGCGCGTGATGTTCCCGACCTCCGCGATTCGTACGAAATATTGAAGCTGTCGAAGATTGATCCTCGCCTCCTCCGGCACTGGATGACGCGCCGATTATGTCGGCGGCGCGCCCTGTCGAGAAGAAGCTAACGCATCGCGCTTGCGACCACGAGGCACATTACCGCGAAGGGCGAAGCCAGCGCTCTATCCACTCCAGCGCCGAAAAGAGGACCACGCTAACCAGGATAACGAAGATGATCGTGGCAAAAACGCCAGGAAGATCGTAGCGCTCGGCGAGGTCATTGATCAGCTGGCCAAGCCCGCCGAAGTTGATCAGGAATTCAACGCCGATGAGGTTGATCAGCGTGAAAATCAGGCCCAGGCGGATCCCGGTAAAGATCGTTGGAATTGCCGCTGGAAACTGGATTTTCCAGAACAACTGGCCTGAGCTCAGATTGTAGCTATGACCGACGTTCAGCAGCGTCTTCCTAACAGCCTGGAATCCTTCAAGGGTCTTCAACAAGGCCGGAGCAAGCCCAGCAACGAAACCCATCGCGACGATTGTTGCCGAGCTACGACCAAATATGACGAGAAAAAGTGGGTAAGCGAGCACGATCGGCGCAGCCGCCGCCGCAGCGATCCATGACTCTGTGGCCAGCCTCAGGATGCGGTGCTTGTGGAGCAGTATACCACCACCGATGCTGAAGCCGATGACAAGCAGGCTCGCGGCAAGCGCCTCCGCACCGGTAACCAATAGCCGGTGTAGAAGCTGTTCCTCGGCGAATAGACGACCGAAGGCGCCGAGAACGGCTGAAGGAAACGGGATTACGAACTGGTTCAGCACCCCGATGGCGAGCATAGCCTCGACGGCGCAGAAGCAGAGTGCGACACAGCCCAAGCCGAACGCAATGGGTGGGATCCTCACAGCTCCCACGGCTTAGGCTCCCCTCAGCCGCGCACTATCCTCGGCCTCTGCCATACCACGCGAAGCCTCCTCGCGCAGATCGTTCCAGATCTCCGCCACGTAACGACCGAAAGCGTCGCTCCCGACGACATCGCCTTGGCGCGGACGCGGCAAATGAATATCAACGATCCTCTTCACCTTGCCGGGCCGGAAAGTCATGATGAGAACCCGATCGGACAGCTGCACGGCTTCCGTGATGTTATGGGTAATCAGCAGCGTGGTCTGACGCAAATCCTGCTGGATCTTGAGAACCTTGTCTCCGAGCAGCACACGGGTCTGCTCATCCAGAGCCGCGAATGGCTCGTCCATCAGCAGGATCTTTGGCTCGAATACCAGAGTGCGGGCAATGGCCACGCGCTGCCGCATGCCGCCGGAGAGCTCGGACGGATAGCGCTGCTCGAAGCCAGTCAAGCCAACCATGTCGATGAACTTGCGCGCGACCGCATAACGCTCGGTCTTAGGCACGCCTTTGACCTCTAGCGGAAAGGCGACGTTGTCGATCACGGTACGCCACGGGAATGTCGATTCTTCCTGGAAAACCATGCCAATCGACGCATGAGGCCCTGAGATCCGCTCGCCTCCGACCACGACGGACCCGTCATAACCGCCTACGAGCCCTCCGAGGATGTTGAACACCGTCGACTTGCCGCAACCCGACGGGCCGATGATCGACACGAATTCCCCTCGTTTGATCTCGAAGGACACCCCGTCAACTGCGGTCACCGTCCCTTCACGCGTATTGAAACGCATGGAGACGTCCTGGATGACCAAATCGATCTCATCTGTCGTGTCGGCCGCCAGACGCAGCTTCGCACTGGATGCCCGCATATCCGTTTCGTCCTCTGAATGGCTGCCGCTCATTAGCCCAATCCGCGCTTCGAAACGCACAGGGGTGCGGCGCGCGGAATGGAGGCATTGCTATCTATTGCGATAAGTCCGAGCATGTCGGCCCTTCCCTTTATCGCGGTTGTCGTTTTGGAGATGCTCCGCTTGCCATCAACGGTATGAGGGTCGGGCAGCCAGGTCCAAGATTATCTCGCTTGGCCTCTCAAACATTTGTGCGGTACCCTCGACGTTCCGCGTGGGTGCGCGAAAGTTGGTAACGCACGCATGAATAGAGGACTAGATTAGAGCCGAGACCCGGAAATCATGGCAAACAGAAATCAGGCGCGGGTCGAAGAGCCAGCGGTCGAGTTTAACGATTTGCCTTTGCAATCGAGCATCGGCTATCAGTTGCGCATGGCTAATCGTGCGATGCAGCGTTATCTTCAGTCGCAGATCGAACCGCATGGCGTAACGCTCGGCATGTGGTACTTCTTGCGCGCCCTTTGGCAAGAGGACGGCCTAACACAGCGCGAACTATCTCAACGAATCGGCACGATGGAGCCCACAACCCTCTCTGCCTTGGCGGCGATGGAACGCTCCGGGCTGGTGACCCGGGAACGTGACGATACCGATAGACGCAAGCTGAACGTGAGGCTCACGCCGAGGGGGCGCGGGTTGAAGAAAAAACTGATCCCCTGCGCCGAACACGTTATCGATCGCGCAACGACCGGCTTCGCTCCAGAGGACAAGGCGAGATTCCTGGGCTATCTCGCCACGGTTCAACGCAATTTCGGGGACAGCTACGCGACGCCTGAAGAGGTCGACTAGTCTCCGGCTGTTTTGGACCCTTCGCGGGTCATCCCGGCGGCCATCGTCGGGTTATAGCCGGGCTTCACCCGCGCATCGATCACGACCGACGCACCCGCCTTTGCGGCCGAGACCCCTTCGCGAACGGCCTTGACGAGATCGGCCGTGGTCGTTACAGGGCCGATTCCGACGAGCCCTTGCGCTCGCGCAATGGCTGCGATGTCGATGTCGGGGTCTCCGATCCGCTGCCCGATCCACTTGTTTTCGACCGGCCGGTCTCTCGTGCGCGCGACACGTTCCTGATGGATTTCGTCATTGTAGAACGACCGGTTATTCGAAACGATCGCCAGGAAAGGCAGCTTGTAGTGAGCGGCGGTCCACAGCGCCGAAACCCCCATCATCGTGTCCCCGTCGCCGAGGACGGCGACCGGAAGCCGTTCGGAGCCCTTGAACGCAAGCGCTGCGCCAACGAGCATGCCGGGGCCGGAACCAATACCGGCGCCGCCATCGGAACCGAGATAATCAAGCGGGTGGCGAAAGTGCCAGGACTCGCCGGCCCAACCCAGCGGCAGTCGCACCAGCGAGACGATCTCGTCGCGCAAAACCTCCCCGATCGCTGCAGCAAGCGAGACGACATCGAGTTCCCGGGCCTGCTTCTCGAGGTTCAGCGCAGGCAAGGCCGGAAGCGTGTCCGGCTCCGAGCCCGCACCCACGCCCAGCTCATCCGCGATAAGGTGCAGGGTGAGATCCGGGTCGCCGCTCAAATACAGGTCGGCGGGCGGCAGCGCCTGATGATCCATGCTCCAGCCATTGTGGAGATGGTGATCGAGCGCAACGTTGATCACCTTCGCACCGGCCGCGCCGCCCCCCTGCTTCAGCGTTCCGGCGAGATCGACCCAGTCGAAAGCTGCGATCACGTCCGCCTCGCGAATATGCCGGGCTCCCGTCTCGTCGAGGAAATGGCCGGGCTTGGCGGCGTGGAGCTCATGGTCGGTTGGGAAGACCGCGCCCACCTTGATATCGGTGAGCACCCGCGCCTTGAGCCGCTCCGCGAGCGCGACACGGCGCGCCCAGTCGCGCGGGTCGCGCGACAGCCGGCCGAGCAGGATGAGCGGGTTTCGGGCGCCGGCGAGCAGCGCAGCGGCGGCGGTGATGTCATCGCTCGCCGGAACGCTCGTGGACGGCGCCCTGTAGCGCGCCGGATCGGGAAATTCGGGCATGGCCTCCAGGCGTCGCTCCTGCATGGAGACGTCGAGGCAGACATAGGTCGGCGCCATGGGGGTCGCGCGCGTCAGGTTGACGGCGCGCAGCAGGGATTCGAGCGTCGCCGGCACAGAAACGGGCTGGTCGTCCCATTTGATATAAGGCCTGATCAGCGCCGCCTGGTCCTTGGCGGTGTGCAGCCAGTCGATCCAGGGGCGCCGCTCGGCGGCGTCGAAAGGCCCCGTCGCGCCGAGGATGAGCATGGGAACGCGATCGCACCACGCATTGTAGATCGCCATCGCTCCATGCATGAGCCCGACATTGCTGTGAAGGATCACGCCCATCGGATGGCCGGCCACCTTCGCATAGCCATGGGCTACGGCGACGGCATGCTCCTCGTGCAAGCACAGCAGCATCTGCGGCTGCTCGTTGCCGAGATGGTTGACGAGGCTGTCATGCAATCCGCGGAAGCTCGAACCCGGATTCAGGGCGAGATACGGTATGTCGAGCTTACGAAGCATGGCGGCGACGGCGTCACTGCCCCAGATCCCGTTATCGTGGGATGCTACCGGCACATCGATGCCGTCCAACGGAATGCTCATCAGGTTTTCCTCGGTTGTTCTTCTCATTGCTCAGGCGCCGACATCCGCACTTCTCGCACAGGATGTCGGCGGCCAGAACGGTTGATGATTGTCTGGCAGCAAGCTCCGGCGCTTTGGGCGGGAGCCGGTTGAGCGCGCGGCGCCCGCCCGGCATCGCACCAGGGCCGGATCCCGCAGGCCGCTCAGGCGCGGCCCTGTTTCAGGCTGACGTGAACGTTCTTCTCCTGCGTGAACGCCAGGAGTTCGCCCAGACACTCCTCGCGCCCCAGCCCCGATTGCTTCCAGCCGCCAAAGGGCGCTCCGAGGAAATGCTTCGAGACCTCGTTGATCCAGACGAAGCCGGCCTCGACCGCCATCGCAGTGCGATGCGCCTTGAGCAGGTCGTTGGTCCAGATCGAGCAGGTCAGCCCGTATTCGACGCCGTTGACCTGCGACACCATCGCAGCTTCGTCGTCCCAGGGCGCGATCGCCAGGACCGGACCGAAGATCTCCTCGCGGGCGATACGCATCCCTGGCTCGACATCGGCGAAGATGGTCGGTTCGATGTAGAAGCCCTTTTTCAGGGCCGGGCCGTCCGGCGTGCCGCCACCGGTCACGAGACGCGCGCCCTCCTCCCTGGCCGACGCGATGTAGCCGAGCACGCGCTCGTACTGCGTACGGCTGATGAGGGCGCCCATCGTCGTCGCTTCGTCCGTCGGCAGGCCCGGCACATAGTGGCTCGCCTTGGCCGGAAGGCGGGCCAGTACGTCTTCGTAGATGGCGCGGTGCACGAAAGCACGGCTGGTCGAGCCGCAGGACTGCCCGCACCAGGTGAAGTTCATGCCCGCGACGATGGCCTGCGCGACCTGCTCCGGGCCGGCGTCCGGGAAGGCGATCAGCGCGTTCTTGCCGCCGAGCTCGAGCAGAACCGGCTTGATCGTATCGCTTGCGGCGCGCATGACCGCGCGCCCCGCACCCACGCTGCCGATGATCGCGACCTTGTCGATGCCGGGATGGCCGGCAAGAGCGGCGCCCGCCTCGCGCCCGCCCGGCAGGACGCTGAACACGCCCTTCGGCAGAATGCCGTGGACGAGCTCCGCCAGCCGCAGCGATGACAGCGGCGCCTGTTCCGGCGGTTTCACGATGACGGCGTTGCCGGCCGCGAGCGGGGCCGCGATCTTGCCGGCACAGAACATGAACGGGTGATTGAAGGCGAGGATACGCGCTACCACGCCGAGCGGCTGCCGAACCGTGAGGTTCAGCGCATCCGGCCCCATCGGAATGGTGTCGCCCTTCATCTCGGTGACGAGACCTGCGAAGAAATCGAGCTGGGCCGCGGCGATCGCGGCGTCGCCGATCATCTCGCGCACGGGATTGCCGCAGTTCGCCGCATCGAGGGCGGCGAGCTCGCGCGCATTGGCGCGCACCACGGCCGCAACCTCCTTGAGAAGGCGCCCGCGCTCCAGCGGCACGACGTCGCGCCAGACACGGAAAGCCTCGCGAGCGGCGACGACCGCTGCGTCGACGTCGGCGCCGCCGGCCTCCGCAACATCTCCGATCGGTTCATCGAGCCCTGGATTGAAGGTCGGGTTGTAGCGGCCCGAACTCGGATGGTGCCACTCTCCGCCGAAATAGAGACTACGGCCGCTCGGTGCCGGTTGAGTTTTCAACATCCTGGGGTCCTCACAAGCCACCGCCACGTCAAAGGGCGGCCGCAAGGGCCGCCCTTCCTAAACTTCTTCAGGATCAGGACTGTGCCGCAGCCGCCATCTCGGCTTCCGTCTCATCCTGTTCCATTCCCTCGATCAGCGCGATTTCCTCGTTCGATGCGCCGAGGCGGCGCCAATCGTCGCCCTTGGGAACGATCCCCTGATAGGAACGCAGCTTGGCCTGCGGAATATGGGGTTCAATCAGGCCGATAGGCGGACCGCCGGCCGCGTATTTGCGGGCGGCATCAATCATGACGCGGCGGAACTGCACAATAGCGATGTCGCTGGCACCGAGACGTTCGCTCGTCCGGTCGGCAATCGGCCCCATGGACTCCCACATCATGATGTCCTGATTGGGGATGCCCGGAACGCCGGTGAAATTGCCCAGCTTCATCCACTGACGATCCTGCAGATAATTGTTGGCTCGGTTACGCAGGATCGGCTTGTAGTTCTTGTCGAGATCGATGCCGACCTGCGCCACGCAGAACTTGCGCCAGCTCTCCTGGTCGATGCAGTCATCATTGCCCCAAGCGATGAAGTGGAAATAACTCGAGACATCATCTTTGGGCACGATCACGGTCGCGACGTTGTAGGACGAATTCGGTGGAATCAGCGCGGCAAACGGCGCCACATAGACGGTCAGACGGACGTAATCATGGGTCTGGGCATTCGCGATTGGCCGACGCAGAGCTGCGTAGCGGAAGCCGTAATTGGTGAGTTGCACCTGGATTCGTGGGTTCTTATCGGTGGAAGGCCGCGTCCAGTGCGTGTCGGTTGCCCCGGCCGTGGTCACGCGCGCCGGCTTCATGTCGGAGGAGTGGAGGCTCGAGGAGTGAGCGGAATCGATCTGCCCCTCCATGATCTGGGCCCAGTTGCAAGGCAGGTCGATCTTCACAATCGAGACCTTGGCTTCGGGCGTCGGCGCCCAGGGCGGCGCCTCGAACTCCGGCATCTCGTCCTTCGGCCCCATATAAACCCAGATGAAGCCGCCGGCCTCATGGGTCGGATAGGCTTTGTGCTGGACCTTGTCGGCGAAGCCGCTCTCGGCCGGCTCGGAGACCATCTCCAGCACCTTGCCGTCCACGTCGAACTTCCAGCCGTGGTAGAGGCAACGCAGGCCGCATTCCTCGTTGCGCCCGAAGAAGAGCGAGGCCTTGCGGTGCGGGCAGTATTCGCCCAGCACGCCGATGCGCCCGTCCGTATCGCGGAAGGCGACGAGATCCTCGCCGAAGAGCCGGACGCGAACCGGGGCGCCGTCGCTCTCGACGAGTTGCTCCGAGAGCAGCGCCGGCACCCAGTGGCGCCGCATCAACTGCCCCATGGGCGCATCGCCCTCGACACGGCACAGCAATTCGTTCTCTTCATGCGTCAGCATTGGCTTCCCTCCATCTCGTCGGCCGGGGCTAGCCAGCCGGATAATACTTAGATATCTAATCCTCACATTAGTCTGGATGCAAGCTCCTGTCGAGCCGGGCAGGCTGAGGGTAAAATGGCCGAGGAAAATCAAACTTTTAACGTAAAAATCGCCGAGAAGCGGGCGATTGCCGACGACATCGTGATGTTCGAGCTGCAGACGGTCGACGGCAGCCCGCTGCCGCCTTTCACGCCGGGCGCGCATCTGGGCGTGCAGGTGCCCAATGGCGAGCTTCGCAAATATTCGCTCTGCAACGGGCCTGACGAGCTCGACCGCTACGTCATCGCGGTGAAGAAGGAGCATGGCGGACGCGGCGGGTCGATCAGCCTGATCGAGGAAACGAGGGTCGGCGACGAGCTCCCCATCACGCCTCCGCGCAACGACTTCTCCCTGAAGGAGGGTCCGTCGAGCTACATCTTCATCGCCGGGGGCATCGGGATCACGCCGATCCGGTCGATGATCCGGCATTTGATGGCGACGCGGGGCAGGCCGTTCAAGCTCTATTATTTCACCCGGACGCCGGCGATGATGGCGTTTCGCGAGGAATTTGCCGGTCCGGAATTCCGCGGCAAGGTCGTCATCCACCATGACAACGGCGACCCGGACCAGGCCTATGACCTCTGGCCCGTGCTGGAAGAACCGAAGGGCGCCCATCTCTACTGCTGTGGCCCGCGCGGCCTGATGGAGGCTGTGCGCGACATGACCGGCCACTGGTCGTCCGCAGCGGTGCATTTCGAGGATTTCGGCGCCGCCAGGGCGCGTCCGGAGGACAATACGCCCTTTACCGTCGTTCTGGCCAAGAGCGGCGAGCGCTACGAGATCCCGGTCGACAAGACGATCCTCGAGGTGCTCCGCGCGGCAGGCAGGACATTGCCGAGCTCCTGCGAGAGCGGCACCTGCGGCACCTGCAAGACGCGCCTCGTCGGCGGCGAACCGGACCATCGCGATCTGGCCCTTTCCGAGCAGGAGCGTGCGCGCAACATCATGATCTGCGTCTCGCGCGCGAAATCCGACGAACTTGTGCTCGATCTCTGAGGAACGGTGATGAGCGATCCGTTACGCCTTGGCGTGGTCGGTCTCGGCCGCGCTTTCATGCTGATGCTGCCCACCTTCGCTCAGCACCCGCTGATGCGCCTGACCGCGGCGAGTGATCCGCGCGAGGAGGCGAGACGGCGGTTCGAAGCCGATTTTTCGACGCCCGCCTCGGCCGCGCGCGTTTACGGGACGCCCGAAGCGCTATGCGCCGATCCCGGCGTGGAGGTGGTCTATATCGCCTCGCCCCACCAGTTCCATGTCGAGCATGTGCGGCTGGCCGCGCGTGCCGGGAAGCATATTCTCGTCGAGAAGCCGATGGCCCTTACCCTGGCCGATTGCCGGGCCATGATCCAGGCTGCCCACGAAAACGGCGTCCATCTCCTGGTGGGCCACAGCCACTCCTTCGACGCCCCCTATCTTCGCGCCGCCGAGCTGATCCGCTCCGGCGTATACGGCCGGCCGCGAATGATCCTGGCGGCGAATTTCACGGATTTCCTCTACAGGCCCCGACGGCCGGAGGAGCTCGACACCAGCCAGGGCGGCGGCGTGGTGTTCAGCCAGGCCGCGCACCAGGTGGATGTCGTCAGGCTGCTGGCGGGGAACAGGGTCAGCACCGTTCGCGCCGTGACGGCGCGGTTCGATCCGGCTCGCCCGACCGAGGGCGCCTACCAGGCGTTCCTGACGTTCGCCGATGGCGCGAGCGCTATGCTGACCTACAGCGGCTACGGCCGCTACGATACCGACGAGCAGCTCGGCTGGCTCGGCGAGCTCGGCCAGAAGAAGGACCCGTCGCAATACGGCTCAGCGCGCAGGGCGCTCGCCAAAATCGCGACGCCGGAAGAAGAAGCCGCACTCAAGAACAAGCGCGCCTATGGCATCTCGACAGGCGGGGCTGGCCCCTTCCCCGTCCCGGAGGGTCACAACCATTTCGGGCACATCGTGGTCTCTTGCGACAAGGCCGATCTGCGCCCGACGGCCGAAGGAGTCCACATCTACGCAGACGAACGCAACTGGCTCGACAGGTTGCCGGTTCCGGCGGTGCCGCGATCGGAGGTCGTGGACGAGCTCTACGCGGCCGTGCGCAACGGGGTGCCGCCGCTCCACTCCGGCGAGTGGGGCATGGCGACTCTGGAAACCTGCCTGGCCATTCTCGATTCGGCGGGCTCTGGCAGGGAGGTCGCCCTCGGCGGCTCTCCTGCGGGCGTCTGAGCAGCCCTTCCCTGCCGGCGCAGACGCCGCGTCAGGAGTAGGCGGGCAGTTGCGGCGCAAAGCCCATGATGGTGGTGAAGCGCCGGCTGAAATTCGGCCAGGCTTCCAGATTGACGATGCGCGGCGGCGCCCGGCCGTTCAACAGTTCGATCCATTGCTCCGCCGCCGAAACCGCCATCTGGCGCAGCGCCTCCTCGGTGATGCCGCCCGTATGCGGCGTCGCCAGGACATTGTCGAAAGCCAGCAGCGGATGGTCCGGCGGCGGCGGCTCCTTCAGGAACACGTCGATGCCGGCCCCCGCGATGCGCCTCTCGCGCAAGGCCGCGGCGAGCGCCTCCTCGTCATGGATTCCCCCGCGGGCGGTGTTGATGAAATAGGCGGTCGGCTTCATGAGCGCGAACTCCGCCGCGCCCAGCATGTTGAGCGTCTCCTTCGAGCGCGGGCAATGAACGGAGATGTAGTCGCTGCTGCGCAGTAGCTCGCCGAGATCGACCTTGCGTCCATGGCGGCGCGCGATCTCGTCGGCGTCGAGATAGGGATCGCAGGCTAGCACCGTCATGCCGAACAGCCGGTGGCAGAGCTCGGCGAAGCGGCGGCCGATCGTGCCGATGCCGATGATGCCCACCGTCTTGCCGTGGATGTCGTTGCCTTGCAGCGCGTAGCGGTCGACCGCGGCGCCCGGCCGGCGCAGCAACTTGTCGGCAAGTCCGATGCGCTTGGACAGGGCGAGCATCATCCCCAGCGCGTGCTCGGCCACCGCCTCGGTATTGGTTCCTCCCTGGTTGCAGACCAGGACGCCGGCCGCCGTACAGGCATCGACATCGATATAATCGTAACCCGCGCCGGTCGAGCTCATCGCCAGCAGATTCGGGCATCGCGCGATCAGCGCCGCATCGCCGAACCAGGGTTCGCGCAGCTCGGTGCGTGCCTGGACCTGATAGCCGTGGGCGCCTGCCATGATCTGCCAGTTGCGGGTTTCCGGCGTGGCGTAATCGAGCTTGACCAGCTCGAGGTCGTCGCGATCGCGCAGCATGGTCTCGGCTACAGAATCGACCCAGCTGTCGAAGAAGACCAGCCGCGGCCTGTTGGTCGAAATGCCTGTCATGATCCGTCCGTCCGGGAGCGAGGCCGCATCAGCGGCGGTTCCAGTGAAGAATACGCTGCTCGATGCGCAGGAAGCCGGCATTGAGCGCGAAGCCGCAGATGGCGAGCAGGAACAGCGCGGCATACATCTCGGCGGCACGGCCGGCATATTGCATCGAGACGAGATAGTAGCCGATGCCGGCATCGCCGGCGATCATCTCCGCGACCACCGTGACGATGAAGGCCAGGCCGATCGCAACCCTGATCCCGGCAAAGATGAAGGGCAGCGTCGCCGGCAGCAGCACGGCCCGCATCCTGCGCAGCGGCGGCACCCCCAATGTGCGCGCCACCAGACGATAGGTCGGCTCCACCGAGGTCGCGCCCTCGAGCGTGTTGATGAAGACCGGGAAGAACGCCGTCATCGCGACGACCGTGATCTTCATTCCGTCGTCGAGCCCGAGGAAAAGGATCAGCGGCGGCACCAGCGCCGGAACCGGCAGCGGCCGCAGCAGCTCGACCAGAGGCTCGACGGTCAGGCGCAGCCAGCGGCTGGACGCGAGTGCGAGCCCGACGAGCACGCCGATGGCGCTGCCGAGCACGAGGCCTGCCAGCATGCGGTAAAGCGTGCCGACCAGCGCGAGCAGGAGATCGCCGCCGGCGAGGCTGGTGGCTGCGACCGCCAGGGCCTGCGTCACCGGCGGCCAGTTCTCGCTGCGCACGATCCCCAGCCTCGCGGAGAGTTCCCAGGCCAGCAGGAGCAGCACCACGAGCAGGTAGCCGCTGACGCGGCGCCGGCCCGGAAGTGTGCCGTTCCCGGCGGAGCCCGTGGCCTCGCGGGAGGGTCGTGCTCGCCGCAGCGGAGCGCCGGACGCTACGGAGCCTTGCGGCATGGCGCCTCCTCCCTCAATGCACGCGCCCGGTCTCGTAAAGATAGCTTTCCGCCTTGGGCACGGAGGTGAGCATGCCGTACCGCTTCATTCCCTCGGCGATGCGGTCGAGATTGGCCGTGTCCACGCCTCGCGGATAGCTCGGCCAGGCCAGGAGCGCGCGCAGCCGTTCCGGCGGCAATTGCGTGAACTTGGCGATCAGCTCGACATGGGCGGGGTTGCCCTTGTTGCCCTCGCACCATTCGGCCCCGTTGCGATGGGCCCGAGTGAAGGCCTGCACGATCTCCCTGTTCCTATCGATATAGCTCTGCGTGGCGGCGAAGGCGGCGACCACCGTTCCCGGCATCATGCTGCCGCACAGTCCCGAGATGATCTCGAGCTTGTCGGGATTGGCCTGAACCTGGGCGGACATGAACGGCTCGATGCTGGCGACGTAGTCGACGCGGCCCTGCAGCAGCGCATCGGCCTGCTGCGGAAAGCGCACCTCGATGATCGCGTTCTTCGCGGAGTCCCCGCCGGTCTGGTCGACCCACATGCGCAGGCAGATCCACAGCAGATTCTGCAGCAGATGCGAGGCGCCGATCTTGCCGACGGTGTCGGCACCCGAGCGGACGCTGCCGTCCTTCCGGACCAGGATGGAGGTGTAGTCGTTCGGCGGCGCGTTCGCGATCGAGGTCGGCGCGACGATGCGCAAATCCACCCCCTCCGCCGCCCCGGCGATGATAGTGGTGATCGTCGACATCGCGAACTGGAACTGGTTGGCGACCAGCGCGGCCATCGCCGGGCCGCCGCCCGGGGTCGGCGTCACCTCGACCTCCAGTCGCTCGGCCGCGAAATAGCCTTGCGCCTGCGCGGCGATGAAAGCGCCGGCATCCAGGACCGGCACGACGCCGGCGCGGATTTTGGTGATGTTCGCCTGCGACCAGACCGCCGGGGCCTTGAGCGTTAATGCACCGGCTGCCGCTGCGGTGAGCAATCCCGACATCTGTCGGCGATTCATGCGAGACATGGTTGTTTCTCCCTCGGTTCCGCCCCGTTCCGGGTGTCGTGGACAGGAATTGAGCGCTAGCGCCGGTGCTTCTCCAGCCAGGGCGCCAGCCTGCGCTCGGCAACCGTCATGCCCCAGCTGATGACGAGGCCGATGACGGCGAGCAGCACCAGCCAGGCATACATCTGGCGGATGCGGAAGGAGCGCTGGTTCTCGAGGATCACCGCGCCGAGCCCGCCGGTGCCGGCCAGCATCTCCGAAAGCACCGTCATCAGCAGGGCGATGCCGACCGAGATGCGCAAGCCGGCCGCGATGAAGGGCAAGGTCGCCGGCAGCACGATGCGCAGCGTGATCCTGGCGCCGCTCCAGCCGAAGGTGCGCCCCGTCGCGATCAGGACGGGGTCGATGCTGCGAACGCCCTGAACCGTGTTGATCAGGATCGGAAACACGCTGGCGAGCGCGATCGAGGTGATCTTCATCGGCACGCCGAGGCCGAGGAACAGGATCAGCACCGGCACCAGCGCCGCCTTGGGCATCGGCCTCACCAACTCCACCAGCGGGTCCAGCAGGTCGTCGACCCAGGGGACCGTCCCCATCAGCAGGCCGAGCACGACGCCGAGCGCCACCGCGATCGCGAAGCCGACGGCGAAGAGGCCGAGCGTCGCGAGCAGCGGACCCTGCACCTCGCCGGAAAGGAGCAGGTCATAGAGCGTGCGCCCGATCACGCTCGGCGGGGGCAGCAGCACGCGATTGATCAGGCCGCGATCCACCAGGATCTCGATCGCGACCAGCAGCGCCGCGATGAAGGCGACGCCGGGGACGAGCCGCAGCGAACGGTCGAGCAAGCCGATCATAGCGGGCGATCCAGCAGGCGGTTGAGCAGCGCGTGCCGATGCTTCAAATAGACGGAATCCTCGCGGGTCTCGATCGCATGCCGCGGACGCGGCAGGCCGATCTCGATCACGTCGTCGATCCGCGACGGGCGGCGGCCCAGGATCGCGATGCGGTCGGCGAGGTAAACCGCTTCGTCGACGTCGTGTGTGACGAGCACCACGGTCAGATCCTCGCTCGAGGACCAGATGTCGAGGATCAGAGCCTGCAGCTCGACCCGCGTCAGCGCGTCGACGGCGCTGAAGGGCTCGTCCATCAGCAGCAGCCGGGGACGGGCGGCGAGCGCGCGCGCGATGGCGACGCGCTGCTGCATGCCGCCCGAGAGCTGCCAGGGGTAGTGGTCGGCGAACTCGCCCAGCCCCACCCTTTCGAGGAGGCTTTCGGCGTCGCGCTTCCGTTCGGCAGCGGTGACAGGCTTGTGTTCCAGGGCGAAGGTCACGTTGCGCCGGACGGTGCGCCACGGGAACAGGGACTTGGCATATTGCTGGAAGAGATAGACGGCGTCCGGCGGCGGCGCGGTTACCCGCCGGCCGTCCAGCGTAACCTCGCCGGCGCTCGCCTCGGACAGGCCCGCGATGATCTGCAGCAGGGTCGACTTGCCACAGCCCGAGGGGCCGACGATGGCGAGGAACTCGCCGCGCCTGATCTCCAGATCGGCTTCCCCGATGGCGACAGTGCGCTGGTCGCCGCCCGCGCCGTAGTGCTTGCGCACGCCCGAGACGCGCACGAGCACGTCGCCGAAACGATGCGGCGGATCGGTGTGCAAGGCCTGGGATCCCGCCATGGTCGTCATGCGTCGCCTCCCGCTGCCGCAAAGAGGCGGCCAGGCCCGGTCGCGACATCCATGATCTTCATCTCGCGCAGCGCATGCCAGGCCGCGACCTGGTTGCTCGTGAGGACCGGCTTGCCGAGGTCGCGTTCCAGCGCCTCGACGACTTCGAGGGAGCGGATCGCCGTGCAACTCAGGAAATATACATCGGCGTCCGGACGCCGGTTGGCGCGCACCAGCCGGTACCAGTCGCCGGGATCGACCCGGACCATGTCCTGCGGACTGTCGATGCCGAGCCCGACGGCACTCAGCGTCTCGCAGCCATGCGCGGTGAGAAAAGCGGCCTCGCGCCGGTTGATCGCGTCGATATAGGGCGAAACGAGCACGAGGCGGCGTGCCGAAAGCGCCCGCAAGGCGCCGATCAGCGCCCGCGAGGTCGCCGTGGCAGGGCACCCGGCCGCCTTGCTTATCCTGGCGATCAGCGGCTCCTCCGCGGCCGCGTCCCATGTCGAGACGGCCGTGCAGTGGAACAGGATCAGATCGACGCCGGCATCGCCGAGCAGGCCGGCCGCCTCCTCGACATTGTCCGTCATGGCCCGCAACTGCTCATCGCTGCTGCCGGTCAGGCGCAATCGCGTCGTGTGCAGGCTGACGCCATCGGGGAGCATCGCCTGAAGCTGCGGTTCGGCGGCGACGTTCCCGGAGGGCAGCAGCATGCCGAGCCGGCCGCGCCAGCCATAGCGGATGACGTCGCGGTCGAACGTCGTCATGCGATGCCCTCTCCGCGGAATGGAACGGCGGTTCGAGCCCGTGCCGGACGACGCAGCCTCTCCCATCGCTCGCTCACGACCTCGGGCGTGAGCGCGGCGCCATCGGCCCGCCGCCGGTCGAGATCCTCCCACAGGCGACGGCGCGCGTCGCTCCGCAGCATCGGCGGCAGCGCGAAGAGAAGAGCGCTGAAGCGGTCCCAGACCGGCTGGCTCCAACCGGCCTCATAGGCCTCGCGCTCCTTCCCGAATGTGAACAACCCCGCGGCCGCCGGCCTGTTCGCACGCAGGCAAGCCGTCGCCGCGCGGTCGACCGCCTCGCCGGCCAGGACCACGCCGTAGTCCCGCCCGGCTCCCTCCCGCGTGACGAAACCATCCAGCACATCCTCCAGCACGCGCTCCGGTTCGCGCTCGAAGGGGCAGCCATAACCGCCGCCGCCCGGCGTCAGGATCCGCAGCGTGTCTCCCGCCGACACCTCGAGCGCGTCGATCTTCCACAGATCGGAGAATTCGGCTTCGCCGGCCCGCCGGATGAGCACGCGCGCTCCGGCCGGGCAGCCTCCGCCCGCCAGTCCCCAGGGCAGGAAGCGATGCCGCTCCTGCCCGCGGGCGGTGACGAGCCCGGTCGGCCCGAGCACCTCGAATTCGAGCACGGCGCCGAGCCCCCCGCGATTCAGGCCGGGTCCGCCCGAATCGGGCCGAAGCCCATAGGTCGTGACCAGCACCGATGCTGCCTGCTCGACGATCTCGAGCGGGCTGTTGCGCAGATTGGCGATGTCGACGACATCGCGCGCGTTGAGGCCATCGCCGGCCGAGGAAGCGCCGGTGCCGCCCACCATGGGTTCGAGCACGTTCACCCGCATGCCGCCGGCAACGAGATCGGGCTCCGCGAAAACGACGGGTGCGATATAGCCTGCCCCGGCGGCCGGCATGACTTCCGGCAGCGCTTGGGCCAGCGCGCCGCAGAGCGCGTCCTGGACCCTCACCCCCGCGGTAGTGCGCAGGCCCACGGCCGCGGGCGCCACGCAGTTGACCACGGAACCGGCCGGCGCGACCACGGAGACCGGCCGCATCATGCCGGCATTCACGGGAATGTCCGGCTGCAGCGTCAGCAGCAGGAACATCGTCTTGTAGATCAGCCAGGGATGCGGCTTGCCCTTGGAATAGATGTTGAAGGCCGAGCGGACCTGCGGGTCCGACCCCGTGAAATCGATCACCATCCCGTCGCCCCGGACCGTCAGCGCGACCTGGAACTTGATGGGGATCCGTGTGGCGACGTCGTCGTCGAGATAGTCGCTGAAGCGGTAGGTGCCGTCCGGGATCGTCGCGATCGCCCGGCGCGCCCGTGCCTCGCCATAGTCCAGCGCGTCCGCCATCGCTGCGACGAAGATCTCGGCGCCGACCCGCGTGACCGCTTCCTTGACCCGCCGCTCCCCGATGCGAAGGGCAGTGATCATCGCGCGGATATCGCCACGATTGTCCTTCGGCGCGCGGCAGTTGGCGAGGATCAGCGCCATGATGTCGGGGCACTCCACGCCGCCGCGATAAAGCCGCGTCGGCGGGATTCTCACGCCCTCCTGGAAGACGTCGTAGCTCGACGGGGACAGGCTGCCCGGCACCTTGCCGCCGACATCCGTGGAATGGACATAGGCATAGACATAGCAGATGAGCCGGCCCCCGACCCAGACCGGCGCAATCACGCTGATGTCCGGCAGGTGCGAGGACAGGCCGCCGGTGGAATAGGGATCGTTGCAGATGACGACGTCGCCCTCATCGAGCACGCCGGCCGCCTCCAGCAGTTCGCTGAAGTCCAGATTGGCGAACATCGTGATGCCGATCGAGCGGGGATATCCGAAGATCTCGCCGGTCGGCGTCACCAGAGCGACGCCGAGATCCGCCGTCTCGTTGACGAAGACGGTGTGGCCGGTGCGCTGCAGCGCATAGCCCATTTCCTCGGCGATGGAGCGGAATCGCTGGATCAGGACTTCGAGGGTGATCGGATCGGTGCGCATCATGCGGCTTCCCGGCTGAGCATCAGATTGCCGAAGCGATCCGCGCGAGCGAGATATCCCGGCAGCACCACGGTGGTCGTATCGGGCTGCTCGATCACGGCCGGCCCCTTCACGACATGGCCCGCCTTGAGCGCGGCGCGGTCATAGACGCCGGCCGCATGCCGCTGCCCGCCATGGACGATGGGACGCGATCCGGTGCGCGGCGGCGCCTCGCCTCGCCCGGCCTCCTCGAGGATGCGCGGTTCCGGACGATGGGTCCGGCCGGCGATGACGACCCGCAGATCGACGATATCGACCGGCGCCGCCGTGTCGCTGTTGCTGTAGAGCGCCTCGTAGGCGCTGTGGAACAGCCCGGCCAGGGTCGGGCCGTCGAGCGCGGCGGTCGGGATCGCGCCCGGGATCTCGACCTCGACGTCGAAGGCCTGTCCGCGGTATCGCAGGCCGGCGGAGCGGCGGATCTCGATCGTGGCGAGGTCGGGCCGTTCGCCGGCGAGCCAGTCGCGCGCCCGTGCCTCGAGTTCGCCGAATATTTTGCGCAGAACCTGCGGATCGGCGGCCTCGGCCGCAACCCGATGGGTCCTGATCTGCTCCGAGCGGATGTCCGCCATGGCGGCGCCATAGGCGCACAGCGCTCCCGGAGCGGGCGGAACCATCACGCGGGGGATGCCGATCTCCCGCGCCAGCAGACAGGCATGGGTCGGCCCGGCGCCGCCGAAGGCGATCAACGTGAAGTCGCGCGGATTGATGCCGCGCTTGGTCAGCATCGGCAGGATCGCCCCGGCCATCGTCGCGGTCGCCAGCGTCAACACGCTCTCCGCCGCCTGTTCGAGGCTGATGCCGAGCCGGGAGGCGACGCCGCCGAGCGCAGCCTCCGCGAGCTCCGGCCGGAGCGGTATGGCGCCGCCGGCAAAGCGCTGCGGATCGAGGAAGCCGCACGCAAGATAGGCATCGGTCGTGGTGGGCTCGGTGCCGCCCTGCCCGTAGCAGGCCGGTCCCGGCGAGGCCCCGGCGCTGCGGGGGCCGAGCTTCAGCAGCCCGGCCTCGTCGAACCAGGCGATCGATCCTCCCCCGGCGCCGACGGCGAAGACGTCGACCGCAGGCATGATGATCGGGAAATCGCCGACCACGGCCTCGGTCGACTGCACCGGCGCGCCGTCCCGGATCACCGCGACGTCGGCGCTCGTGCCGCCGATGTCGAGCGTGACCGCCTCGGTCACGCCGCTGCGCGAGGCGATGTAGGCTGCGCCCACGACCCCCGATGCCGGGCCGGAGAGCATGGTGTGGACGGGCTGCTCACGCGCGCTGGAGGCGGACATGATGCCGCCGTTGGAGCGGGTGATGTAAAGACGCGTGGCAAGGCCGATTTCGGCCGTCTCCCGTTCGAGTTCGTCGACATAGCGGCGCATGATCGGCTGCACATAGGCGTTGAGCGTCGCGACCGTTGCCCGCTCATATTCCCGGATTTCCGGCCAGAGCTGCGTCGAACGCGAGACATGCAGGCCCGGCCGCGTCCTTGCCGCCGCCGCGGCCGCCTGCCGCTCCTGGCCGTCGTCGAGATAGGCGTTCATGAAGCACAGGGCCACGCTCTCGACCTCCGGCGGAAGCGCGGCGACGGCACGCTCCACCGCCTCTTCGTCGAGAGGGATCATCGGCTGGCCGTCGGCCGCCATGCGCCCGGCGATCTCGAAGACGCGCCGGCGCGGGACCAGCGGCGCCGGCATCACCGCACGCAGGTTGAAGAGGTCGCTCTTGCGCTGGCGCCCTAGTTCGAGGATGTCGCGCGTGCCGTCCGAGACGAGCAGGGCGACCTCGGAGCCTCGACGTTCCAGCACGGCGTTGAGCGCGATCGTCGTGCCGTGGACGAAGCTGCCGATATCGGCCGGAGACGCTCCGACCCGCCGCATCACCTCGACGATGCCGCGCGAGACGGCACGGGACGGCGATTTCGGCGTGCTCTGGACCTTGTGCGTGGTGATCGACTGCGTCTCGTCGTCTATCAGGCTGAGATCCGTGAAGGTGCCGCCGATGTCGACTCCGAGGCGGTAGCGGCCCGGTGCGGAAGCTGAATGAACCAACTTCCCTCCTCCCATTACGTATTGTAGAATTTGATTATGAAAATAGAAGCAGCCTTTCCAGGAAGTCAAAGGAAATCCGCCGCGGCGGAGCAGGAGGCCGCCAGCGAACGGCAGAGCGTGCGCTCCGTGGTCGTTGGAACGCCGCTGCTGCAGGCGCTGAGCGAGGTGACGGGCCCCCTGCCCCTTGCCGAGCTTGCGCGCCGGGCCGGGATGCCAGCCGCCAAGGCACATCGCTATCTCGCCGGATATATCGCTGCGGGCCTGATCAGCCAGGATGCCGCGACGGCCCGCTATGACCTCGGGCCGTTCGCGCTGCATCTCGGGCTGGCGGCGATCCGCAGGCTGGACGTCGTTGCGGCCGCCGAACCGGTCATGGAGGCGCTGCGCGACGAAATCAACGAGACCGTGTCGCTGGCAGTTTGGACGACGCGCGGCCCGACGCTGGTGCGCTGGGTCAGCAGCACGGCCCCTATGACGATCAATATCAATCCGGGCACGGTGCTGCCTGTGACCACCTCCTCGAACGGGCAGCTCTTCGCCGCCTATCTGCCGGAGATCGCCACCGCTGGGCTGATCGATGAGGAGCTGAGCCGTGCCGCTGCTGCAGCTCCCGTGCCGGGCAGGCCACGTAACCGGCCCGAGCTCGATGTGATTTTGCGCAAGGCCCGCGAGACGGGTATGACGGCGATGAGCGGCGTCGTGCTGCGCGGCATCAGTTCGATCTCCGTTCCCATCTTCGGGCATGCCGGAAACCTCCTGGCGACGCTGACCATCGTGGGGCTGGAGAGCGTGTTCGACAATTCCCCGATTGGCACGCCGGCGCAGGCCCTGCTGCGTGCGGGAGCAAGATTGTCTGAGCGCATGGGCGCCCTGCCTGCCCGTCCGGCTGAGGCGCGCTGACGCTTCGTCGATCGAAAGGTCGGCTGGCGATTGCCATTCTGGCGAATGTCGCTTAGTTTTCTAACTAATAAAAGCTGGGAATGGCGCTGACGGGCGGGAGGATATCGTTGAGAACCTTACTGGGTATGTTCGTCGGGCTGGGAATCGTCGTAGCAACATCGGCTGCCGCTGAAGGAACCAAACAACTTCACGTAGCGATCGTCTCGCGAACGATATTTTATCTCCCTGTCTGGCTGGCAGCAGAGAAAGGCTACTTCAAGGACGAGGGCCTCGACGTCCACATCGAAGTATTCGACAATGCCGAGAAAATTAACGGCGCCTTGCGTGAGAACGCTGTCCAGATTGCCGTCTCGACGCCCGAGAGCATTATCGTCGACGCGCTCAAAGGCGGCAGCTTGCGAATGGTCGCTGGAAATGCGGGTCGACTGCCTCACTATGTGATCGCCCAACCGGCGATCCGATCCATCGCGGATCTGCGCGGCAAGACGATCGGTGTGCTGTCGAACGAGGAAGGCACCACGCATCTCGTGCCTGAAGTGACGCACAGCGCAGGCCTCGAGCCCTCTGATTACATGGTGAAGGCTGTGGGCGGTGCTCCAACGCGCTGGCGTTTATTGCGTTCTGGAGAGATCGATGCTGGCCTGCAGCCGTTCCCGCTAAGCTATGAGGCCGAGGCTGCCGGCTTCAGCAATCTCGGCCCTCTGGCGGATTTCGTGCCCGACTGGCAGTTCACGAGCGTCAATGCGGACCTGCGCTGGGCGGAGCGGCATCGGATGGTACTCGTCAGCGCCCTGCGCGCCCTGCAGCGAGGGCTCGATGCGATCATCGAGGATCCCGCTGCCGCAATCAGGGTCGCGGCGCGCGAGCTCCAAACCGATGCGAAGCTCGCCGAGCGCGCCATCCGGGATACTGCCAGGCTGGGCATATTGACGCCGAAGATGGAAATCTCCGTCGCAGGCACGAAGCGGGTCCACCAGGCATTGATCGCCGCCAAGCTCGTCCACGACGAACCGTTTGCGCTCGAACGTGTTTCCGAAGCCGCATTTCTCCAGGAAAGCCGCCGATGAACAGGCCGGCGCAATGCCGCAGCTCCTCCGGCAAGGAGGAACTCGCCCGCGCACCGGCTCACGGGCTGACGCGCGCGTCCTCGCCAGATGATGGATCGCTACGATGAAGCCGTTCCGCTGCCCCCTTGACGGAGACTGCGCCGATCCCCGCCGGCTAGTGGAGGCAGCCCTGCGCAACTTCATGTGGGAGCATACTTTTGGCCAATGATCTCGAGATTCGGGGCGTTTCGAAGCGCTATGGTGATCCGCCCGGCGGGTTGCTAGCGATCAGCGACATCAGCCTGAATGTGCAGAAGGGGGAGTTCGTCTCGATTATCGGGCCGAGCGGCTGCGGCAAGTCGACCCTCTTCGGCATCATCGGCGGGCTTGTGCCCGATTACGATGGCGAGGTGCGTGTCGGAGGGCAGCGTCATGTCGGAACGCACAAGGACATCGGCATCGTCTTTCAGGAAGAATCTACGCTGCCCTGGCGGACGGTGCTGACCAATGTCGCGCTTCCTTTGGAGATCCAGGGTGTCTCGCGGGCAGAGCGCGAAGAGCGTGCGCGCCATTATATCGAGCTTGTCGGCCTGGCCGGCTTCGAGAACAGTCGCCCCGTCGAACTGTCTGGCGGAATGCGACAGCGAACGGCGATCGCGCGCACCTTGGCCTTCCAGCCCAAAGTACTGCTGATGGACGAGCCTTTCGGCGCGCTCGACGAGCAGACGCGGCTACTGCTGGGCGACCGGGTGCTCGCCATCCACAAGGAGCTGAAACAGACAACCCTGCTGATCACCCACAATATCACCGAGGCGGTCCAGCTCAGCGATCGGGTGGTGGTGATGTCCTATCGGCCGGGGCGGGTTCTGCGGATACTCGACATCGACCTCCCGCGGCCGCGCAGCTCCGATAGCGTCACCGATGAGCGCTTCGGGCGCTACGTCGCCGCGATCTGGGGAGATCTCCGCGCGGAGGCGAGTCGCGGCATGAAAGAAGCCGAGGCGTTACGGGGAACCGGCCGAAGAGCCGGCTGAATCGAGAGGAGAGAAACGCATGTCAAGACTGCCAAAACAATCGTTCATGCCGTCGCGCCGCAGCGTGCTCCAGGGCGCAGGCGCCGCACTCATCGCATCGCGGCCGGCCCATGCGGCTGACAAGATGCGCATCGTCAGCAGCCAGAAGGGCTTCTGGGATACGACGCTCATCCTGTTCGGCCAGCAAAAGGGCATCTTCGCCGATAATGGGCTCGAATTCGACATCATCTGGACAGACGGCGGCGCTGACATCCAGCAGTCCATCATCACTGGATCAACCGATTTCGGTGTGGCGCCCGGCATCCTGGGGGCGCTCAGCGCCTTCGCGAAAGGCGCGCCCATCGCTGTCACCAACGCCGCGATGACCGGCTCAAGTGACCTGTTCTGGTATGTGCGCTCAGACAGCCCAATCCGGAGCCTCGCCGATTGCGCCGGCAAGACAGTGGCATTCTCCCGGCCGGGTGCGTCTAGCGAGCTCATTGCCGCGACTCTGCTCGACCATGCCGGCGTCAAAGCCAAGCTGGTCGGCGCCGGCGGCCCCGGCGCCACCCTCACCCAGGTCATGTCGGGCCAGATCGATGTCGGCTGGTCGGCGCCTACAGTTGGACTTGCTGAAGAACGTGCTGGGCAACTCCGTGTCATCGCCCGTGGCAACGATGCTCCCGGCCTTGCCTCACAGACCGTGCGCGTCGGCATGACCAACAACAAGTTCCTGACCGAACGCGCAGATTCGCTCAAGCGGCTTTTCAAGGGAATCCAGCAGACGATCGAATGGGCCTATTCCGGAGACGAGGCGGTGCAGATGTATGCCGATCTCAACCGCATCGATCTAGCCACCGGCCGACAGGCGCGGGACGTCAATTATCCGAAGGCGGCGCTGGCGCTGGCCCCAATCGGCAACCTCGAGCTCAGCATCGCGCAAGCCGTCAAGGACAAGCGGTTGTCCACTACGCTGACGCCCGACCAGACTAAGGCCTTCACGGCCAATGTCGGTCGGTTCCTGGCATGACGCGCGGCGGGAGCATCGGCAGCATCGGGCTGCTCGTTGCGGTCGTCGCTGGGTTGGAGGCCCTGTCGCGCACCGGCCGGGTTTCAGCGTTCGTGATGCCGCCGCCATCCGAGATCCTGGCCGCCATCCCTGCCCTCGTGCTGCACGAGGGGCTGGGCTACGCGACTTGGCTGACATTCAACACCACCTTCGCGGCCACCGCGGCGGCGCTGCTGCTCGGAGTTCCCGCCGGCACGCTGCTGGCACGTCGGCGTGTGTTAGGGCAGGCCTACGAACCATGGCTGGAGGCGGCCTTCGCCGCCCCTATCATTCTGCTCTATCCGCTGTTCCTGATCTTCTTCGGTCGAAGCCTAGTAACTGTGGCGGTCATGGGGTTTGTCGTGGCGGTGATCCCGGTCATCATCAAGACTCGGGAAGGCATCATTGGAGTGAGGCCGGTTCTTCACAATCTCGCGCTGTCGCTCCACATGACGCCGCTGCAAAGCCTAACCAAGATCGTGCTGCCTGCGGCGCTTCCGACGATCTTCGTCGGTTTGCGGTTGGGATTGATCTACGCGATGATCAACATCGTTGCCGTTGAATTCCTCGTGGGCATCGGCGGTCTCGGCTTTGTCGTCGCCGACATGTATGATCGCTACGATATTCCTTCGATGTATTCGGCCGTCGTTTTCGTCATCGTGCTGAGCAGCCTGTTTTTCTTGCTGATAGAGCGGGGGGAGCGATGGCTACGGCCGGTCTGACTGCGTTTGCCCCGTCCCAGTCCGGCGGCGTGACCGTGACCATGATCCGGATGCTGACGCTCGCCGGCCTGCTGGCCGCATATCAGGCGATCTCGTCATCGGGACTCGTTTTCACCGGCGCCATGCCGAGCCTTTGGGCCATCGGCTCGGCGTTGCTGCGGCAGCTTGCGGATGCCGGCTTCTACGCGCATCTCGGCATCACCGCTTACGAAGCGGGCGCAGGCATCCTGATAGGCGGCAGCGTCGGCCTGCTCTGCGGGATCGCTCTGGGCGTCTCGCGGCTGCTGGCCGCGGTGCTCGATCCCTGGGTGCGTGCGCTCGCCCCGGCGCCCAAGATCGTTTTCCTGCCCATCCTCATGGTGGTCTTCGGCATCGACGCCGGCCCGAAGATCGCGATGGCGGCGATCTCGGCGTTCTTCCCGGTGGCCGTGGCGACGTTCGGCGGCATGCGCGGCGTCAGTCCGATCTTGATCCGGGTCGTGCGCAGCTTCGACGCCTCCTTGCTGCAGCTCGTCCGGCTGGTCTATCTGCCCTCGATCGTGGTGCCTGTGCTCGGCAGCTTGCGACTCGCCACCGGCGTAGCTCTGATCGGCGCGCTGCTGGCTGAGGTGAAGATGTCGAATCGCGGCCTGGGGTATCTGATCATCCAGGACTACAATGCGTTCCGGACGGCGGAGATGTACGCTCTGCTCATCTCGGTGTTTACCCTCGCGCTCGCCGTCAATGCGGCGTTGCGGGCCTTCGGCCGCCGCTACGGTGCGGTGTGAACACCTGTTTTTCATGACGGCCCGTCTTGCGCAGACTTCCGCCTTATCCGATTGGAAGGGACCATGCCTCTCGACAACGCGATCAGCATCGCGGACCTTGCAGCCCGCGCGCGACGGCGCCTGCCGCGCGTGGTCTGGGACTATCTCGACGGCGGAGCGGAGGACGAAGCGACGCTGCGCGACAATCGCGCCGCCTTCGAGCGATGGCAGCTGATGCCGAGCGTGCTGACCGGCAACAAGCAGCGCGATCAATCGGTCGAACTGTTCGGCAGCCGGTTCCCCGGCCCGTTCATGATCGGACCGACCGGCCTCAACGGCCTGCTCTGGCCGGATGCGGACCTCGAACTCGCCCGAGCCGCGGCCGATGCGGGCATCGGTTTCGCATTGTCGACGGCGTCGAACAACGCGCTCGAGCAGGTCGCCGCGATCGGCGCAGGCACGCGCTGGTTCCAGCTCTACCCCTGGGGCGACGTCAGCTTCGCAAGCCGGTTGCTCGATCGCGCCCGCAACGCCGGGTACCAGGCCGTGATCGTCACCGTCGATACGCTGACGGCCGGCAAGCGCGAGCGCGACCTGCGTAACAATTTCTCGCATGAGCTGCGCCTGACGCCCCGGGTCGTGCTCGACGGTCTCCTTCACCCCGGCTGGCTGGCCAATGTCTGGCTGAACAAGGGGATGCCGCGCTTCGAGAACCTCGCCGAGTTCCTGCCGCCCGGTGCCACGGCTGCCGAACTCGCAGACTTCACGCGCTCGAAGCGCAATCCCGCGTTCTGCTGGGCCGATATCGCAAGGCTGAAGGAACGCTGGGACGGGCCGCTGCTCGTCAAGGGAATCCTCTCCGGCGCCGATGCCCTGCGCGCCCACGAGCACGGTGCCGACGGCGTCATCGTCTCCAACCACGGCGGTCGCCAGCTCGACGGCGCGCCGGCCTCCATCGACAGCCTGCCCGAGGTGGTGCAGGCGGCGGATGGACGGATGGTCGTGCTCATGGACGGAGGCATCCGGCGCGGCTCCGACATCGTCAAGGCCGTGGCGCTGGGCGCCGATGCCGTCCTTCTCGGACGCGCGACTCTTTATGGCGTCGCTGCAGCGGGGCGAACCGGGGTTGAGCGTGCGCTGGCGATACTTCGGGACGAAGTCGATCGGACCATGGCGTTGATAGGAGTGGGCGCCCTTGCGGAGCTTCGCGCGAGCGGCATCCTGTATCCGCATCCGGCATCCAAAGGCCTGCCCGCTCGATCCAAACCAGCAGCGTGCTGAAGCGCCACGACCGATGCCTCTTCCTATCTTTGGCACGCCCGCCAGATTCTTACCTCATCCCGCTCGCCTAACGGCCAACGGTACAGAAAGGCCGCCTCTCCCATGACATTTATGGCGGCGAGACTCGGAGAGCTGTTTTCGATTCTGTCCGTTCTGGCCTTCGGCTTCGGCGGCGTGGCGATCGCCAAAGCACGCAAGAGCGGGCCTGGCGACGGCGGGGCCATCCTCTCGGTGGGGTTGACCGCGCTCCTTTCCGCAGCCCTATGGGTGAGCACGGCGCAGGAGTCGCAGAATCTGGTAGGAAGGCCCGGCGCGCTTGTAGGCCTCGCATGGTTTGCGCTTTCGGGACTTCTCGCGACCGCCCTGGCCCGCAGCCTGTATTTCCTCTCGGTGCGAGATCTCGGCGCGATCCGCGGCGCCGCAATCAAGCGCGCCATCCCCTTTTTCTCGGTGCTGTTCGGCGTCGTCTTTCTCGGCGAGATCCTAACCTCGGCCAAACTCGGCGGCCTCCTGCTGATCGCGATCAGCGTGGCCGCCCTGGTGGCGGTCGATCTCGCAGGCAGCGGAAAGTCTTCTGCACCGGCGGCGGAGCAGATCGAGCCGATGGGCTATATCTGGGGAACGGCTTCGGGCCTCTGTTATGCCTCGGCCTACGTCGCGCGCAAACTGGGGCTCGATCTGGTCCCGGACGGAGCGCTGGGCACCTTCGTCGGAGCCATGGCTGCAATGGGCTACTATGTCCTCACCGCGCTCGTCAGCGGGCGCAGCCGCAAGGCGATCCTCTCCGCATTGATGGCGCGCAACATCTGGGGTGTAGCCGCGGCGCTGTGCTTCGCGGCGGGGCAGATCGCCAACTTTTATGCAATTCAGTATACGGCGATCTCGACAGTCGGAGCGATTCAGTCGCTCGAGGTTTTCGTGTCGATGCTGATCGCCAGCTTGCTTTTGCGAACTGAACGCGCCCCGAATCTCCTCACCATCGCCGCCGCGGTCGTCGCAACCGCCGGTGTGCTGCTTGTCGTCGCCTGACAACAGCGTTACGGGCGGTCGCGGAGCCGAACCGACACTACCGCCGGTTGGGCGGTTCTTCCGGCGGCGGGTTGTTCGCGGCGGCCGACAAGATCGCGATGGTATCCTGTTCCGCCGCCGCAGCGCTCTTGTAGCGCGGTGCCGTGGTCACCAGCGGCTTTTCCGCATCTGCCGGCAGGTAAATCTCGATGGCGAAGCGGCCGGATGCTCGATCCTCGACGGGTTCAATACGGATTGTCGGCATATCTAGTCCTCCCTTTTTTCATGAGCACAAAACCTCTTCTGATATTTTAGGATAGGCACAGTCTGGTGGTCCAAGACAAAAGAGCTTTGTCTGCCAAGCTTCATGCTCATGGTCGATTTCAGTCCTTATGACGCTCAGACTGTTCACTGCGGCACCCGCTCGCGTCAGAAAATGCGATGGAACGTGGAACGGGAGCAGTTCCGCGATTCGGAGAAGTGTGGAATTCCCCTAGCTGGCCGACGTCAGCCGCAACGGCGCGCGCGAGACCTCGTTGTTGGATTCGACGAGCCTGGCCAATATGCTCATGAAAGCCTGCCGGTCCTCGGGCGGCAGCGGGGCCAGGATGCGCGTCTGCGCCCGATCGACCAAGGGCTCAGCCTGAGCGAGAACCGCCTCTCCCTCGGGCGTAAGCCGCAGGACCTTGACGCGCCTGTCGTTGTGGTTGCCCGAGCGCAAGATGAGCCGTTTCGTCTCGAGACGCTCCAGCACGTTGGCGAGCGTGGAGCGATCGAAAGCGACCAGCGCCGACAACCGCGTCGCGTCGATTCCCGGATGGTCGCGGATGGTGACGAGTGCGGCATATTGCACCGGCGTCATGTCCAGGGATGCGCATTCGTCGAGGAAGATCGAGACTGCGATCTGCTGGGCGCGCCTGATCAGATGACCGGGCATCGAATAGAGATTCTGGCTCGCCATTCTACGATCTTCGCCTCGCCCTCATCCCGAAACGGCGGCAATCCATGCCGGGAGCGGTCTACCCCCGCAAGCACGGACGGCCATCCTCTCTTTCACCTCGCCGGTCCGATCTCGCCCGGGACGAGCATGGATGAGGCGAAAAAAGCCGAGAGCGCTGCCCCGTCGGCCAGCGGCAGGATCTCGGCGACATACTGGTCCGGCCTGACGACGACGACGCAGCCGGCCTCGCGGCGGATACCGCGCAGGTCGAAGATGTCCTGCCCCGAGCGCGTATCGGCGCAGAACAGCTTTTCATAGTCCCATAGACCGTAGCGTCCCTTCGCCGGCCGCAGGAAGGCCGGAACGCGCGCCATATCGACCTCGCGATGGTTCTGCTGCAACACCGCCAGCACGTCGATCACGGCGTCGACATCCTGTCCCGGCGGCGTATGGCGCCGGAGAGGCGACGATTCGTCGGCGTCGAGGAAACGGCAGAGCTTCATCAGCTCCGATCCGGCGTCGAAGGGCTCGCCCGCATCGGCGAAGGCGATCAGGCGCCAGCGTCCGTCCGCCTTCGCGCAATGGCCCAGTTCCAGCGGCTTTGCATCAGCCAGCCGCACGACCGGGGCCGAATGCAGCCGCATGCCGAGCGGAAAGCCGCTTGCCAGAGCCTGATGCCGGCCATCGCCGCAGATCAGCGAGGGCTTGTAGCGGACCGCCGTGCCGGCTGTGAACCGCCCCTGCTTGACGAAATAGCGCTGGAAGTCGGCAGGATCGACGGCATCATCCTGATTGCCGGCCCCCGTTTTGGGACGGGCGCTGAACATCCGGGCGAACTCGCGGTCGAAATCGATCAACTCCTTTGCGACGGCATGGCGCTCGATCGAATATGTGTCGAGCAGCCACGGCGAGGCCTGTCCCCGGATGACGGCCGCCAGCTTCCAGCCGAGATTGAAGGCATCGCCCATCGAGACGTTCATGCCCTGCCCCGCCTTGGGGCTGTGGGTGTGACAGGCATCCCCGGCGATAAAGACGCGCGGCCGGCGATCCTCTCCGGCTGGAACGTCGTCGAACTTGTCGCATAACCGCTGGCCGATCTCGTAGACCGACCACCAGGCGATCTCCTTCACCTCGAGGGAATAAGGACGGATGATGCGCCGGGCTGCCGCAACGAGCCGGTCCGCGGTGATCGCGCGGGCCGAGACCCGCTCGTTTTCGGCGAGCTTGTCGAGCTCGATATAGAAGCGCACGAGATAGCCGCCCTCGCGCGGGATGATCAGCATGCTGCCTTCCTCGGCGGAGTGGATGGCGCTCTTCAGGCGGATATCCGGAAAATCGGTGACCGCGAGGACATCCATCACGCCCCAGGCCTGATTGGCCGAGTCGCCGGTCAGGCTGCGGGCGAGCGACTTTCGCACGGCGCTGCGCGCACCGTCGCAACCGACCACGTAGCGCGCCTTGACGACCTCCACCGTCCCCCGGCCTTCGGAGCCCGCCCGCTCCAGCCTCACCGCGACCGGATGGGACCGGCGGCCGTCGCCATCCCCTCCCGCGATCTCGAGATCGACGAAGCGCAACCCATAATGCGGCTCGAGGCCGAGCGGCGCATGGCGCATGGTCTCGAGGAGAAAATCATGCACGCGCGCCTGATTGAGGATGACATGCGGAAACTCGGACAGGCCGTCCTCGGTATCCTGGATGCGGCCGTGGCGCATGATCTTGCCGGCATCGGCCTCATCGGGCTTCCAGAAGGTCGTTTCGTTGACCCAGTAGGCCTCCTTCACGACACGTTCGGCAAAGCCGAAGGCCTCGAACATCTCCATCGTCCGGCAGGCGATGCCGTCCGCCTGCCCGATCTGGAGCGGCCCGGACTTTTGCTCGACGATGCAGACGCTGAGATCGGGAAAGGCGGCAAGTTGGGCCGCCAGGACGAGCCCCGCCGGCCCGCAGCCGATGATCAGGACATCGACCTCCCGCGGCAGGCCCCGGCCGCCTCCGGGGGCGGGGACTGCCCTGATCGCCGGATCCCCCGGCCTGAAACCATTGAGATGAAATTGCACGGCCGCTTCCAGAAGCTCGGGACGGTTTTCGGTTCAGCCGGGCACGGCCTCGCAGCGAATGCGCGCTTTCTCGAGCCAGAGATCCCAGGGCCTCTGCATCTGCCCCTCGACCTTGTCGACGCAGGCGCGGCACTCTCCCTCGGTCAGGAAGGTGACCTCGCCGAGCTGCATCGCCTGCAACTGGTAGCGTGCGTTCAGCTCCGCATAGACCGCACGATAGACGGCCCGCTTGATCGAATCTCCGACGACGGTTGAACCGTGCCCCCGCATCAGCACGATATCGCTCTCCGAGAAATGCCGTGCCAGCGCCGCACCGATATCACGATTGCTGATCAGCAGATCGGTCGACTCGCCCGCCACCTCGCGAATCTCGAAAACCGGCGCACCTGGTCCGATGAACCCCGCCATATGGAACAGCGGGCGCAATCGCGCGCCCCTGACGACGCTAAGCGGCACGATCGAATGCGAATGGCTATGGACCACCGCCTGGACATCCGGTCGGGCCTTGAAGATCTCGGAATGGATGAAGCGTTCGAGATAGACCTTGCGCCCTTTCGCGTTCACCGCCTCGCCATCGAGCGTGAACTCCACCAGATCGTCGAGCGTGACCCTGCCCGGCGCCATGTTGCGGGCGAGGAAGAAACGGTCCGGCCGCTTGTCGTGCCGGACGCTGATATGGCCGAAGGCATCGACGACACCCTGGTCGAACAGGATGTGATTGGCTGCCACCAGCTCGTCGAGCAAGGCAGTCGAAACGTCGCTCGAAGCATCGCCAACGTCAGGAACCGCAACCGCGGCACCGCCCCCGGATTCGCTGTGACACATGGCCCGTCCTCCCTTGCTGTTCCGCCCTGTCTCTCCACCGACGGTTTCGTCGGCAGGCTGGATTATATGAGCACTGAATATCAGCATACGGAGGAAATGCCAACCGCGCGATCTCCGGCGAAGCGGAACGCGGACCGCGATAAGAAGCCGACACGTCAGTGGGGTGCGCTGGCTTTGCCGGGAGCGAGCAATTCCGGGCAAGCGTACCGGCGGTGCCGAGCCGGCCTCCACCCGAAGGGGCCGCACCCTCCGATAGAGTTCGGGGGGCCAAGCCCGAGGCGCGCCTTCATCCGGCTCCGGGAACAAGAAAAGAGCAAATTCGCCGGGGGCGTCCGCCGCGCTCCCGCCGGACCGGTCAGCGGATAGCCAGGCGGCGCTCGAGATGGCGCCCGAGCATCGACAACGGCATGCAGACGGCTGTGTAGATCAGCCAGACCAGGGTCATGACCTTGAATCCTTCGAGGTCGCGCTCGATGATCTCGCGCGCCGAAAACATCAGTTCGGGCACGCCCAACAAGGAGATGATCGACGTAGCCTTGACCAGGAACACGAACTGCCCGATCAGCGGGGCAAGCAATACCCTCAGAGCTTGGGGAAGAATGATCAGGCGGATCGTCATGAGCCGCTTCAATCCGAGAGAATAGGCGGCTTCGATCTGGCCTTTCGGGATTGCGACGAGGCCACCGCGAACGATTTCACTGATCGTCATGGCCGCAAATGCGCCGAGGGCCACCGCTGCCGTGGAAAAGCGGTCGAGCGTCGGGCCGAACAGAGGCAAGAGGTAAAAGATGGCGAAGACCTGGATCAACAGCGGAAGTCCTCGCGCCAGATAGAGAAGCGCGCCGACGAAGAGACGCACCGGCGCGCCGCCATAGGCTGAGGCGACGCCGAGCACGACGCCGCCGGCGGTGCCGAATACGAGCACGACGGCAGCCAGTTGAAGGGTGACGGCCAGCCCATGGAGCAGGGTGAGGACGATGTCCAGGTTCGATGTGGCTTCCATCATCGCGCCCTGGCCTCCCCGCGTGCGAGAGCGCGCTCCCAGAGACGGGCAATCGCCGCTACTGCGCTGGTCAGGAGCAGATAGGTCAGCCCCGCCACCAGGAAGAATTCATAGGTGCGCATGTTGAGGGCGATCTGCGAGGTGAACACGAAATAGAATTCCCGCACGGAGAGCGCGCTGGTCAGCGACGTATCCTTCACCATCTCCGCCCAGTAGTTCCCCAGCCCGGGGAGCGCCCGGCGCAGGGCCTGCGGCAGAAGGACCTTCCGGTACGTCAGAAAGGGATCGAGGCCCAAGCTGATCGCCGCCTCGCGCTGGCCGCGTGCCACGCTGGCGAAGGCCGCGCGGAAGATGTCCATCATATAGGCCGCGTTGTGGAGGACGAGCGCTATGACACCGGACCAGAAGGCGGTCGGAAACAGCCCCAGGACCGGAAAGCCGAAATAGATGAAGTACATCTTGACGAGGCTCGGGCTGTTGCGCATGAGCTCGACATAGCCGGTCGCGACAAAGCGCAAGCTCGCATGTCTCGAGAGCATGAGGCTCGCGCCGCCCAGGCCCAGCAGCGTGGCACCGATCGAGCTGATCAGGAAGATCTCGAGGCTTATCGCGAGTCCGGAAAGCAAGGCTTGTGACGCTTGAAGCACTGGAAGCCAGTCGAGTCTGTATGCCATGCGTTGGCCTTTTGGAGCTTGGCAAAGACAAGCGCGACGGAGTTACGCCTCCGCCGCGCCATGAACGATACGGTCTACAATGGTTGCTTCACCCAGCTCGGCTGAAGCGCATCTGTCTCGAACCACTTCTGGTGCAAGGCCTGCAGCTTGTTGTTCGCCTTCAGGTCGTACAGGAGCCAGTTGATATAGTTGATCCAGACCTGATCACCTTGCTTCAAGCCAATCGAGATGCCACTGGCTGCGATTGGATTGGCCTTGTCGTCGATGACCCGGAACCGTCCTCCTGTGCCTTTCATGAGATAGTAGGCTGCCGCTCGCTCGTAGAAGAATGCATCGCCGCGCCCCTGCCGGAAGGCCAAGAACGCATCGGAGAGCTCCGGAAACCCTTCAATTTTCGTGCCGGGAACCGAGCCGTTGATCATCTGCTCGAGATCGGCTCCTTGACGGGTCAACACGGTCTTGCCGACCAAGTCAGCGTTCTTCTGAAATGGCGAGTCCGCCCGAACCACGAAGACCGTGTCCGACAGTGCGTACGGCGCCGAAAAGTCGATCACTTGCACGCGTTCCGGATAAGGGCTGAAGGAAGAAATCACGGCATCGACACGTCCCGAAACCAGTGCAGGCACGCGATCGGCGGAACCAGAGAGTACGACGAGTTCGACCTTGCTAGGATCCTTGAATATCTGCTGCGCGAGCAGGCGCGCCAGATCGATGTCGAAGCCCGCCAGTTCACCTTTCTGATCTTTGAAAGAAAACCCGATCGCAGAGCTGCGAGTGCCCACGATCAATTTCCCGCGCGCAAGGACCGTCTGCAGCTGGGACGGCGCCGGTGCTTGGGCGCCGGCATCCGTTACAAGTCCCATGACCATCAAGGCCGCGAGCGCCAGCGCACCCAGCGCGGATGTGAAAAATCGTCTCATGTGAATTCCCCTCGGTTTTGCGCGCCGGGGACGCCTGAGGCGAAACCCTCTAGGGAAGCGCCGAGGTGGCCAAGCGCGATTACTTGATCGTCCTAGCGGCGATGCCGGGCCCTGCACACCGACCAATCACGATAGCAGATATGGTGATTCAAACATCGCCAACCGGGGGAGGCCATGTTTCCATCGGCATAGATCCGCGCGGACCGAGCTCTACGACGTGCGGAGCAACCCGTGAGGAGTGGCAAGGTGAACGGAACGCGCGTTACGGTTCTCGGTGCCGGAACGGTCGGAGTCTGCTGCGCGCTCAGCCTGCTGCGCAAGGGATTTCGCGTGACGTTGATCGACCGCGCAGAGCCGGGCAGTGGCTGCTCTTACGGCAATGCGGGCATGATACAGGTGGGCGGCTGCGTACCGACGGCCACGCCAGGGATCATCCGTCAGGTCCCGCGCATGCTGCTCGATCCGGACGGCCCGCTCATCATTCGCTGGCGGCACCTGGCGAGCCTCTCTCCCTATCTGCTTCACTTCCTGGCATCGGCCCGGCCTGAACGGGTCGAGCAGATCGCGGGCGCCCTGGCCTCGCTGTTGCGGCTTGCGGCTGAAGCTTATCGGCCGCTCATCGCATCGGCGCGATGCGAGCATCTGATCCGCGAGAGCGGAGAGCTCTATGCCTATCGCTCCGAGAATGCCTATCTGGCAGCCAAACCCGCGCATGATCTCCGCCGGCGGCACGGCGTGCATATCGAGGAGTTCGCCGGCGCGGAACTGCACCGCCTCGAACCGGCGCTGTCGGCCGACTTCACGCGGGGGGTGCTGATCACGGGCTCGCTGAGCACCCGCAGCCCGCAACTGCTCACCCAGGCTCTCGCCGACCGGTTTGTCGCGGAGGGCGGAGAATTCGTGAAGATTCAGGTCGAGGACCTCGTGATCGACGATGGCAAGCCCGCTTTTCTGATATCCGACAGCGGTGCCCGGCCAATCGGGAAGCTCGTCCTTGCATTCGGGGCGCATTCCAAGAGATGGGCAAGGAAACTGGGCTCATGGCTGCCGCTGGACAGCGAGCGCGGCTATCATCTCATGGTTCCGGATCCGGGCATCGAACTCGGCCGACCCGTTATCGTCGGCGATCAGAAGTTTGGACTGTCGAGCATGGCCGGCGGGCTTCGCATCGCGGGGACCGCAGAACTTGCGAGCCTGGACGCGCCGCCCAATTATCGGCGGGCTCACCGGCTCCTGAAGCTGGCAGCGGCCGCGCTGCCGGACCTGCGCCCGTCAGAGCCTGAACCCTGGATGGGGCTCAGGCCTTCCACGCCCGACAGCCTGCCCGTGATCTGTCGCGCTCCCGCGACCGCCGACGCCTTCTTCGCGTTCGGTCACGGACACTCGGGCCTGACATTGGGAGCGATCACCGGCTCCATCGTCGCAGATCTCGTTGCCGGAGAGGCTTCCCCGGTCGACATCGCGCCGTTCGACATCCGTCGTTTCGGCATCCTGCCGATGAAAAGACCCGGAGCATTTTCAGGCGATGTGACCTAAGGCATTTTTGAGCGAAGTGGACACCGGTTCGCGTGAAGAAAATGCGACCAAACAAAGACCTGGAGCAATCCCGCCGGTCCTCAAAGAGCGGGATTGCTCCGAAACGGCCCTTTCAGCAAAGGCTCGCCAACGAGGCACCTATCCGTTGGAAAGCCTCCTCCAGCCGCTCCTCGGGACAGGTATAAGAAAGCCGGAGCGCCGGTCCCAGGCCGAACGCCGACCCCGGAACAGTCACGATGTCGGCCGTATCGAGCAGGAACTCCGCCAGATCGGCGTCGCTGCCGATCGTCCCTCCCTGGGCCGTGCGGCGGCCGATCAGAGATTCGCACATGGGATAGAAGTAGAAGGCTCCCTCTGGCTGCACCGCCCGGAAATCCGGAATATGGTGGAGCAACTCGGCGACCTTGGCTTTTCGGCGAGCGAAGGCGGTGCGGAACGGCTGCAGCGCTTCCAGCGGCATGTCCATGGCGGCGATGGCGCCCGCCTGCACGATCGTGGCCACGCCCGAGGTGTTCTGGGACTGGACCTTCACCATGGCCGAGATCAGCTCCGCAGGGCCGGCACCGTAGCCGATCCGCCAGCCGATCATCGCAAACGACTTCGAGAGCCCGTTGACGAGCAGTATCCGGTCCTTCAGCCCCGGCGCCACCGAAGCCAAAGAAGTGAAGCCCTCCGCGGTGAAGGTGAAGAGCTCGTAGATCTCGTCGCTGAGCACCATCACCTGCGGGAAGCGCGCGAGCACGCCGGCGAGCGCGGCCAGTTCTTCACGTGAATAGACGACGCCGGTCGGATTGTTGGGGGAGTTGAGGATGAGCCAGCGCGTATGGGCGGTGATCGCTTCTTCCAGCTGCTCCGGCGAGAGCTTGTGGCCCCTGTCGGCCCCACATGTCAAAATCACCGGCGTTCCGCCGGCCAGGCGCACGATGTCGGGATAGGAGACCCAGTAAGGCGCCGGAATGAGCACCTCGTCGCCGGGATCGAGAGTCGCCATCATGGCATTGAATATGACCTGCTTGGTCCCGCTTGAGACGATGATGCCGTCTGCGGGACAGTTGACGCCGTTGTCCCGCAGCAATTTGCGGGCAATGCCTTCCCTGAGCGCTTGCAGGCCCTCGACGGGAGGGCTGCGCCCATCGCCCCGTAGAGCCGCTTTCGCAGCCGCCTCGCGCACGGGCAAAGGAATGTCGAGATCGAGCTCTCCCATACCGAGGCTGATGATGTCGCGGCCGGCGCGGCGCAGATCCGCGGCGCGACGGCCCATTGCGAGCGTCTGGGAGAAGCCGATCGCGCCAAGCCGCGAGGCCTGAAGCGACGATCGCTCCTGCGCCGGCCCCCGGGAGCCGTCGCGCCTGGTCTCCATCTGCTCTTTCATCTCATCCTCGTCGTTGCGCGGCGTCGCCGCGCGAAAGACGCGGTCCTGGCCCAAGACGCCCTCGAAGGCCGCATATGCGGCGGCTTCGATCGGCAAGCTGACGGGATGTTAGTGTCGAAGCAGACATGCTCCTATAACGATTGAATAATACCAGCTTTGCGGCACCTGACATTCACCGGAGCGTGCGCATGAATCTACGTCAGCTGCAGTTCTTTCTGGACGTGGTCGAGCAGGGAGGATTCTCCCGCGCGGCCAGCATCCGCAACGTGGATCAGCCCTTCATCAGCCGGCAGATCCGCAAGCTGGAAGAGACCGTCGGCGCGCCCCTGCTTTATCGCAACGGCCGTGGTGTCGAGCTGACGGATGAGGGGCTTGATCTGCTCAATGTCGTGCGGCCGTTCCTGTCGAACGTGCAGGACGTCATGGATCGCGTTCAGGCTCGCAGCGTCCAGCCCCGGGGACGGATTTCCCTCGGCATCGTCCACCACCTGGGCGAAACGTTGTGCCCTTCCCTGCTCAGCTCCTTCTGCGCGCGCTATCCCCACGTTCACGTGCACATCTCCGGCGGCAACAGCAGTATCATCCAGGAGTGGCTGCTTCGCGCCCGCATCGACCTGGGGATCTATTACGACATCGGAAGCTCGCCGCAGCTCGTGACCGAGGAACTGATCGAAGAACGCATCGTGCTCGTCGGGCCGATGGCTCTGGCTCGGGAGCACGGCATCAACGGGCGAAAAGCGATCTCGCTCGCCGAGGCCGCCCGACTGCCCCTCGTCCTACCGAGCTCGCAGCACGGATTGCGGATCCGGCTGGACCGGTTGGCGGAACTTGCCGGAATACCGCTTCAGAGCCCCTACGAGATCGACCTCTACGGCACCCTGAGGGCGCTGGTCATGGCCGGCCACGGCTTCACGCTGCTTCCCCTGGGAGCGATGCTCAACCAGGTCGTTGATACCCAGACCTTCCTTGCTCCGCTTGTCGATCCCGAAATGACCGCGGTGCTGAGCATGGTATTTGCCTGCAACAAGCCGACCTCGTTTCTGACGCGCGAATTTGCGGGCGAATTGCGCGCCCGCATCAAATCCTTTTCGGAAGAGCAGGCGCGCGTGATCGCGTCCTTCGAGCGGCGATACTGACCAGAGCGGCTTTTCAGGTCAGGCGACGCGTCGCAGATGCGCCTCCTCTACCGCGGCTGTCCGAAATTGCGCGACCAGACCGTGAAGCCGGTCGATCTGAACGGCGAGAGCCACTGCCGAGGCGGAGCTCTGCTCGGCGAGTGCCGCGTTCTGCTGGGTCATCTCATCCATATGCGCCACGACCTGGCTCACTTCGTCGATGCCGCTCGCCTGTTCGTCGCAGGCGACCGAGATCTGAGACACATTCCCGACGACCCGATTAGATGCCTCGACGATCCGGGCGAGAGTATCCCCTGCTTGACGCACGAGCGTCACACCCTGCTCGACTTCGCGCGTCGAAGAGGAGATCAGCGTGCCGATGTCTTTGGCTGCGTCTGCCGCGCGTTGCGCCAGCGTCCGCACTTCGCTTGCAACGACCGCGAAACCTCGACCAGCATCGCCGGCGCGGGCGGCCTCCACCGCAGCATTGAGGGCAAGCAGGTTCGTCTGGAACGCGATTTCCTCGATGACATTGGTGATTGCCGCCACGCGGCCGGCAGTCGTTTCGATTTGCGACATGGCGGTGACGGCTTGGCCGATGATGGTGCCCCCCTCCGCCGCGACAGAGCGCGCCGCTTCCGCGTCGGCGACCACCAGCTTTGAAGAACGGGCGGTCGATTTCACGGAAGCAGCCAGCTGCTCCGTCGTGGCTGCGGTCTCCTCCAGGGAAGCGGCCTGTTGTTCAGTACGCTGCGCCAGATCATCCGCGCCGGTCTTGATCTCGGTGGACGAGAGCTGGACCTGTTGCGCTGTCGTCTGAATCGTCGCGACCGCGGTGCTCAGCCTGTTTGCGGTGCGGTTGATCGCCGTCTTCAACTGATCGAGCCGTCCACGATAATCGCGGCTCACATCCTGGGCGAGATCGCCCTCGGCAATCGCTTTCAGCACCCGCTCGAAATCGCCAGTGGCTTCGTCGACGACGGCGTTGATCTGGTTAATCCCATCCACGAGGGCTTGCAGGGAAGGATCGTCCGCACTGACCTGCACGCGTCCGGTGAAATCCCCTTCTGCAGCGCGATGGACGACCTCGCCGACCGATGCGACGACTTCGGACATAGCCTGAGCGCGCTCCGCACGTGCATTCAACGCCCTTCGCTCCTCGATTTCCAGATTGCGGACCTTCAGCGCATTGGTGCGGAAAACATCGAGTGCGACCGCCATGCGGCCAATCTCGTCGGACCGGTTGGCAAACGGGACGCTCGTATCGAGGGATCCGTCCGCGATCTCGGTCATCGAAGCCGCAAGGCGGCCAAACAGCGAGCGGATCACGCGGCTCACCCATATGGCCAAGCCCACGGCGAGCAGGATGATGACGACTGATGCCGCACCGTAAAGGAGGAAGCTGCGATAGGCGGAGCCGAGCAGCTCCGCGGTCTGCACCGACAAGCTGTTGCGCATCTCCTCGATCTGCTTGAGCCAAAAGGCCCGACGAGCCTGATCGGCCTTCGTCCAGCCGGGCGCATCGTTGGGATCGAGCTTGTCGTAGCTGGCATCAAGCAGCAGCGGCCGCACACGGTTGATCAGCTGGTGGTCGGCGGATCCGAGGAAATCCTTATACTGCGCGATGTGTTCCGGCCGAGCGAATGCCTCGAACTGCCGCCCGAAGATCTGCTGGAGTTCCACGCCTCGGTGCATGACGCGAAACAGCGGCTGGCTCAGCTTGCCCGTCTGGAACGCAATCTCGCCGCGCCCGCCTTCGTTGAGGCTGCCGGTGCTGATCTCGAGCGCGGCATGGAGCGCCAGAATCTGGCGAGCGATCTCGCTATTATCGACGGCGCCGGCGACACGTCCGACGAGTTCATTCGCCAGATTGCTGCTGTTCTGCAGGAATGCACCCATCTGCGAGCGATCCGTCTCTCGCCGCATGGCCTTCTGCCGAATCTCGCCGAGGAGCTTGCGTTGATCGAGTATCGTCCGCAACAATCCGGCCGTTTCGGCATTGGGGATTTGTGCGGCGCCGGCGACGAACTCGATACGCGCGAAGGCGTGGTCCGTCAGTGGCCACTGCATTTCCATCTTGGCACGCGCCTCGGCCGTGCCCTGGGCGAGATAGGGATAGGCGGCCCGGCCCTCATTCGGGATCGCGGTCGCCGAGAAGATCGTTGTCGCGTCTACGACCGCCTGCAGTTGCGAGGCTTTCCGGACCTCCTGATAGGTTTGGAAGCTCTGATAGGCGAGAATCGCACCGAAGCAGACCAGCGCCAGGAGAGGCACGAGCGTCAGGCAGTGGAGAAGATTGCCAAGTCGAATTTTGTGCATTTTGCCCGCCCCAGTTCAGAGGCGGAGAGCGTTGCTTAGAAAACTAAATTTTCTCTGTGCCTCGTATAGACCTTCAGAACGAGCGACGTCTTGCACGCCTCCGCCATACGGCCGAACTGTCGAACGCTGCCGGTACACGTAATTCGGTTTATCATATTGATTTCACGAATCAATTCGACGGTTCGGCGCTGGCTCCGGTGGCAAGGTCGAGGGAGCCAGAATCGGAGGATCGCTCCGATCAAGACAAACGTCATCTTCCAGACCAAACAATTCAGTTTGGCGGAATTTTTGTGGCGCGGATTCGCGGTCTTTGCGCGAACTAGAGCTTGGGCGGAAAGTTCGCATTCGGTCGCTTTTTCGATCAAATCTCGCACCCCGTCCAGCTAGGCCTCGTGGACAAAGCTTGACCTGTGACACGCGGATTGATTCAAGGCTTCTTTTTGGAGGAAGCCTTGGGCGAGCGGATCGGTCTGACGGACGAGGAATGGGCGTTGATTGGGCCTTTGCTGCCGGCCGAGCACGGGCGCGGTTGCCGACCGGCGCAGGACAACCGCCGCTACTTTGAGGGCATGATGTGGTTGGCGCGGACGGGCGCGCAGTGGCGGCATCTCCCCGACGATTACGGCAAATGGAACAGCGTCTTCCGCCGCTACCGGCGCTGGCTGGAGGTCGGCGTTTTCGACGCCATGCTGGAAAGCCTGGCGGAGATGGTCGAGCGAGACCCCTCCGCCGACATGATCGACTCAACCATCGTCCGGGCGCATCACTGCGCAGTCGGCATAAAAAGGGGACTCAGCAAACAGAGGCGCTTGGTCGATCGCGTGGCGGCTTTACCACCAAACTCCATGCCCGCTGCGATGCCAAAGGCCGCCCGCTCGGCTTCGTCCTGACGGGCGGAGAGGCACACGACGTCAAGGGCTTCGCGCCGCTGCTGCGGATGGTCGCCGACAAGATCGAAGCGCTGCTGGCGGACAAGGGCTATGATGCCGACGCCATTCGCGAGGAGTTGGCGAAAGCCGAGATCGAGGCCGTCATACCGGCCAAGCGCAACCGCAAGAACCCTGCGCCGCACGATGCCGAGAAATACAAGTGGCGCAATCTGATCGAGCGTCTGTTCAGCAAGCTCAAGAACTGGCGGCGCGTCGCCACACGCTACGACAAGAGCAAGGAATCTTACCTCGGATTCGTCGCCATTGCCGCAGTCAAACTCTGGCTACCCTTTGTCCACGAAGCCTAGCGTATGATCGCCAATACCCAAGAAAATCCCGCCTTTCGACCCGTATAGCGGCGAAACGCGCCTTAAATCCGCTCGTCATAGCGCCTGGTGGCATGAGGCGGCGGTCAGGCAAGAATGCACGTGCGTCAAAGGGAGACCGCTTTGGCTCCAGTCGCGAAAATCGGACCGAAGCACAGCGTCGAGACGATCCGAAAGCTTCGATAGCTAAGGAAACGACCTTGCCAGGCAGCCTGCGGCGACTCTATTTGTTATGACGGTATACCATTTGCCGGATCCAAGCCGCGATGAGTGGTCAGAATGATAACGAGGGAAACACGCGAAAATGGTCCAACCCTGTGACCTGTCGGCTACCGAAGCTCGCTTCCTGATCGGCGCCAAACAGCTCTCTCCCATCGAACTGCTCGCCTCCTGCCTTGCCCGGATCGAGGATGCCAACGAAGCCGTGAACGGTGTTGTCGCGATCGACGAGAAAGGGGCACGGTCTGCTGCTGAAAGGGCTGAAAAGGCGGTCCTGGCCGGCGAGGAGTTGGGCCCGCTGCATGGTCTGCCGATCGGCATCAAAGATCTCAACGACACCGCCGGATTACGGACGACGTACGGCTCGCGGCTCTATGAGCATCACGTGCCCGACGAGGACGAACATCTGGTCGGCAACCTACGCAGGAAGGGCGCTGTCGTCTTTGCGAAGACCAACACGCCTGAATGGGGCGCCGGCGGCAACACCTTCAATCCCGTTTATGGCGTCAGCGGCAACCCGTTCGAAGTGAGCTTGACCTGCGGTGGCTCCTCCGGCGGCTCGGCGATCGCACTGTCGCTGGGCATGATGCCGCTCGCCCACGGCTCCGACAATGCCGGCAGCCTGCGCATCCCCGCTGCTTATTGCGGCGTGGTGGGTTTCCGCCCGACCGCGGGCATCGTCGCCTCCGAGAAGCGGCTGATCGGCCTGTCGCATCTGCCGGTGCAGGGGCCGATGGCCCGCACGAGCGAGGATGCGCGCCTGCTGCTGTGCGCGATGGCGACGTCCGCGAGCATCGACGCGCTGGCCACGCCGCTAGACGAGAAGGGCGACGCGCCCGTAGACGTCTCGACGTTGAAGGTGGCCTTCTCGCAGGATCTGGGTTTCGCCCCCTGCGAGGAAGGATTGCGCCGCACCTTCGACGAGCGCACCGCCGCCTTCGCCTCCATCTTCCGCGAGACGGCGGTCGCGCATCCTGACTTTGGCGACGTACGGCGCGTCTACGAAATCCTGCGCGCCGTGAACTATATCGGCATGTTCGCCGACCGCCAGAAGGACAAGCCCCGGCAGTGGGGGCCACTCGTCCAACAGAACCTGGAACATGCCGCGCGCTTCTCGCTGGAGGACGCCTCGTTGGCCTTCATCGAGCAGAACCGCATCTACCAGCGTGTGCAGGCCTTCTTCCGCGAGTTCGACCTGCTTATCACGCCGACCGTCGGAGCCTATCCCTGGGCGAAGCACGACATGTATCCCGCCGAGATCGGAGGCAGGCCGATCGCCAATTATTTCGACTGGGTCGGGCTGACCTACGCGATCACGCTGATCAATCATCCCTGCATCTCGATTCCCTGCGGCCTCGATGACCGGGGCCTGCCCTTCGGCCTCCAGATCATCGGTCGCAGAAACTCGGACCTGCATCTGTTGCGTGTGGCCGAGGCGATCGAACGGGTCTTCGCGACATCGCCCGCGCTGGGGAGACCGCTGCCCGACCTTGGCTATTTGCGGACGGTGCAGGTGAACGACCGCATGCAGCCCGTCGTCGCGGCCGGCTGATGTGAGCGGCGCGGCCGACCGGCAGGGGAGCCGGTCTCGCGCCGAACGGGGGAGCTAGGATGCTTCGACATATCGCAGGGCGAGTTCTGGGAGCCGTTCCGGTCGTCCTCCTCGTCGCATTGGGGATCTTCGCCCTCGTCAGGCTCGCTCCCGGCGACGCGGCGAGCACGCTGGCGGCCGAGGATGCGACCGAGGCCGATCTCGCCCGCATGCGGGCGCAATGGGGGCTGGACCAGCCCGTGCTGGTCCAGTTCTTCTATTTCCTGACGAATCTGGCGCGGCTCGATTTCGGCACCTCCTATCGCTACCACGCGCCCGTGACCGAGCTCATCGGTCAGCGGCTCCCGGCCACCATCGAACTTGCCGTGATCGCGCTGCTCATCGCCGCGGCGATCGCCGTCCCGCTCGGCGTCGCCACCGCGCTGCGCAAGGGCAGCTGGCTCGACGGCCTTGGTTCGCTCGTCGCCGTGCTCGGCGTGAGCGCCCCGTCCTTCTGGATCGGCATTCTCCTTGTTCTGTTCGTCTCGGGCTACCTGAACCTGCTGCCTTCGAGCGGGCGTATCCCGCTGGATGTCCCGCTGCGCGAGATGACCGGCTTCGTCCTGATCGACAGCCTTCTGCAGGGCCAAGTCGGCGTCTTCCGCCAGGGGCTCGAACACATCCTGCTGCCGGCCACGACGCTGGCCTTCGGCATGATCGGCATCATCGCGCGCATCTCACGCTCGGCAGTGATCGATGTTGGGCAGGAGGAATTCGTCGTCACCGCCGTCGCCAAGGGGCTAAAGCGGAGGGAAGTCGTTCGCAACCACCTTCTACCGAACGCGACGGTGCCGATCATCACCATCATCGGCCTCGAGCTGGGGACCCTGATCAGCGGCAGCATCGTCGTCGAGGTCGTCTTCTCCTGGCCCGGCCTCGGCTCGCTGCTCTACTCGGCCGTCACGTCCCGCGACATCCCGCTGACGACCGGGATCGTCATCTCCTACACATTCATCTTCATCTCCCTGAATGTTCTCGTCGATCTGGTCTACGTCTTGATCGACCCCCGTCTCAGGGTCGGGAGGGCCTGACGATGCAGGCCTGGCGCTTCCTCGAACTCAAGTTCATTGTCGGCGTGGTCTGTCTCGGCAGCATCATCGTGCTGGCGCTTTTCGGCGGCCTCGTCGCCGGCCATGACCCCAATGAGCAGAATCTGCTGTTTGCGCTCGAGCCACCTTTTGGCCCGGAAGGCGGCTACCTTCTCGGCACCGATCATCTCGGGCGCGACCTGCTAGCGCGAATGACATCGGGGGCACGAGTGTCGCTGGCCATCGCCGGCTCGGTCGTCGTGCTCTCCGGTGTCGTGGGCGTGCTGGTCGGGGCACTCTCAGGCTACCTCTCCGGAACACGTGACATCCTCATCCAGAAGGTCGTCGAGACGTTCTGGGCGTTTCCTCCGATCTTGTTGGCGATCGCGATCCTCGCTTTTTTCGGTCCCAGCCTGACTAATGTCATCATTGCGCTGACGATCCAGCGCTGGATTCCGTATTGCCGGATCGCGCGGGCTCAGGCGCTGATGCTGCGCTCGCGAGAATATATCTCCGCCGCCAAGATCATGGGCGGCGGCACCGTCTGGGTGCTGCGTCATCACATCCTGCCCAATCTGCTCGCTTCAGCCATCATCATCGGCACCTTCACGATGGCGACCGCGATCCTCGCAGAATCGAGCCTGAGCTTTCTGGGGTTGGGGGTTCCGCCGAGCGTCCCGACCTGGGGCGGCATGCTGGCAGAGGGGCGCTCCTACATCACGCGCGCCTGGTGGCTCGCGGTCCTGCCGGGGCTGGGCATCTTCCTGACCGTGCTCGGCCTCAATCTGCTCGGCGACTGGATGCGGGACCAGCTCGACCCCAAGGCGGCGCTGAACCTATCCTGAGGAACGCGGCATGCATGATACATCCCGGATAGACGATGCGGTCCTCGAAGCCGATCAGCTCTCGCTGTTCCTGCGCGCAGGGCGCGGTACAGAGCTGAAAATCGTCGACAGCGTCAGCTTTTCGATCGCCCGCGGCGAATTCTACGCGCTGGTGGGCGAAAGCGGTTCGGGCAAGACCGTGATCGCCCGCTCGCTGATGCGCCTCTTTCCGCCAAACACGCTGCGCATGGAAGGCCGTCTCGTTGTGGACGGCGTCGACCTGACCACGGCACCCGCAAGCCGCGTGCAGCGGATGCGGGGGCGTAGCATCAGCATGATCTTCCAGGAACCGATGACCTCGCTCAATCCGCTGATGACGGTGGAACGGCAGATCGACGAGGCGATCGCCGTCGTGGGCGGAATGGGCAGGCGCGAACGTCGCGAGCGGGTTGTCGAGCTGCTGGCCGACGTCCAGTTCGCGAATCCTGGGAGCGTCAGGAGCATGTATCCCCACGAACTGAGCGGCGGCATGAGGCAGCGCGCGATGATCGCAATGGCGCTCGCCAACAACCCTTCCCTGTTGATCGCAGACGAACCGACGACCGCGCTCGACGTAACGATCCAGGAGGAGATCCTGCAATTGCTACTGCGGCTGCGCGATCAGCACGGGCTGTCGATCCTGTTCATCTCGCACGACCTTTCGCTGGTGCGCCGCTTCGCCGATCGCATCGGTGTCCTCTATGGCGGCGTGCTCATGGAAACGGGCCCGGCGCATGAGTTGATCGATCACCCGACGCATCCCTATTCGCGCGCGCTGATCGACTGCATCCCGCGTCGGCGCGAAGCTGGCAAACGGCAGGCCGGCATCGATGGTCTGGTGCCCGGCGTCGCCGACTGGTTCGACGGCTGCCGCTTTGCTCCCCGCTGCCCGCGCATGGCCGAAGACTGCCGGCACGGTCGGATCGAGATGACCCCGACCCAGCCTGCCCAGGTTGCGCGATGCCTGCACCCGCTATGACCATTCCTTCCGCTCCCGTCCTGCGCGCCGAGCGTATCGGCAAGACTTACCAGGGGCGCAGCAGGTTGTTCGCCCAGGCGACCGGCGTCACGGCTCTCACCGACGTCTCCTTCGAGGTGGGACCGGGAGAGATACTCGGCATCGTCGGGGAGTCGGGCTGTGGGAAATCGACCCTGGCGCGCATAATCGTCGGGCTGGAACAGGCGAGCGCCGGTCGCCTCGTCGCGGGCGACGCCACGCTGGTCGACGTGGCCGCGGGCATCTTCCTCCCGCCGGCGGCGCGGCGGATCCAGATGGTGTTCCAGGACCCTTATTCATCGCTCAACCCCAGGATGAAGGTGGGCGATGTCGTCAGCGAGGGGCTGCGCATCGCCGGCGAGACGGATCGAAGGCTCCTGGCCGATCGCGTGGCCGGGATGCTGCGGCTCGTCGGATTGCCGGCCGAGGCCGCGTCCCGCTATCCGTTCCAGTTCAGCGGCGGTCAGCGGCAGCGGATCGGCATCGCCCGCGCCCTCATCACCGAGCCGCGCATCCTGATCGCCGACGAAGCAGTCTCCGCGCTCGACGTCTCGGTGCAGATGCAAATCCTGAACCTGCTGCTCGACATTCGCGATCGGCTCGGGATTGCGGTGCTCTTCATCAGCCATGACATCGGAGTCATCGAATATCTTTGCGACAAGGTCATCGTCCTCGCGCAAGGGAAGATCGTCGAATCCGGGAGCGCCGACGCCGTAATCTCGAAGCCTTCCCACGTCTACACGAAGAAGCTTATCGACGCTGTACCGAGAATCCAGGACTGAATTGCCTCATTGATCGCCAACACTGAACCAATGTCGGAGGACCGAAGATGATCGATTGCCGAAAGCCTTCACTTCGAATGGCCGTTATCGCCGCCGCCCTCGCATCTGCTTTTTCGGCATCGGCTCAGACAGACAATGACACGCTCGTCGTCACGACCACCGACACGTTGGTCACACGGCATCCCTATGCCGAAAGCAGCGCGCAGATGTATTCGGTGTGGTGCCAGGTCTATGGCTGCCTCGGTCGCTATAACTATGCGGCACGCAAGTTCGAGGGCTTGCTGGCAGAACGCTGGGAGCAGCTCGACGACCTGACCTGGCGCTTTCACCTCCGGCGCGACCTCGTCCGGCACGACGGCGGACCCGGCCCGACGACCGCCGACGTCCTGCATTCCTACAATCAGGTCATGACCGATCCGCAAAGCCAGGGACGCTTCTACCTGTCGAGCGTCAAGGAAATCCGGCGGGTCGACGACCACACCTTCGATATCATCACGAAGGAACCCACCTCCTCGCTGCTCGGCCAGCTCTTCGACAAGTTCACGATCACGAGCGAGGAGATCTTCAGGAGAGAGGGCGGGGTCGCCAGCTACAACACCGCCCCGATCGGCTGGGGGCCTTACAAGCTCCGCAATTTCGCGATCAGCGAGCGCATCACCCTGGACCGGAACGAGGCTTATCCGGGCAAGGTCGAGAGCTCGCCGCGCACGGTCGTCTTCCGCCGTATCCAGGAGCCGGACCAGCGCGTCACCGCCTTGCTCAACGGCGAAGTCCACATCGCCCGGCTGATTCCCCCGCAGCTCGTCGGCCGGCTCGACAATGTCCCGTCCGTCGAGGTGCGACGTTCGCCCTCCAACGAGCCGATGTTCATCGGCTTCAACGCGAAGATAAAGCCGTGGGACGACCCCCGCGTGCGCCGCGCCGCCGCGATGGCGATCAACAAGGACATCATCATCCAGCGCATTCTGTTCGGCATGGCCAACCGGCTCGACGGCCCGGTCGGGACCGAGCAGGTCTGCTACACCACGCCGATTGCAAACAGGACGCCCTACGACGTGCAGGGGGCACGCAAGCTGCTGGCCGAGGCCGGCTACGCCAATGGCGGCCCGGCCGTCGACTTCTACACCGCGGCCGGACGCTACATTTCCGACCGGCAGGTCGGCGAGGCGATCACCCAGATGCTGAACCAGGCGGGTTTCAAGGTCACGCTGCACACGCCCGAATTCGCGAGCCTGTGGGCGAATGTGCGGGCCGGCAAGGCCCCGATGTACTATATGGGCCGCGGGCTGGCGCTCGAACCGTCGGAATGGCTGTCCCAGTATTTCGAAACGGGCGTCACGCCGCGCATCAGCTACTCCAATCCGCAGCTCGACGCCCTGTTCGACAAGGACAGGAAGACCTTCGCCTTCGAAGAGCGCTGCAAGATCATCCGCGAGATCAGCCAGCTCATCGACACCGAGGCGCCGGCTATCTTCCTGTGGAATCACCAGTATGTCAGCGGCGTCCGCAAGGGGGTCCGGTTCGTGCCCGATGCCTCGGGAGAACTCTGGCTGCCCGATGTCGGCCTGTGAGGCCCCCGACACATTCCGTCAGCAACACGAGGGTTGTGAGCCCATGAACGAGAATCTCATCCGGAAGCCGTCGCGACGGACCGTATTGCAGGTGGCCGCCACCTCCCTGCTGGCCTCCCCGGCCCTGCCCCGGCCCGCCGCGGCCCAGCCCAGGGCGTTGACGATCACGACGACCGGCATCCTGAACAACGCCAACCCCTACGCGCATTCCAGCATTCACCTCTATTACATCTGGAGCCAGGTCTATGGCAGCCTGGGTCGCTACAATTACGGCAGAAAGGCCTATGAGGGCGTGCTCGCCGAGAGCTGGGAGGTCGTGGAGCCGACGCGCTGGCGCTTCAAGCTGCGCGGCGATCACAACCGCCATGACGGCGGCCCCGGCCCGACGGCACGCGACGTCGTGCATTCGTGGCGGCGCATTCTCAGCGACCCTGCCAGCCAGCAGGCGTTCTACCTGACCGAGGTCGAGACATTCGACGCGGTGGACGATCGCACGTTCGACATCGTGACGAAGCGGCCGGTTGCGCAGCTTCTCTCGTTCCTCTTCGATCGCTTCGTCGTGACGAGCGCAGACCTCTACGAGAAACACGGCGGCGATGCCGACAAGGTCGCGGCCTTCGGCTGGGGACCCTACAAGCTCGAGCGCTTCGACATCGACCGCAGCGTCATCGTGGCCCGCAATCCGTTCTGGCCGGGCATGCCCGCGGCAGCGCCCGAGACGGTGGTTTACCGGCTTATCCTCGAGCCCGAACAGCGTGTGACCGCCTTGCTCAACAACGAGGTCCAGATCGCAAGGCTGATCCCTCCGCAACTGGTCGATCGTCTGAAATCCAATGGCGGCGTCAGGCAGATCGAGACCGGCTCGCTGGAGTGGATGTTCCTGGGGATGAACACCGTCATAAAGCCCTTCGACGACCCGCGCGTGCGCCGGGCCGTCGCCCATGCGATCGACGCGGAGCTGATCATCAAGCGGCTCCTGTTCGGCCTCGCCGACCGCATGCAAGGCGCCATCGGCAATTTCCAGGACTGCTTCGGCCCCAGCGCGAACCGCCCGGCCTACGATCCGGGCCGGGCGAAGGCGCTGCTGGCGGAGGCAGGCTTCCCGAACGGCTTCGACGTCGAATTCTCGACGGCAAACGGGCGTTACGTCTCCGACCGCCAGATCGGCGAAGCGCTGGCCCAGATGCTGCGGCAGGTCGGCATCAGGGCCAGGCTGAACACGCCGGATTACGCCAATTTCACCAATGATATCCGGCAGGGCAAGCTGCCGCTCTACTATACCGGTCGGGCTGCGAGCAACGACCAGATCGAGGCCCTGGCGCAGTATTTCGAAACCGGCGGCTCGCGGCGAACCAACTATTCCGACCCGGAGGCGGACCGCCTGTTCAAGGACGTCCGCTCCGCCTTCGACGTCGAGAAGCAGTGCGAGCTCCAGCGGGCGCTCAGCGACAAGCTCTCGCAGGACTCGCCGGTCGTCTTCCTCTGGACGCACCGGCTGGTGAACGGCGTGCGCACCAACGTCGACTGGCCGGCCGACGCGACCGGTGAGCCATGGCTGACCGACATATCGGTCCGTTAGCGATCCTTCGCCATTCCGGTGCCGCTCCTGCGACCCGGCCGCAGCGTTTCGTGACACGCAGACCGCACCACCCGGCTGATGAAGCCGGCATGCAATCGAGGACATGATGAGCAACAGACAAGCTGCGCTCGAACGCGCGCGAGGCTATATCGACGACGGCAGCTTCCTGCAGCGCCTGACGGACCTGGTGGCCTATCAGACGGAAAGCTACCCCCCTGGCCGCAAGAAGGAGCTGGAGCGCTATTGTTCCGAGGGGCTCGGACCGATCGCCTCCGCGCTCGGCTTCGAGACGGAGATACTGCCGAATCCTCTCGACGAGTATGGGCCTGTCCTGATCGCCTCGCGCCGCGAGGGCGACGGGCTGCCGACGCTGCTGATCTACGGGCACGGCGACGTGGTCAGAGCGATGCCCGAGCGCTGGAGATCGGACCTCGATCCATGGACCCTCAAGGTCGAGGGCGATCGCGTCTACGGCCGCGGCGTCGTGGACAACAAGGGGCAGCACCTTCTCGCGATCGAGGCGCTGCGCGCCGTCCTGGAGGAGCGCGGATCGCTCGGCTTCAATGTGAAGATCTTCGTCGAGACCGGCGAGGAAGCGGGCTCGCCGGGACTGAAGCGCTTCCTCGAACGTCACCGGGAGCGCTGCGCGGCCGACGTCTTCATCGGGCTCGATGGCCCCCGGCAAAGCATGTCGGTGCCGGATATCACGCTCGGCACGCGCGGCGGGCTCGCAATCGACCTCGTCGTCAATCTGCGGGAAGGTTCGCATCACTCGGGGCACTGGGGCGGGCTGCTCAAGGACCCGACCGTCATCCTGGCCCATGCGATCTCGGCGATCATCTCGCGGGACGGCCGCATTCTGGTGCCCGGATGGACGCCCGCCTCGGTGCCCGCTTCGGTCACGCAGGCAAGCCGGGCGGTCGTGATCGACGACGCACCGGGTGCGCTGAAGCCGGACGAAGGTTGGGGCGAGCCCGGCCTGTCGCGCCCGGAGAAGATCTATGCATGGAGCAGCGCGATCGTGCTGGCTTCCATCAGCGGACAGCCCGAAGCGCCGGTTCCCGCCGTTCCCGGCTTCGCCAAAGCCCGCATACAGTTGCGGCACACCGTCGACGTTGCCGCGGAGGATGTAGCGCCTGCGTTGCGGCGGCATCTCGACAAGCTGGGCTTCACGGAGGTCGAGGTCGCCCCGGTGGTCGAGCGCGACATGTTCCCGCCCTCGAGAACCGACCCGGAAGATGTCTGGGTGCGCCGGATCGCGCGTTCCATGACGGAAACGGTCGGGCACGCACCGAACATTATCCCGAACATCGGCGCCTCCGGCCCGTCCGAATTCTTTCGGAAGACGCTGGGCGTCCCTGTCCTATGGATCCCGCATTCCTATGGCGGGTGCGGTCAGCACGGGCCCGATGAGCACGGGCTGATCCCACTTTTCCGGGACGGTCTCGGCATCATGGCTGGCGTGTTCTGGGACATCGGTCTCGACCCTGCTGCCGGCGCGAAGGTCTGACGGGTTTCGCCGGTGGCCGCAGGCGGGCGGACGATTGCCGAAGGACAATTTCGACCGGGTATAGTCGACCGAGGTGGAAACCGGCTCGCGTGAAGGCGCTACGACTGAACAATAAGCTGGAGCAATTCGCGATTCGGCGAATCGTGAACTGCTCCGGTTGAAAACAATCGTCCGCAGATGACCGGGATCGCCGCATCGCCGCGTACTTGAGGCTGGAGCTGACATGCCGCAACCGTCTTCGCTCAAGGTCGTGCAGGACACCCTCAGCCTGCGCGACCGGACCACGGCAGTATTACGCAACGCGATCCTGACCATGCAGTTCAAGCCCGGTCAGCGCATCATCGAGCGGCAGCTCTGCGTCGAGACGGGGGTCAGCAGAACCTGCATTCGCGAATCGATGCGGCATCTCGAGGCGGAAGGCCTCGTGCGGCGCGAGCACAACAGGGGCATCTTCGTGTCGAGCATCACGCCGACGGAGGCGGCCGAGATCTACGAGGTGCGCAAGATCCTCGAGCCCAAGATGATGGAGAAGATGATCGGCAACATCGACCCGCGGTTCGTTCAGACCATGAAAGCCGAATTGCGGCGCGCTGAATCATGCATCACGCTACCGATGGAATATGTCGCGGCGATCGGAGATGTTATCAAAATTCTGTGGAGCGGCTATAACAACGACACGGCAAAAAACCTTCTCAGCTCTATCTTCGATCGGATTTCCTACATCCGGATCATTCTAAGTTTTTCGACGAGCGCTGAGCAGAAGATCGAGACCATACAAATTCTCGAAGGCGTGATCGATGCCATCAGCCGTCGCGATGGCCCTGCGGCACAGGAGCAATACATCCATTATCTCTCCCGCGCACAAAATACCGTGATCGAAATCATCGAGTCGAATACAGAGGTCGACACCGGATGGCCCGCCGTCAGCTAAATCCTGAAGAAGCGGTCGAACTTCTTCCAATTCCGGGGTCGCGAGTGCGATGCGCAGTGGCATGTCCTCTGCCGCGCTGGTTCCTTCACTTGCTCTGCTTCTGCAGATGAAGCGCATTGATAACAGCCCATCGTAAGTATTATTTGTAAATAATTATTTTTACATATCTTCCTCAAGTCCAATCTTTATCTTCTCCAATGCTGAGATAAGTTGATCTATCTCTTCCTTGCGCAAGAACTGCAGCGCGCGCTCGTTCACTTCGCTCACGCATTGTTCGATCGCTGGCCTTAACGCGTGCGCCTTTTCCGTGAGGTACACATGAGCCACCCGCAGATCGCTCTCGCTCCTCACACGGCGGGCAAGGCCAGCTCTTTCCAACTGGTTGACCGCGCTGACGACGGATGGGCCGACCGCCTTGACAGAACGACCAAGCACGACCTGCGAAATGCCGTCCTGATGATACAACGCCCATAGATAGGGCCACATTCCTATATTGACGTTTCGCTCGGCGAGCAGCTCCTTGATCTGGTCTCGGGCACGCCGATTGATGGTCCGAATGAAAAAGCCGACGTTCCAGGCTCCGGAATAGAGCGCGCGTCGGCCCTCCTCGTCCAGTGTCGTCCGGCGCTCCCTACCAGGGCTTGGCCGACGCCCGGTCCCGTTCTTCCTCATCTGCCGTCCTCTCGCCGCCGTCGATCCGAATCGCGACTCTGTCAAGCTATTCGGAAAGCTCGGCTTTATTGAAATCCGGCGTTGAAGCCTCTTCGTCTGAAACCGAAACAGCGGTCCCGCGCCACAGCCCTCGAAAACGCATGGTTGACAATGCCTCATTCGCCGATAACTTAGTTAGTATAACTAAGCTTTTCGAACTTTCGGCGTCAAATCTCGGATGGAAGCCGCATGCGGGAGTTCCATGCACGAGCGGTGCGTCGCGCACTTGATGGGTTCAAGGGCAGCAAAAGGTTCCAGTCGTGCTGAATGTTCTTCTTAGCCGTCTGTTCCTATCTCTACCGGTTCTCATCGGCGCGATTTTTTTCGGGTTCTTGCTCTTGAGGGTGGTGCCTGGCGACCCCGCATCGCTCCTGGCAGGTCAATCAGCTTCGGCGGACGTCGTCGCGCGTGTCCGCACGGAGATGGGGCTGGACGAGCCTTGGATCCTGCAGTTCGTGCATTATTTCGGACAGGTCACGAGCGGCGATCTCGGGCGATCGATCATCTCCAACCGGCCGGTTCTGGATGAGCTCAGCGAAGCGCTGGGGCCGACGGTGGAGCTTGTGCTATCCGCTTTGAGTTTGGCGGTCCCGCTCGGCATCACGCTCGGAGTCATTGCCGCGATTTACCGCGGCGGCATGTTGGATCGAGCTATCATGGCGCTGGCCGTCGCCGGGATTTCATTGCCGGTTTTCTGGGTCGCCTACATGCTGATCCTGATCCTGGGTGTGCAATGGAATCTACTGCCGTTCACCGGTCGGCTGGGTCCGATATGGACGCTGGAAGGCCTGCAGGGGCTGGCGCTGCCGGCGCTCACCGCAGCCTTCACCCTCGTTGGCCCGATCGCGCGTATTTCGCGAACTGCTGTCCTAGAGACCCTGTACGCGGAGCACGTGCGCTTGGCCCGTGCCAAAGGGGTGCCCGAGCATAAGGTTGTCGTCAAACATGGCTTGCGAAATGCGCTGCTGCCCATCGTTACGCTCGTCGGCCTCCAGATCGGCCATCTGCTGGGCGGCACGGTGATCATCGAAACGATCTATGCTTGGCCGGGAGTGGGGCGCCTCGTGGTCGGGGCCATCATGAACAGCGACTATGCGACCGCGCAGGGCGGATTGCTGCTGATGGCGTGCATCTTCGTCGCCGTGAACCTGATCGTCGATCTCCTTTATTCGACGCTCGATCCCAGGCTTTCCTGACATGACGCCGACCGGAACGGGCCAGTCCATCTCTCCGCGCAGCGCAAAACGCAGGCGTCGGGCAAAGGGCGGCGTCGCCACGGCAATGGCTGTGGCCATCCTCGCGGTGATCGTCGGCGTCGCTCTTCTGGCGCCCGTCCTCGCCCCTTACGATCCCTATGAGGTGGACTTGTCGGCTGCGCTCCAGCCCCCTGGCTCGGCACATCTGCTCGGCACCGACATGCAGGGAAGGGATCTGCTCAGCCGCATCATGTACGGCACTAGGCTCACCCTGCTCACGAGCCTGACGGCGCTCGTGTCCGGCAGCGTCGTCGGCGCCTTGCTGGGCCTTGCCGCGGTCTTTTTCCCTTCCTCCGATGCGGTGATCGGCCGGCTGCTGGATATCCTGCTGTCGTTTCCGGCGATCCTGTTCGGATTGGCGCTGGGAGCAAGCCTCGGACCGGGGCTACTGCCCGTGACCATCGCTCTGTCGATCGCGACCGTTCCGGAAGTCGGACGGATCGCCCGGGCCGCCGGCCTGACGATCGCGCGTCAGGAATACATGCAGAGCGGCCGGGCAATCGGGCTGGGCAAGACGACGCTCTTCTTCAAATATCTGGCTTGGAACTGCATGCCCACGATCTTCGTCTTCCTGACGCTGCGATTCGGCTTCATCATTTTGCTGGGCGCGGGTCTGAACTTTCTCGGGCTCGGGGCAGCGCCCCCGGCGGCCGAGCTTGGGGTTCTGGCCGCTGAAGGACGGAACGTCCTGGCTTTCGCCCCTCACGTCGCGACCTACCCCAGCTTGACGATCTTTTTGCTGGTTCTCTCCCTCAACGTGCTCGGCGACGTGTTGAGGGACAAGCTGGACAAGCGTCTGCTATGACCCTGCCGCTGCTCGCCGTCGACGCTCTCGCCGTCACCCACCATGGCGCAGACGGTTCTTCCGTCGAGATCATCGGGGACGTTTCCTTTAGCATTGGGGCGGGCGAGACGCTCGGGCTCGTCGGTGAGAGTGGCAGCGGCAAGAGCCTGACCGCGCTCGCGCTCATGGACCTGCTCGGCCCGAACCTCGCAGCGACGGGCACCATTCTGCTCCGCGACCGTTCCCTCGGCAGCCTGCGCCCGCGCGAGCGCCGGCGGCTGTGCGGCAGCGAGCTGGCCATGGTCTTCCAGGACCCGATGACGGCATTGAACCCGGTGTACACGGTCGGCGACCAGATTGCCGAGGTCCTGCTGACGCACCGCCTCGCCTCGCGCAGGCCGGCACGGGATCGCGCGGTCGAGCTGCTGGGGCAGGTCGGCATCCCTCACCCGTCGCAGAGAGTCGATGCCTATCCGCATCAATTGTCCGGCGGCATGCGCCAGCGGGTGGTGATCGCCATCGCGCTGGCCGGAGATCCCTCGGTCCTGATCGCCGACGAACCGACGACGGCTCTCGATGTGACGATTCAGGCGCAGATCCTCGATCTTCTGCGTGAGCTCAGCGCACAGCGCGGCATGGGAACGATGCTGATCTCCCACGATCTCGGCGCGATAGCCGAGGTCGCGACGCAGGTCATGGTGCTTTATGCGGGCCGGGTTGTCGAACATGCGCCGGTCGACCGGCTTTTTGCCGAGGCGCAGCATCCCTACACCATCGGACTGCTGAGCTCGTTGCCGAAGCTGGGCGGGCGCGAGCAGAGATTGAGCACGATCGCGGGCCGCGTCCCGCTACCCGGCACGGTGCGGACCGGGTGCCGTTTTGCGGATCGCTGCCCATGGGCGCTCACGCGATGCCGGCTGGAAGCGCCCGCCTTGACCGAAATCGCCAGCGGCCATCGCGTGGCCTGCCTGCGCGCGCCCCTGCTGGCTCCGCCCTCGCCCGGAATGGCCGCATGAATTCCCGGTATCCGCTTCTGTCCGTCCGCGACCTTGAAAAGACCTTCCCTGTCGGGACGTTCCTGCGCCGGCGCCCGGTCCACGCGGTCAACGGCGTCAGCTTCGCGATCGCAAGCGGCGAGACGCTCGGGCTCGTCGGGGAGAGCGGGAGCGGCAAGTCGACCATCGGGCGCATGATCCTGAACCTGACGGCTCCGACCGGCGGCGCAATCACCTTCGCCGGTGCCGACATTGCGAGGCTCGCCGCCTCCGGAGAGATCTATCGCAAGGTCCAGATCATTTTCCAAGATCCGCACTCGTCCCTGCATCCGCGTCTGACCGTGCGCCAGCTTCTCGCGGAGCCCTTGCGCCTGCATGGCGGCAAGACCGGCAGGGCGCTGGAGAGTGCGGTCGAGCGGCTGCTGGACGATGTCGGGCTCGCGCCCGAGCTGGCCTCGCGCTATCCGCACCAGTTCAGCGGCGGCCAGCGCCAGCGCATCGGGATCGCCAGGGCGCTGGCCTGCGAGCCCGAGCTCATCGTATGCGACGAACCTGTATCCGCCCTCGACGTGTCGGTGCAAGCGCAGATCATAAACCTCCTCAAGGACCTGCAGGAAAAGCGAGGGTTGTCCTATCTTTTCATCGCTCACGATCTGGCCGTGGTGCGTCATATCAGCCATCGCATCGCGGTGCTCTATCTCGGCGAGGTCGTCGAGAGCGCTCCCTCGGAGGAACTCTTTTCCGGGGCCCGGCACCCCTATTCGCAGGCGCTGCTCGCTGCGATTCCGCGTACAGGCGCCGCGCCCGGCAAGCCGAAAGCCCGTCTGCGCGGAGAGCCGCCTTCGCCAATCGCACGCCCTGCGGGCTGCGCGTTTCGGGCGCGCTGCTCCTATGCGACGGATCTTTGCGGGACGCCGCCGCCGCTGCGAACGATCGGCGCCGCTCACTTGGTCGCCTGTCACCATGTCGAGACGATAGCTCCGTTCGCGGTAGACAGGACCATCGGCGCCTCGCCGCGCCTTGCGGCTTTGATGCGCGCCTTTGCTGCTGAAGAGGATGGCGCCTCGACCTAGATCGACATGCCGAACATGCGGGAGGAAGACATGACGAGATTGTCGAAGTTGGCTGTGCTGTTCTGTGCCTGGATCGCCAGCCACACTCTGGCCCACGCGCAGAACGCGGCAAGCCAGGTGACCGTTCTCCGAGCGGCTGAGGCCGAGCGCTACGACCCGCAGAAAATCGTCAGTCGGCCAATGAACGAGGTTATGTTCCTCCTGGCGGACACCCTGCTCGCGCTCGATTACGACCAGAAGACGATCAAGCCCCTGCTGGCCAGATCCTGGTCCGTCTCCGCCGACGGCCTGACCTATCGCTTCGCCCTCCGCGACGACGTCCGCTACTGCGACGGGCGTCCGATGAAGGCGGAGGACGTCGTCTATTCGCTGAAACGCTGGATCGCGCCTGAAACGCGCGCTCCGCTGGCCAACCAGGCGGGCAGCGTCAAGGATATCCGCGCCGAGGACGAGACCACGGTGGTCTACGAACTCGCAGAGCCCTATTCGGAGCTGCTCATCAACCTGACGCAGGTTTCGTCGTCGATCGTCGATCGCAACGAAGTCGAGAAGCTCGGCCCGGATTTCGGGGTCAAGCATTTCAACGGGACGGGACCGTATTGCTGGGTGCGGTGGCTGCCGCGCAACGAGATGGTCCTCAAGCGGAACCAGGCCTATGTGTGGGGGCCTGATTTCTACCAGAATCGCGGGCCCGCCCAGGTCGAGCAGCTCGTGCTGAAGCAGGTGCCGGACGAAGGCACCCGGATGGCCGCTATGATGGCGGGCCAGGCCGACCTCACGCAATATGTGCCGCGCTGGTCGATCTCCCGCTTCGAGGGCGCGCGACAGTTCACGGTCGCGCGGCCGCAAGCCTATTTTTCCCTGCTGTATCTGGGCTTCAAGACGGATCGCCCGCTCGTTTCCGACGTCCGGGTCCGCAAGGCCATGAACCTGGCGCTGAACCGCGACGAGCTCGCGCGCTCGGTCTTCTTCGGCCGCGCGGAGCCCGCCTCCGCCTATATCCACCCGCAGGCCACCGACTACAACGCCGAGTTGGCGACGATCCTGCCGAAATTCGATCTCGCGCAGGCCAATGCGCTGCTCGACTCCGCCGGCTGGATACGAGGCGCCGATGGCTTTCGCGTCAAGGACGGCGTCAGGTTGGCCCCGGTCGTGGTCATTCCGGCGCCCATCCTCGCCGATGCGGCGCAGGCCATCCAGGGCTCCCTGCGCCAGATCGGAGTCGACGTCAGGCTCGAGCTTCTGGATGGCGCAGTGTTCTTCCAGCGCGCCAGCCAGCAGGATTTCGAGATGTATGGCCTGCAGCAACCCTATCTGACAGCTGGGATGATGATGGCGGACAATTTTTCGTCGAAGGCGATTCCGGCGCCCAATCGGATGAACTGGCGTAACGCGGAGTTTGACGCATTGCTGCGCTCAGGGCGTTCAGCCACCGACGCCGCCAATCGCTCGGAAGCGTTCAAGCAGGCGCAACTGATCGCGCATCGCGATTTCGTCTGGATGCCGCTGGTTCACGACCAGGCTTACATGGTCATAGGCTCCCGGCTAACTCCGATGAAGGCGCATGGAAACCAGGCCGTCACGTTGTATAAGGGCCTAGATATGCGTTTGAAGTAGACGCATCGGTGTGAATATTTCCTGTAGACAGACAAATTACTTGAAAAAACTTGAATAAGGAGGATCGAGCGATGGTCCGACGTATCTTTAATCCCGAGAGAGTTATCTCGATAGAGGGACACTGCGACCGAAGATATTCGGCCGTCAAAGACGCATTCTATGCCAACTTCATTGAGCGCGGCGAAGTCGGCGCCTCAGTATCAGTGACGATCGCCGGAGAAACCGTCGTCGACCTCTGGGGCGGAAACGTCGACGCGGCACAGGTGAAGACTTGGGAAAAAGACACGATCTGTTGCGTCCAATCGGTCTCCAAGGAAATCACCGCAGTCGCGTTCCATATGGCAGTCGACAGAGGGTTGATCGACGTCGATCAACTGGTCACCCGATACTGGCCGGAGTACGGACAGAAGGGAAAGGAGGAGACCAAAGTCCGATGGTTGCTGGACCATCGCTGCGGCATTCCAGTAGTCGAGCGCGCGACCCCGGGCATGGCCTATGACTGGAACCGCATGGCGGACGGACTCGCTGCGACCACGCCGCTTTGGGAGCCCGGAACGACGCCTTGCTATCATTCCGCCAATTACGGCTTCATCATCGGCGAAGTTCTGCGACGTGTGACGAGCAAATCCGTTGGCCAGTTTGTCCGCGAAGAAATAGCTGAACCGCTGGGTATCGATTGCGCTATCGGTCTAAACGACAATGAGAATGCTCGTGTGGCTACTTTCCTTGATAAGGAGGACCATGCGTCACAGCACTGGATCGATGAGGGTCAGAATATATTCGCAAAGAGCTGGAAAATATTCTGGGATGACGAGGATTTCAACAGCCAAGATTGGCGTCGGGCCGAGATCCCTTCGGTAAATGCTCATACGAATGCACGGGCGCTGGCGCGCCTCTGCGGCGCACTGGCTTGCAGCGGCACAATTGGCGGAGTTTCACTGCTATCCCAGCGCACGCTCGATCGTGCTTCTGAAGTGCAGTGGTCCGGAAAGGACGTGCAGGACCGCTTGTTGTCTCTTTCACTCGGATTCCTCATGCCAACAGCCAACTCGGTGAGTACGGGACCGCGGAGCCTCGGCATGTCGGGCGCCGGCGGTGCGACGGCATTTGCCGATCCGGACCACAAAATTGGTTTCGGCTATGTGATGAACGCCATGGACCCTGCCCCGGCGAACCGGCCGCGCCCCCTGGCTCTCATTGCCGCACTAAACGCGTGCCTCGCTTAACGCGCCTGTAGGTGAACCACGATTCGATCGGGAGGAATGCATGAGAAAATCATCTTCGGCCACTATCGGGGCATGCCTATGGCTCAGCCTGGCCGCGACAGGCGCTGCTTCTCAGGAGAATAAGACGTATTTCGCACTCGGACCGGCACGTGCGGTCTACGCTACTCCTGCAGCGCCGACCAAAATCGCCTTTCTCGTCATCCATCGCACAGCCGACTACACCACGCACGTCGCCTGCCAGGAACTGCCGAAGCGCGGCTTTGCAGCGCTCTGCATGAGCACGCGTTTCACGAACAATGAATTCCAAGTGGATTGGGACCGTATCGCACTCGATGTGAAGGCGGGAGTCGAGTTTCTGAGGAAACAAGCCGGGATTGAAAAAGTCATCCTGTTCGGTCATAGCGGCGGAGGACCGACCACAAGTTTCTTCCAGGCTGTCGCGGAAAACGGACTCGCGTTCTGTCAAGATCCGAAGAAGATTCTTCCTTGCCGCGATGACTTGACCAATCTGCCCAAAGCGGATGCGCTTGTGCTCGCTGACGCACATCCAGGGGTGCCGGTCATCCTGCTGCGCAGCCTGAACGGCTCGGTGATCAACGAAACGCCCGGCCGGTTCGACCCCGCGCTCGATCCGTATAATCCCGCCAATGGATACAGCCCCGCGGGATCATCTTCTTATCCGGAGGCCTTTCAGAAGCGCTATTTCGCCGCTCAATCGAACCGCATGAATGCGCTAATCGAGGCCGCGCAGTCGCGGGTCAAGGCCATTCGGGAAGCGCGTATTCCATATCCGGACAACGACCTTCTTGCGATTCCGCATGGTGGGAATCCCGGTGCAGGCCCGGGCGGCGCATCCCAGCTCCACAGCCTCGACACATCCATCGCGCTACGCAAAACTCGCGAGCCGCAGAAGCTGCTGCGCAACGATGGTTCGATCGCAAAGCAGATTGTCTCTTCCGTCAGTCCTCCTGAACTTGAGACGAAGGACTCGACGACGCGATTCAATACTGGGACGAAGATCCTGTCATTGCAGTCCTTCTTGAGCACACAGGCTGTCCGTTCCAGCAATTCACTAGACGGCATCGATCACTGCAGCAGCAATAACTCGACAGTTTGCGCCGTTCGTTCGATCCATGTGCCGCTGCTGGTAATGGGCATGGGTGGGTATCTCTTCATTCGCGATTCTGAGGAGGAATACGAAAACGCCGCCAGCACCGACAAGGATCTAATCTTCATTGAAGGTGCAACACATGGTTTCACACCATGTATCACATGTTCGCCAAACGCGGCAGCCTATAGTAATAGTTTGCGCAATATGTTCGATTATGTAAAAAAATGGGTGGATGAGCGAAAATTCTAAAGGGGCGTTTTGAGTATGTGCGGCCTATAAAAAGCCGCACATACTGAACCCAACAGCGCGAGGCTGCCTCACATACGTGACGCTCGATGGCCGCAGAATGGATCGCTTCTCAAAGATAAGGCCCTTCGCACAGAGTTAGGTGACGGCATGCTGGCCGTACACTTGTGATCCGAGGTCTTCGGAGCGATCCTGTCATCGACTTATTGGAGAACTGAGAATCGTTTAGCTTTGGCGCCTGCCGGAACAAGGGCTGTCGGCGACGACCACATGCAACGAAGTCATGCTTGCAAGCCTAACAGCTTTGGCGAACTTCACGCTGTCGCCCCGGCCATTATCCCTCTCGGCAACTCATCGTCTTTGTATCTTCAGCAACTCAACCAGCGCCGCGCTCTCGCCGATATCCGTGCCGACACCTGCCGCCGCGAGGTTGCGGGCGATTGCCGCCTCGTCGATCTCCAGCCCTTCCGCGACGGTCGCCATCGCTTCGGCCGCGCCGGCGGCGAGCAAGAAGAGCTCGGCCACGGCCGGGCCTTCCGCCTGCCAGCCGCCGAGCCCGCGTTCCTGCTCGGCCGGGAGGCCGGCGAGAATGCCGGCGACAAGGCCGGGCGCGCGCAAAGCGGCGGAAAGGGCGATCTGGCAGCCGGTCGGGTTGCGTTTGTGTGCCATGGCGGAGGAGCCGCCGCGGCCGGGGATGGCGGGCTCACACGCCTCGCCGATTCCGTTCTGGGCGAGCAGCGAGACATCGCGCGCCATCTTGCCGAGCGCGCCGACGACGATAGCCAGCGCCGTGGCGGTGCCAGCGATGCCGCCGCGGCGGGCGTGCCAAGGCGCGGCGTCCGGCAGATCGAGCGCCGCGGCGAGGCGGGCCGCCACGGCGCCGCCCTTTCCGCCGAGCCCCGCGCGGGTGCCGGCGCCGCCGCCGAATTGCAACCTGGCCGCATCTTCGCCTTCGCGTCGCAAGCGCTCCGCCGCATCCGCGATTCCGGCCCGCCATTGCGCGATGCGCAGGCCGAAGCCGATCGGCAGTGCATCCTGCAGCAGGGTGCGGCCTATGGACGGGGTCGCGGCATGGCGTTGCGCCAGCGCGGCCAGCGCCGTGGCGACGCGTCGGAGATCGCTGTCGAACAGGGTCGATGCCGCTCGGATCTGGCAGGATAGCACTGTGTCGGCGACATCCTGGCTGGTCGCACCGTTGTGCAGAGCCCTGGCCGGCGCTTCGGGCAGGGCCGCACGCAGCCGCGCCACCAGCGGGATCGCGAGCGTGCCGGCGAGCGCCGCTTCCTCGGCGAGTTCGGCAGGATCGATGACGATCGTGGCGCAGAGCTTCGCAATCGCATCGGCCGCGTCGGCGCCGATCAGCCCTTCGGCCGCTTCGGCGCGGGCGAGCGCAGCCTCAAACGCCAGTGCATGCCGCATGGTCGCTGCATCGTCGAAGACGGCCAGCATTGCGTTGGTCGTCGCCGGCCGGCTTCTGAGCAGATGGCTCACGCAGCCTTCTCGGTGAGTGCCGTAGCTACCGCGAATGGCGCGCCGGTCTTGGCCCTGACCTCGTCGAGGCTGACGCCGGGCGCGAGCTCGATCAGGGTCAAGCCACCGCCATTGGCCTTGTCGCAGGTCATCACGCAGAGATCGGTGATGATCATGTCGACGACGCCAGCCCCGGTCAGCGGCAGCGAGCAGCGCTCCAGCACCTTGGATTCGCCATGCTTGTTGGCGTGGTCCATCACCACGATCACCTTCTTGACGCCGGCGACGAGGTCCATCGCGCCGCCCATGCCCTTCACCATCTTGCCGGGGATGGTCCAGTTGGCGATGTCGCCATTCGCAGCTACTTCCATGGCGCCGAGGATGGTGAGATCGATATGGCCGCCACGGATCATCGCGAAGGAGTCGGCCGAGGAGAAGAAGCTCGAGCTCGGCAGGGTGGTGATGGTCTGCTTGCCGGCATTGATCAGGTCCGGGTCGGCCTCGCCCTCGTAGGGGAAGGGACCGATGCCGAGCAGGCCGTTCTCCGATTGCAGCGTGACGTTCACGCCCTCGGGGATGTAATTCGCCACCAGCGTCGGGATGCCGATGCCGAGATTGACGTAGAACCCGTCCTGCAATTCCTTGGCGGCGCGGGCGGCGATCTCTTCGCGGGTCCAGGCCATCAGGCTGCCTCCCTCTTGCGCTCGGTCAGCTTCTCGATGCGCTTCTCGTTGATCGTGCTTTTGATGACGCGGTCGACATAGATGCCGGGGGTGTGGATCGCCTCCGGATCGAGCGAGCCAACCGGGACGATCTCCTCGACCTCGGCCACCGTCACCTTGCCGGCGGTCGCCATGTTAGGATTGAAGTTCCGCGCCGTCTTCCGATAGACGAGGTTGCCGGCCGTGTCGGCCTTCCAGGCCTTGACGATGGCGAGATCGGCCTTGAGCCAGGTCTCGCGGACATAGAGCGCGCCCTCGAACTCCTCGACCGGCTTGCCCTCGGCGACGACGGTGCCGACGCCGGTCTTGGTGTAGAAGGCCGGGATGCCGGCGCCGCCCGCGCGGATGCGCTCGGCCAGCGTGCCTTGCGGGTTGAGCTCCAGCTCCAGCTCGCCGGAGAGATATTGCTGCTCGAACAGCTTGTTCTCGCCGACATAGGACGCGATCATCTTCTTGATCTGCCGCGTCTCGAGCAGCATCCAAAGCCCGAATCCGTCCGCACCGGCATTGTTCGAGATGACGGTCAGATCCTTGACGCCGGAATCGCGGATCTCGGGGATCAGGCTCTCGGGGTTGCCGGACAGGCCGAAGCCGCCGGACATGATCGTCATGCCGTCGAAGAGCAGGCCATCGAGCGCCGCCTTCGAGCTGTCATAGATCTTGTTCGCCATCCAATCCCTCGTCTTTGTGGTCGGCCGATCCTAGAGCAGATCGCCCTGTCCTGTCAGACCCGTTCCAGCGCAATCGCGATGCCCTGCCCTACGCCGATGCACATGGTGGCGAGCGCGCGTCTCTTGCCGGTCAGCGACAATTCGAGCGCAGCCGTGCCGGCGATGCGGGCGCCGGACATGCCGAGCGGGTGCCCAAGCGCGATGGCGCCGCCATTCGGGTTCACGAAATCCGCATCCTCCCGAATGCCGAGATCGCGCAACACCGCGATTCCCTGCGAGGCGAAGGCCTCGTTGAGCTCGACGATATCGAAATCCGTCGGCTTCAGGCCGAGACGCTCGCAGAGCTTGCGGGTCGCCGGGATCGGGCCGAGACCCATCACACGGGGCGCGACGCCGGCCGCAGCGCCGCCGAGGACCCGCGCCAGCGGGGTCAGCCCATATTTCGCCGCCGCCTTCTCGGACGCGAGGATCAGCGCCGCCGCGCCGTCGTTGACGCCCGAGGCATTGCCGGCGGTGACGGTGCCGCCTTCCTTCTTGAACGGCGTCGGCAGCTTCGCCAGCTTCTCCAGCGTGGTGTCGCCGCGCGGATGCTCGTCGATCTCGACGACGACCGGGTCGCCTTTCCGCTGCGGGATCGCGACCGGCACGATCTCCTTCGCCAGCCGGCCGTTGCCCTGAGCGGCGACTGCCTTCTGCTGCGAGCGCAGGGCGAAGACGTCTTGATCGGCGCGATTGATCTGGCAATCGGCAGCGACGTTCTCGCCGGTCTCCGGCATGGAATCGACGCCGTACTGCTTTTTCATTAGCGGGTTGATGAAGCGCCAGCCGATGGTGGTGTCGTGGATCTCGGCGTGGCGCGAGAAGGCGCTCTCGGCCTTGGGCAGCACGAACGGCGCCCGCGACATGCTCTCGACGCCGCCGGCGATCATCAGTTCGGCCTCGCCGGCTCGGATCGCGCGGGCGGCCGCGATGACGGCGTCCATGCCCGAGCCACACAGCCGGTTGATCGTCGTGCCCGGCACCTCCTTCGGCAGGCCGGCCAGCAGCAGCGACATGCGCGCGACGTTGCGGTTGTCCTCGCCCGCCTGATTGGCGCAGCCGAAGATGACGTCGTCGACGGCGTCGAAATCGACGCCCGTGTGCCGCTCGATCAGCGCCTTCAGCGGCACGGCGCCGAGATCGTCGGGCCGCACGGCCGAGAGCGAGCCGCCGAACCGGCCGATCGACGTGCGGAGATAGGCACAGATGAAGGCTTCACTCATGTCGTCGCTACTCTGCTTCCTGTCGGATCGCATACCGGCTGCGATATGCCGTCTTCAGATGTCGAAGAAAACCGTTTCGCCTTCGCCCTGCAGGCGGATGTCGAAAGTGTAGACCGGCATGCCCGCCTCGTCCTCGCTGCGGGTCGCGATCAGCGTCGGGACGCGCACGCGGTGCTCGATGCGGGCGAGGATCGGGTCGGCGGCGTTGGCCGCTTCCTCGTCGCCGAAATAGAGCCGCGTGTGCAGGCCGATATTGATGCCGCGCGCCACGATCCAGACGGTGATGTGCGGCGCCATCGGCCGGCCGTCGAAATAGGGCACGATGCCGGGCTTCACCGTCTCGAAGCGATAGACGCCGGTCGTGCCGTCGACGGGCTGGCGGAACCAGCCGGGGAAATGCGGATCGGCCTCGCCACGGCGCTCGCCCTGGCCGGGATAGAGGCCCTGGGCATCGGCCTGCCAGATCTCGATCAGCGCGTCCTTGATCGGCGTGCCCGAGCCGTCGAAGATGCGGCCGGTGACGGCGATGCGCTCGCCCTTCACCTCCGGCGCCAGCGGCTGCGAGCCGAGATCGTGCGGGTAGACGCCCCCGATGCCGGAGAAGTTCGGCGTGGCGCCGATATGGACATAGGGACCGGCCGTCTGCGACGGGCTTTCCCTGAGGCGGCGGAGCGATTGGACCATCAGTTGCCCTCCATCCGGTTCTCGAACAGGGTCGAGCGGCGACCGCGCAGGACGATGTCGAACTTGTAGACCATCGTGTCCATCGGCAGCGTCGCCTCGCGGTCGAGCGCCGCGACCAGCCGCTCCACCGCCTCGCGGCTAGGGATGCCCATCACGATCGGGCACTGCCAGATCATCGGATCGCCCTCGAAATACATCTGGGTGATCAGCCGCTGCGCGAAGGCGTGGCCGAAGACCGAGAAATGGATATGCGCCGGGCGCCAGTCGTTGACGCCGTTCGGCCAGGGATAGGGGCCGGGCTTGATGGTGCGGAACCAGTAGCGGCCCTCGTCATCGGTGATGGTGCGCCCGCAACCGCCGAAATTCGGATCGATGGCGGCGAGGTAGGTTTCCTTCTTGTGGCGATAGCGGCCGCCGGCATTGGCCTGCCAGAACTCGACCAGCGCGCCGCGCACGGGCCGCGCATCCTCGTCCAGCACCTGGCCGTGCACGATGATGCGCGGGCCGATCGGCTCGCCCGTCTGGGAGTAGTTCAGGATCAGGTCGTTATCGAGCGGCCCCAGCATGTCGTGGCCGAAGACCGGGCCGGTCATCTCCGAGATCGTATTGCCGAGAGACAATAAGGCCTTCTGCGGCGAACGCAGCACCGAGGTCTTGTAGTTCGGCGTGAAGGCCGGCGGATGCCAGCTTCGGTCACGCTGATAGAACGAGCCGCCCTGATGGCTCGAATTTTCATTGCGCATGGCAGCGCCTCCCTCCCTGTAGCGTCTCTCGTCGAACGGGCTGCCAGCTTGCGACGAGATCGGCCCGCCTGGTCTTGATCTGGCTCAATCCCCGCCGCTCCCGCCCTCAGCGCGAGCGACCGCGACGGGGTCGTCGGATTCAGCCCGCCTTGCCGTCCTTCATCTCGGCATAGGCTGCCCTAGCGATCTTGAAGGCATGGTTGGCCGCCGGCACGCCGGCATAGATCGCCACATGCAACAGCGCTTCCTTGATGTCCTCCATGCTCGCGCCGGTGTTGCGCGTCGCCCGGACGTGCATCGCGACCTCGTCGTGATGGCCGAGCGCGGCGAGCAGGGCGATGGTCAGCATCGAGCGCTCGCGCTTGCTGATGGTGTCGCGCGACCAGACCGTGCCCCAGGCGCTCTCGGTGATGAGCTGCTGGAAATCGGCGGTGAAGAGATCGGTGTTGGCGACGGCCGCATCGACATAGCGCTCGCCGAGCACGGAACGGCGGGTCGCCATGCCCTGGGTATATCGGTCCTGTGCGTCAGCCACGTCCGTGCTTCTCCAGATGTTCCGTCACCAGCGCCAGCAGCCGCTCCGGCTGCTCGACCGGCGGAATGTGCCCGCAGCCGTCAATTAGCGCAAAGCGCGCATTCGGGATGCGCTCTGCCATCGCCCGCACCAGATCGGGCGGCGTCGACTGGTCGCCATCGCCAGCAACTGCCAGCGTCGGCACGCCGATGTTGCCGATGGCGGTCGTGAAATCGGCTTGGGCCAGTGCCTCGCAGGTCGATATATAGCCGTCGGCCGGTTGCCGCAGCAGCGCGTTGCGCCAGCCGGTGAGGTCGTCCGGCCGCTCGGCCCGAAAGGCCGGCGTGAACCAGCGCTCCATCACGTGATCGGCAATGGCCGCTATGCCGCCGGCGCGGACGGCGTCGATCCGCGCATTCCAGCTGTCGGCCGTACCGACCTTGGGAGCGGTGTCGGCCAAAACCAGCGCCGAGAGGCGCTCCGGTGCGCGCACCGCCAGATCCTGCCCGATCAGCCCGCCGATCGAAAGCCCTACCAGGGCGAAACGCCAGAGGCCGATATGGTCGGCAAGGGCGACGAGGTCATCGGTGAAGTCGGCTATGGCATAGGGACCCGCTGGCACCTCGGACAGGCCGTGGCCGCGCTTGTCGTAGACGACGACGCGCCATTCACGGGCCAGCGCGGCCGCTACCTCGTCCCAGATCCGGAAATCTGTGCCGAGGGAATTGACCAGCACCACGGCCGCCGCCTCGCGCGGACCGCTTTCGCGCCAATGCACCAGCTCGCCGTCGATACGCGTGAAAGCCATGGAAAATCGTCCAGCCAATTGGAGATCAACAGCATGGACCAATCAATTGATTATGTTAAATGGCATTATCGACGTTGAAAATAACCTGCAGGTTATCGTATGAGCCAAAATCGCGACCTTCAGTGGGACAGGACGATCAAGCTTCGCCATCTCTCTTGTTTCATCGAGGTGGCGAGGCACAAAAGTGCGGGCAAGGCAGCAGCGTCCCTCGGACTCAGCCAGCCCGCAGTTTCAAAGACTATTCACGAGTTGGAAAACAGCTTGAACGCCAGCCTGTTTGAGCCCAATCGGCGCTCCATGGTGCTGACGCCTCTAGGCGAAATCTTTCTGCGATACGCCACGTCTAGTGTGACCGCTCTCAAGCAGGGGATGCGAATGGTAGCGCAGGATTCTGAGAGCCGGCGCGCCACTTTCACGATTGGGGCATTACCAACGGTTTCTGCGAATGTCCTGCCCGGAGCACTCGCAGATCTTACAAGCCGATTTCCGGACTTAAGGCTGCGCGTCGTTACCGGTTCCAATGATGTTCTGATAGCGCAACTGCGTTTGGGCGATGTCGACCTGGTCGTCGGGCGAATGACATCTCCCGAAGCGATGAAGGGCTTGGCGTTTGAGCACCTTTATTCCGAGCGGATCGTGCTTGCCGTTCGCCCCGACCATCCCCTGCTCGCGCAACGACAGCTGGAACTGTCCGAAATCAGTCGCTACCAACTGCTTATTCCACCCCCAGGCTCCGTCATTCATCCGGTTGTTGAGCGCTATTTCCTCGCCCATTCGGTTCAGATGACCGGTACCCAGATAGAGACAGTTTCGGACGCCTTCGCCCGAATTTATCTCCTCAGCACCACAGCGGTCTGGGTCATTTCAGAAGGCGTCATCGCTCAGGATGTGCGAAGAGGGATTCTCGCGACGCTCCCTGTCGAAAGCGATGATACGCTTGGTCCCGTCGGCTTCACAACTCGCACCGATACCGAACCGACCTATCCCGCGCAGTTGATAATGTCTGCCCTGCGAGGGGCGGGCTAATTCTGTCGCGAGCGCGCAGGCGCGAAGCATCACGGTAGTACTCCCAGATCTGATCAATCACGGCGTCCGATCAGTAATGTTTTCGCCGGAAAGCTCCATCGTACCGCTCGTTAGGGGACAGCGGCGCAAATTTGGAAACCCGGAGCTCAAGCTCGACGTTGAGCCAGGTGTGCGTCGGCCAGCGACTGCACCATCATGACGAGCCGTGCCGCAATTGCTTGTCGATCGCCAGCAATGCCATGCTGGCCGTGATCGCGAAGCTGACGATTAGGAGCGTCAGCACCATGATCAGATCCGTGTCGTGCAGACCGATGGCCTGCATCAGCAGGAACCCGATCCCGCGCTGCGATGCAAACATCTCGCCGAGCAGCGTGCCGATGAGCGTTAATGAAAATCCCAGCCTGAGTCCCGTGAATATCTCGGGACGTGCTGCGGGGAATAGGAGGGCCCAGGCGCTCTGCCATCGTGTAAGGCGAAGCGCCCTCGATGTGCGGCCGAGCACTGGGGGAAGATTGCGCAACGCGCCGAGCGTGAAGATCGCGATCGGCATAATGCCATGGATCGCGCCGAATGCGACCTTGGAAGGCATTCCGATCCCGAAGATCAGCAGGACGATCGGATAGAGGGTGATCTTCGGCAGCGAATAGAACGACACAAGCAGCGGCTCGCCCACCTCGCCAGCGAGGCGATTCATGCCCAGGGAGAAGCCCAACGCGACGCCGACGACCACGGCGATCGCAAGTGCGAGCGCGAAAGCCCGAAGCGTCTCCGCCAGGTGAGACAAGAAACCTTCCGACGCGATTAGCGCTCCCGCCTTGACGACGGTTTCGAGCGGGGGGCGGAGTGCCAGGTCGCCGATCGCCCAATAGGCAAGTTGCCAGAGCAGGAGTAGGCCGACGATTACGAGAAGGCTATTTCTGGCGCTCGTCATCACGAACGGCTCCTGCGGCTCAAGAGGCGCTTCTCCCAAGCGTAGAAGAGCCCGTTGACGGCTCCGGCCACGAGTAGGACGAACAGGATCAACGGATACATGATCTCGTTCTCGAAGTTGTTGTAGGCGAAGACGATCTCGTGCCCGATACCGATCCTCGACATGATAAACTCGGCGCCGATCACGCCGATAAAGGAGTAGGAGACCGCCAACTTCACACCAGTTGCCAGATACGGGCCGGCATGGGGCAGATAGATCCGCCTGGCGGCTTCCAGCGGGCGCATCCCGTAGACCGCTGCCGTCTTACGGAGGACGCGCGGAATGCGGTCCAGCGCATTGATCGTATTTACCACTACCGCAACGACAGCCAGCATGAAGCCGATGACGATCTGGGGGGCTTCGCCGATTCCGAAGATGGCGATCATCATCGGGTAGAACGCGTAGACCGGCACCGCATAGTACGCGGTGAAGAATGGCGACATCGCGTCGGCCAAGCCGCGGAAGCGCTGGATTGCAACTCCCATCAGGATGCCGACAACAATCGCCAGGGAGCATGCAATCGCGATCTTGCTCAGCGTCTGGGTGATCGCCAAATGGACGCGTCCGGAGAGCAGCAGGCGCCACAAGCCCACCATCATCTCGCTTGGGGGCGGCGCAACGAAGCGGGCGATCACGCCAATACGGGTCAGGATCTCCAAAGCCAGGACGATCGCGGTAATCAATCCGAGCCGCACGGTTGTCGCGGGCTTCATGTCAGCCTGCCTTGTGGGAGAGCGCTGCCATCGATTCTCCGCGCAATCGCATCCAGAGGCGCGCTGTGATCTCGCCGAAGCGCGGATCGGAGACCACGCGACTGTCGCGGTCGCGGCCCCAGGGCGTCTCAACGACGTCGATGATCCTGCCCGGGCGGGCGGACATGACGCCTACGCGATCGGCGAGCATGGCGGCCTCGTCAAGGGCGTGGGTGATGAGCAGCACCGTGGCGCCGGTCTCCCGCCAGAGCTTAAGGAGTTCCTCGCCCATGATGAGCCGCGTCTGCTGGTCGAGCGCCCCGAATGGCTCATCTAGTAAGATGAGCCGGGGGCGCTGCACGAGCGTCCGCGCTATGCAGACCCTCTGACGCATGCCGCCGGAGAGTTGCGCGGGATAGGCTGCCGCGAAATCGCGTAGGCCCATAAGAGTCAACGTGTCGTCAACCCTGCGTTTGATCTCTGCCTCGCCGAGGCCCGCCCGCCGGATGCCGAAGGCAACGTTGTCCGCGACGTTCAGCCAAGCAAACGACGCATCCTCCTGGAAGACCACACCAACACCTTCGGGAACGGCCCGCCCATCGAGACGGCTCCCTTCGAAGATGGCTTGGCCCTTCGTCGCCGGGGAAAGTCCGGCGACGATGTCGAACAGGGTCGACTTGCCACAGCCCGAGGGGCCAACCACAGCGAAGAATTCGCCCTTACGGAGATCCAAGTCGACCGGCCCTAAGGCCTCGACTTTGGTCCTCGCGTTGGTTTCGAATACGCGTGTTACCCCTCGCAGCCCGACGTGGACAGGCGCGGCAATCGTCATGGCATTCATTTTAGGACGCGCTCACCTTCGGGAAGGAAGCTCTCGTCGATCATCTTGCTCCAGTCGATGTCGCCATCGGTGGCGCCGACCAGGATCTGGGCTCGCCACATCTCCTTGAGCCCAGCGAGATCGAACTTGCCCGTGCTCCAGTAGGGAAGCCCGTCCTTGGCCTCGACCAGGTGCCTGACCGCCTGAAGGGCGATCGGCTGCTCCAGCTTGTAGACTTTCGCCACGATCGCCGCGGCCTCCTCGGGGTGTTCGTTCATGAAGGCGACGGCCTTTGCCCGGCCGGCCACAATCGCGCGCAAAAAGTCTCCGCGCTTTCCAGCCGCGGCCTGCGTCGTCACGCCGACGACGTTGCTCATCGAAGGGAACAGCTTGTCCGCGGTCGCGATGATCCGGTACTTCTCGCGATATTTGGACAGCAGCGGTTCGGTCGCGGGCGCGACGTCAATTGCGCCCAGATCCAATGCAACGAGGGCTTCGCCGAGCCCTCCGGTCATGACCAGTTCCACGTCGGATGGCTTAAGCCCGGCCTTCTCGACGATCAGCATGGCCAAGGCCTGGCTGACCGAGCGCGGGCTGGAATAACCCAGCTTGCGGCCCTTCAGATCGGCGACCGACTTGATCGGCGAGTCCTTCTTCACCATCCAGCCGAATTCGGAAACGGTCTGGACGTTGTTGCTGATGATCTTAAGCGCAGCCCCTTGCCTGATCGCGGTTGCTACGGCGATCGGGCTTACCTCGGCATAGGCGATGTCGCCGGCCAGCAGGTTGCGCACGGTCGTGCCACCTCCCTGAGAGGATAGGATCCCCGTCACATTGCCGTCGAAGAAGCCCTTTTCCATAGCGACCGCGAACGGCATGCCGCTGGCGGAAACACCATAATTGCTGACGACGATCTCCTCGGCGCGCAGCGTGCCCACGCCCATGGCGCAGATGGCCAGGCCCAACGACAGGCACCGCCCGCGCAGTCTGTTCATGAACTGCATTTTCTTCCTCCCTCGGTGTTTTGCTTGGTTGTTCGTGGAGCGACGTCAGATGTCAGCCGACCAGTACTCCCAGATTCGCCCAATGACGTCCTCTGACAGGTTAACTCGACTGGAGAGCTCGATCTCCCCGCTCGTCAGAGGGGACAAAGGCGCGATCGTGGACGCCCGAAACTGAAGCTCGGCGTTGAGCCGCAGGTGGACCGCTCGGAATGTCAATTCACGAACCGAGCGGCCGACTACGGTCGCACCGTGGCGACGCATCGTCACCACCCAGTTGTCGGCGAGCGCAGCCGCAAGCGACTCGGCCTGGTCGACCGTCCGCACCAGCAAGTCAGTGTCGCCGAAATCGTCCCGGCTGTCCCAGACTGGCACCCGCTGTCCGATCACCGCACCAAGATGGCAGACCGGCACGATGTCGAGGCCGGCTATGCAGAATGCGACGACCGCTGGAGCGTGATGGTGACAAACGGACATCACGTCTGGCCGCGCCCGATATATGGCGCCGTGGATCACGCGCTCTGCATAGAGTTTTGCGCCAGTGTCGCGGACCGGGCGGTCGTCTAGGTCGAGTTCCACCAAATCGGCTCGCTCGACGAGCGCCGGGCTGCGCGAGCGGGAGATGAAATATCGGCCCGGCTCGGATGGATGCCGGGCGCTTACGTGGCCGAAGCCATCAAGGACGCCTTCGCGGGCAAGTATCCGGTTCGACACGACCAGGTCGTCAAGGACGTCTTCTAGAATCCCACGGTGCGACGGCTCAGCCGCGCCAGCGTCAGAAGCGAGCGCTACGCTCATCTGCACTATTCTCCTTCCGGTCTGAGATGTGCGGCCGCACTAGCGGAAAATCTCATTCCTGGCGCTAAGAGGCCGCGTCAGCCATCCTCTTCTCCGGAATGTGCAGCATCGCTTCATTCGTCACAAAGACTGTTTCACCCTCGCAGTCAGCAAAAAAATCGCTCGCCATTTCTACCCGCGATATGCCATCGCCTGAACGTGGCGCAGGACCCCCGGCTCCGAACGCTCCGCCCGGGAAGGGAAATCGACATGAGGTTCCGCCAACTTGAATGCTTTGAACGCGTGTGCGAGCTCGGCAGCATCACGCAGGCCGCGTCTACGCTCAATGTGGCCCAGACGGCTCTGGGACTGCAGATTCGCCAGCTGGAGGACGAGATGGGCTGTCCCTTGCTCAGCCGGACGAGCCGCGGCGTGGCCCCCACGGATGCCGGTAGGATCTTTCTGGACTGGACTCGGCGGACGCTCGACGGCCGAAGAGAAATACGGAGCGCTCTCGCCGTCTTCCGGGATAATGCGGTCCGGAGAACCGTGACGGTCGGCCTCACCCCGAGTATGACGATGCTGATGGGAGCCGACCTGATCCAGGCAATCGCACGCTCTCCCTTAAACGTGAACCTCCAGCTCGCCGAGGGCCTCAGCCATGTGATGGTGGCGGGGCTGCCCAATGGCAAAGTGGACCTCGCCTTCGCTTTCAAGCCGGAGATAAGCGGGTCTTATCGGTGCTCGCCGCTCCTGAAGGATTCCCTCTTCCTCATACGTGCGCCTAGTGACGCGACCCGATCCGAGAAGTCCGTCTCGTTGCGCGATGCGCTCAGCGGCCGATTTGCAATGCCTGATCGCGACGATGTCGTTCGCCGCATGGTTGAGGACAGCGCCTCCGCCGCCGGGCTCTCGCTGAATGTCGCCTACGAGGTCCATTCACTTACGGCGATCAAGCAGCTTGTCTCGCGCGGTCTGGCGTCGGCCATCCTTCCGCTGGGCAGCGTCTACGAGGACGTCGCGGCGGAGAGGCTGACCGCCTCGCGCATCCCGGACGCCGCCTTGGAAAGGACACTGTATGCGATACGCGCTTATGACATGGACCCGGCCCTGGATGCGCTCCTGATCTCAACTTTCCTGTCGATCTACCGCGAGAACGCCAGCGGCTGGGGGATGGGCGAGGTCCTGATGCTGGCCTGAGCCTTATGCGCGCAGCTCGATGCCAGCCCGGCGCTCCATCGGGCGCACGACGGCCGTTAGGTCGTCGATTTCGACCCCCTCAGACTTGGCTCGTCTGTAGGCTTCCAGGGCGCTGCGGCACGTCTCGATCAGGGCGCTGCTGACTGCGGCCGGCTCAGCCAGAAAGAGTTCCAAATCCTTGATCACGACGTCTAAGCTCGCACCGAAGTCGAAGGTGCCCCGGAGGATGTGGGTGGGGACCTTATCGCACGTCGCGCTGTTACGGCCGCTCCCGCTGTTGATCACCTCCAGCATCGCCCCGGCGGGCAGCCCGGCTCTGGCGCCGACGACCATGGCCTCGCAGGCCGCCACAAGGTTGACCAGGGCGATCGCGTTGTTGACGAGCTTCAATGTCTGCGCCCGGCCGGGTGCCTCATCGACCACGACAACCTTGTTGCTGTAGAGGCCGAGCGCCTCTCGCACGTCGGCGAGATGTGCCGGCTTGCCCGAGACGACCGAGGTCAACTCTCCCGAGCGCGCTTTCGGTGGGCCGCCCGTAACAGGCGCATCCAAGGTCTCGATGCCATTCTTGACCAACACCTCCGCCAGCCACGCGACGAATGGGGACCCGCTCGTCCCCAAGTGGACGTATAGCCTCCGCCGCTTGCCGTGTAACAGGCCCACAGGACCCAGTAAGGCGTCATGGTGATGCCTCTCCGCGGCAAGACACGCGAATACGATGTCGGCGCTGTCGCCGACCGCGCTTGGCGACTTGGCCCGCTCGATACTCGCCGGAAGACCATCGAACCGCGTAGGATCGGGGTCGAACGCTACGACCGGTCTGGCCATCGCCAGCCTCGTCGCGATGGGGGCACCCAGCGATCCGAGCCCGAGAAAGCCGATAGTTGAAACCCCGTCGGATTGTGCCATTTCACCCAATCTCGCTACTGTCGCATCCAGTTCCCATCACGGACGCAATAGCGGCAACGATTATTTTTCGCTTGCTGCGAGCGATAACGCAGCTGCTCGGAGCCCGGTCTTAGGCCTGATCTCGAGCACCAGCTGGACGTCAAGGTTCTTGCTGATCGTCGGCCACGCGTCCTAAAGTCTCGGCGAAATTCCGCCGGGCGGCATCGAGGCGATCGCTTGGTTGGACTCGCTCGAGTTCCTCGGGATGGCCATGTCCATGCAGGTGCCCATGATCGCCGAACCGAAGGTCTTCAGATAGCGGTTATCGACCCTGTTGTTGAAGCCGCCATAGCCCTCGGCGTCCATACCGGCCATGCCGCCGATCTGCAACGTCGAGCCGTTCGCTGAGGTTCTTCGCCGGTTTGTTAGTTGACTAAAAGTATCCTACTGCTCCTTCCGCGATTCGCTTGGAGGTGGGGCGACGACTGTCTGCTGCGTCGGATCGCCGATGATACCGTCGGTGACGACGCGCTTGAGCTGACCGCTCAAGGTCGAGGGGGCGAGCCGCCCAAACCGCTGCCATCCTGAGCATTCTGGAAGATCACACCGTGCGAGCTCAGGCCGTAGAAGAGCACCACGAGAAAGATCGCGATGATGATCGGCAGACGGCTGAGGTGACGGACCTCCCGCCCTGTGCCAGGCCCCGCCCGGCGCCCCGCCGAGGTTCGCAGACTGAACCACGGCCCCTCCCCTCACCCGCACTTCATAATTGAGACCAGGCTTGCCGGAGCCGCGCCGGCGCCTGTCGTCATGTAGATGCGGCCGATCTCGACAGTTCGCGTCGACAGCCGGCTAGTACCTGCTCGTCCACCGGCGCGAGGACATAGGCAAGCCCGATCGCCCTGGCGTACTTCTTCGCATCCTGATCGCTTGTCACGGCATAGCCCCAGGTTCTGAGCGAGGTTTCCAGCGCGCTACCAAGGGTCGAGCTATCCGGCTTCAACACGATCGTGGCTGTGCCCCGTCCGATCTGCTCGACCAGCCGCGGTACGAGGTCGCCAGCCACGGCCGGGGCGGCTGACGCCGGCAATTCAGCTGGTGCGCTGCTGCTGGTGACGCCGTCCGAACCGAATGTCTGGCATCCGAAAGAAGGGCGGCGGCGAGAAGGGGCGTGGCGGCGCGGGCCGGCTGGACGGAGGTGGGAGCTTTCAACATCGCGCTCACCCTCCCCTCTGGTTGGTGATTTTCTCCTGTTGCCAGCCGACTCCGGCGCTGCAGATGACGATCTCGGTCGTGGCCGGCGACATCTCGCCGGTTGGCGCCATGCCGCGGCCGAGCCGTTCGATGAGAAACCTGCCGTCAGGTTGAGCATAATCTCGGCGACCGTCGCATCCTCTGCCACGACGTAGAGCTGGTCTTCGGGAGCCTCCTGTAATTCCCGATCAGGTGCGGATGGGATCGCAATTGCGTCAACGTCACGACGACTCGTCAGGCCGCCCGCGCGATCGTGCCGATCATCGAGGGATAGCCGACCGGGCGAACGCGCTCGAGGCTTGTGAGGTCCGTCGGCAAAAGGCCGACGACAGCCGTCGTGTTCCGACCGCCTTGGGCTCTCGGATCCGTGTTATCGGCCAGCCGGCGCGGCGCAGGATTCACTCGATGCGCAGATCCGTTGTTTTGACGAGCACGGAATAGCCCGGACATCGACGACTTGATGATCGCGGCGAACATCGTCCAGGTCGCGTTATGCAACACCTCCCCTGCCCTCCCGATCTCATGGGAGGTGTCGACGCAGAAGCGCGAGCTCTCGACGATGGTCGCGTGCGGCTTCAACAAGCCTGAGTTGCCGATCACGGGGAACAGGGCGCCGAGCAGCGTAGAGCTGGTCGCCGGCAACAGTTGGACCGAACCGACGACCTTGTTCCATCCCGAGAGCACCAGGATGTCGGTCGGATGGGGCGGTCGTCGGAGGCATCGCTCTCGTGACCGTTGCGGGCCGTGACGTCCCAGTTCAGGAATTCGCGGTAGTGCGATTCTCGAGAGAGGTCGGTGAGTCGGCTTGGTGGATTGGCAATCCCTCTAGTCGCCGAGGCCTGCACGAGGCCATGGGCCTGATAAAAGTGTTAGCGCTCCATCGATAGCAATGCATCCTACTGGTAACGTATCTTGTTGTTCTAAAACAAAAAATGGCCGCTTCCACGGCTAACGAGCCGATCGGACGCTATCGACATTAACCTTTCATTAACCCAAATTCCCTTGCCGGGCGCTTAGAATCGCGGGATATTCCCGATAATTTCCAAAAATTGGGAATTTATCGTTTCTAGTCCGCGAGAGCCTGATGAGCGCGACTCTGCCCGTTCAGATGCCGGAGTTCGGCTTCTCTGATACCATCTTGCAGCAAAGCCGTGAGATTTCGCGGCGGCTCGACATGTTGCGCATGGAGAGCTTTCCACCAGATGCCCAAAAGACGTTGCGTCGCTTCAGTCTTGCGGAAGCCGCCGATTTTGTTGGTGTCTCGCAGAGCTACATTAAGAAGCTTCATTTGCAGGGCAAGGGCTCCGAGCCGTTCGTCACGCCGACTGGCCGACGCTACTACACCGCAGAGCAGATGAACGAGCTGCGGGACCTCCTCGACCGTTCGCCCCGTCGCCGCCCCGGCGAGAAGCTCCAGGTTGTGTCGGTGGTCAATTTCAAAGGGGGGTCAGGTAAGACGACAACTGCCGTGCATTTGTCGGAGTATCTCGCTCTGCGTGGCTTTCGCGTCCTCGCAGTCGACCTGGACCCTCAAGCCTCGCTGACAGCGTTGTTCGGCATTCAGCCGGAGCTCGACGGGAACCCCTCATTTTACGATGCCCTGCGCTACGACGAGAAACGGCTGTCGATAACAGAGGTTCGGCGGGCCACGAACTTTCCGGGGCTGGACATCGTTCCCGCAAATCTCGAGCTCCAGGAATTCGAGTACGAGACGCCCGTCGCCATGCATGCGAAAGACCCCTCTGCGGGCAAATCCTTTTACACGCGCATCGGCGCGGCGCTTCGCGAGGTCGATAACGACTACGATGTAGTGATCATCGACTGCCCTCCCCAGCTTGGCTACCTGACCTTGACAGCGCTCGCGGCTGCTACAGCGGTTTTGATCACGGTGCATCCACAGATGCTCGACGTCATGTCGATGAGCCAGTTCCTCCTGATGCTCGGCGAGATTCTCAAGAGCATCGAAACGGCGGGGGCGACGGTTTCTCTCGACTGGTTTCGCTATCTCGTGACCCGCTATGAGCCCGGCGATGTGCCGCAGCAGGAGATGGTCGGTCTGATGCAGTCGATGTTCGCGCGGCAGATGATGAAGAATCCGATGGTGAAATCGACCGCGATCTCGGATGCCGGGCTGACCAAGCAGTCGCTCTACGAGGTTGAGCGGACGAAATTCGTTTCGGCGACCTACGACCGGGCTCGGGAATCGCTTGATGCTGTAAATGGCGAGGTGGCGGAACTTGTTCTCGGCGCTTGGGGCAGAACGCCGTGAGAATGGAATTGTCAGCCGTACAGAACTGAAGTTTTGCACGTAGGATCAACGCTTTATAGGGATGTGGGACTTCCGTTATGGCTCGCCGCGATATCTTCCGGAACATCAAGGAGGCCGACGGGCGTGAAAGCGACCGCCCGGCGCCGCGAGGCTACACTGCACAAGGTGCCACCCGAAACATATTGGCATCGATCGGGGAGCTTGCTGAAAAGGCTGCCCGTGCCGACCAGATTGTCGAGGGCGAGTCCGTCATCGAGATCGATCCCGATCTGATCGATAACTCCTTCGTAGCGGACCGAATGGAAGATGATGCGGCGTTCGACGAGCTTGTCGAGGCGATCCGCGGGCGCGGTCAAGACACTCCGATATTGGTGCGCCCTCACCCGGTTGGACAAGGCCGCTATCAAATTGTCTTTGGCCATCGTCGCGCTCGCGCAGCCCGGGAGCTCGGTCGCAAGGTCAAAGCGGTTGTCCGCACGATCACGAATGATGAGCATGTCATCGCGCAGGGGCAAGAGAACTCCGCGCGTGAAAATCTCTCGTTTATCGAGCGCGCTTTCTTCGCGCAGCGTTTGCTCGATCAAGGTTACGAACGGCCGACGATACAATCGGCCCTGTCTGTCGATGCCCCTATGCTCACGCGCATGCTCTCGGTTTCAAGCCGTGTGCCGGAGGAGTTGGCGGTTGCGATAGGTCCGAGCAAGACCATTGGGCGTGACCGTTGGCTCGAATTTGCGCAGCTCGTTGAAAGCCCGGATGGCCGTGCGGCCGCGCTGTCTCTCGTTGCAGAGCCAGGCTTCAGTGACCTGTCGTCCGAGCTTCGCTTCGAGCGCGCGCAGGCGGAGATGAAATCCAAGTCGCGCCAACGACGCGGCACGCCGGCAAAGCCTGCGAAGGAGAAATGGCAGGCCCGAGATCAGGGTGTTGCCGCCGAGATCACCGATACGGGACGCGCGTTTTCTGTTGCCTTCAAAGCGAAGGACAGCGTCCAGTTCGGCCGATTTATCGCCGAGAACCTCGAGCGGCTCTACGGCGAGTTCCAGCAGCGCAATGGTGAAGGAAAGGGTTAGCCCGCAAAAGAAAAAGGCCCCCGAAACGGTGTTCCGGAAGCCCTTCTCTTGGTGTGACGACTAGAGAATCGCATTTCCCCGAATCACCGTCAAGTGCTGATGCACTTTCAGCGCCTTCGGCGAGCGGATTTCTTTTGCCTAACGATAGGTGAAAGAGAATGCGAACTCATGTCGTAACGACGCCCTTTGGGCGGCGAATGCTGACGCTCGCCCATGTAGCAAGCCAGGCGGACGCCAAGGAACGGCTGCCGGAAAAGGCGGTCCATAAGTGGAATATCTTTCGGGCGATCTGCACAGCCAAGAACCGGCTAGGCGTGACCGAGCGCGCATTGGCCGTGCTGAACGCACTACTGACATTCCATCCGGAGACGGTTCTGACGGGCGAGGGCCTGGTCGTGTTTCCATCCAACCAGCAGCTTTGCCTGCGCGCACACGGCATGCCGCCGGCGACGCTGCGGCGCCACCTCGCAGTCCTTGTCGACTGCGGCCTGATTATTCGGCGCGATAGCCCGAACGGGAAGCGGTACGCTCGTAAGGACCGGGCAGGGGAGATCGAGCTCGCCTTCGGCTTCGACCTGGCTCCGCTCGTCGTCCGCGCCGAGGAATTCGAGGCGCTGGCGGAAGAGGTCCTGGCCGAGGAGCGCGCTCTCAAGCTCGCCCGCGAGCGGATTACGATCTGCCGGCGGGATATCATCAAGATGATCGCGACCGGCATTTACGAGGGCGTTCCGACGCGCCGGAATGGCCAGGGGCCGGCCGATTGGACCGAGCTCCATGAGATCTACCGGGGCATTGCCGGCCGGATTCCGCGCTCTGCGCCGCTCGCCATCCTCGAGGGAATTGCCACCGAGCTGTCGCTCCTCGCCGACGAGATCCTCAACCTGCTGGAAAATCACATTAAAACTCAGAATCCGAGCGGCAATGAGTCTCATTCTGAGCGTCACATACAGAATTCAAAACCAGATCCCCTTACTGATCTTGAACCTTGCTCTCCAGAGAGCCCGGGGGCGATTGTCGTGATCGATCCTGAGCCGGAGCGGATGCCGGTTCGAACGTATCCCTTGGGGCTGGTTCTCGACGCCTGTCCCGACATCATCGACTACAGCCGCGGCGGGATCAGCAACTGGCGCGACTTCCAGGCGGCGGTCGCTGTGGTTCGGCCGATGCTAGGGATCAGTCCCAGCGCCTGGTTCGATGCGCAGTCCGTGATGGGCGAAGGCGAAGCGGCCGTCGTCGTGGCGGCCATTCTTCAGCGGGGCGAGGCGATCACCAGTGCCGGCGGCTATTTGCGCGGGCTGACACGCAAGGCCGAGGCCGGCGAGTTCTCGCTCGGGCCGATGCTGATGGCGCTGATCGGCAGTCGCAAGCGCGTGAAGCAGCGTGCTTAGAGTGGCGCGTTCCATCAAGCGCGTGAATCGTTGTCGCGAGATCGATTCAATCTTTGTGTTGGACCGGGCCCATGCGTGAGCGTGACATGCGCGCATGGACAGCGCTCTTGAAACGACACCGGCCCGCCTGCAGATGCTCGTGCTGGATCGAACCGAGCCGGAGCACAACATGGCGCGCTTTTACGTGCTCTCGATCGAGCCGACGCTGTTCGGGGACGCGGCGCTCGTGCGGGAATGGGGGCGCTGGGGTCGAACCAGTCGCCGCCGGTTGGATCTCTATGGCGATGTTCTCGAGGCAGCCGAAGCGCTGGACGACTGGCTGGTCAGAAAAACCCGGCGCGGCTATCGGCTCGTCGATGGCGCGAGATGAGCGCGACGCTGCTCGGGGACATCGCTCTCGTTGCCGACCGGCAACAGCTCCGGGTCAACTGCGCCAGGAAGCAAGATGGCGATTGTCCGGACCTGTGTCTTGCGGGAAGCTGGCATCCACAGGGAGGCGATTGTCATGCGCACGCCTGAAAACGCGGAAGCCTCGATGGCTCGCATCAACGGGATCCTCATCCGGAGCGCGATCGTCGTGGTAATTGCCGCGGCGACGATCTTGCCGCTGCTTCGGTGATTTTCACGGAGATATCAAGGGGTGACCTGGAGATTGAAACGCGTACGCCAGTGCGCGAAGTGCCCTTGGAAGGTGTCGACGAACCCTCATGACATCCCTGACGGCTATAGCGAGGATTTGCATCGAGCGCTCGTCAAGACGATCGCCGAGCCGGATTCGCTGAGCGACACCGGCCATGTCATGGCCTGTCACGAGCACCCGCCTTGCGAGGACGCCTACTGCGTCGGCTGGCTGATGAACCAGCTCGGCCCGGGCAACAACATTCCCCTGCGCCTGAGAGTCCGGTCCTGCGCCAACATCGGCGCTGTCGAGCTCGATGGTCGCCAGCACACGCGCTTCGAAGATACGCTACCGATGCAGGGCCGGAAGAGCGCCAAGCGAACCGTAGAACTGAGCGAGACGGAGATCGCAACTGTCGAGGCGGCTGAGGTCGCACCTAGCTGCGAAGATCTCAACGCAGAGATCGATTTCAAGCATGCTGCCGAATGACGTCAGGCTCGGCAGGGATTCTCGCCACGTCGTTGGCACTATCTCGAAGGGCGGCCAAGCACTTGGACGGGGTTGAATTCGACTGGCTGACGTCATATGTTTCGCCGTAGGAATATGTATCTGGATATGGCATAAGGTGGCGACGATGTCCCACGTGGCAAAGATCCCGCTGCAGACCGAACCGTTGGTCCTGTCGTTTATGGATCGAGCAGGCCGGATTGCAATCAATCAGCTCGCCGACGGATTCGGCATGTCCAAGACCCAGCTTGCCGAAACTGCTGGCCTTGCGCGGGAGACGCTTTATCGGGCTGAGCGTAGCGGCGCGCGGAAGGCCCAGGGGCGGCTCCGTGAAATGCTGGAAATCATCAGCCGCGTCTCGGAATGGGCCGGCGGCAAGGAGCAGGCCATGGCCTGGTATCGTGCGCAGCCCCTGCCGGCGTTTGGCGGGCGGACCGCCGAAGCGCTGGTCAAGGAGGGTAAGGCCGCGGCTGTTCGGGATTATCTCGATCACATGGCTCTTGGCGGATTTGCGTGAGGTTCGTCGCGACCTGCTATCGGGCACACGATCCTCGTTGGGCTTTCAAACCGATATCGGGAGACGGAGCCGCGATCAGAGGCGCGCGTTTCAATCCGAAAGGCGTTCCTGCGCTCTATCTCGGCTTGAGCATCATGACGGCAATCAAGGAAGCCAATCAGGGCTTTGCGCACCGGGTCGACCCGTGCGTGCTGTGCTCCTACGAGATTGACTGTGAGGATGTCGCCGATCTGACGACGGAGCAGGGGAGGGCGGCGTATTCGATCGAGCTCGATGAGATGGCTTGCGCCTGGGCCACGGCTCTTGCCGACGGCGATCGTCCGGCATCGTGGTCGGTCCATGACCGGCTTAAGGCGCAGGGTTTCGCCGGCATATGCGTCCCAAGCTTCGCGCCGGGCGCAGAAGCGAACGACCTCAACCTCGTGCTTTGGGAGTGGGGCCCGGATCTGCCGCACCAGGTGAACGTCATCGACCCGAGCGGTCGGCTTCCCAAGGATCAATTGTCCTGGCGCTGAGTATCGATTGGGACACGGGGGAGGGGACTATAGCCCCGCGGCCTTGGTCAGATTGACCCGGAAGCGATCGCGGCGCCGTTGGTAGCGACGAGTCATTTCCGCGCTGGCATGGCCGAGCTGCTTCTGGACGTAGCGCTCGTCGACCTCGGCCGAGGAGGCGAGACCGGCGCGCAGCGAATGGCCGGCGAATTTCTGCTCTCGCTCGCCCTCGGTAAGATCGCCCCTGACCCCGGCGGCGAGCGCGGTCCGCTTAACCAGGCGAGCCACCTGCTTGTCGGTCAGCCTGTCCGGGCCGACGTTCTTGCCCTTTCCGGTCACGCGCCGAAAGAGGGGGCCGTGGCCAATCTTCGCCAGCTTCAGCCAGGTTTCGAGTGCCACCACGGGGCAGGTCGCGTCCGACGAGCCGCGACCGATCTCGACCTCGCGCCAACCGTTCTTGCCGCGCAGCGTGACGATCATGCCCTTCTTGAGGATCTCGATCCATCCGCCACCATCCTCCGTGTCGTCGCGATGGAGGTCGAGGCAGACGACCTCGGATCGGCGCAGGCCACCGGCGAAACCCAGCAACAGCATGGCGCGGTCGCGTAACCCCCGTAGCGACGCGCGATCGAGCGTCTCCAGCATCGCGATGACGTTCTCAGGCAGGACCGCCTCCTTCTGGCGGGGCGGGGCCGCATGAGTGTTGCGGATGCCCGCGAGCACGGTCGCGATGTGCCGATCGCTCCGGTCGAGCGGCGTGCCGCGCTGCGTGTAGTTCCACGCCAGGGCCGACAATCGCCGTTCGATCGTCGAGACGGCGTTCGGCTTGCGGTCGGCCGTGGCGGCGCCGGAGGCGCAGGCGGTGATGTAGAGGCCGACAACCTGAGGGGAGGGCGGGAACACCTCAAGCCCTTGGCGCCGGCACCACCCCGAGAAGTGCCGCCAATCGGAACCGTAGGCCTTGCGGGTGTTTGCCGAGCTCGCAGCATCGACATAGTCGCGGGCGCGGTCGGCGAGCTTCTCGAGATGAGCCGGCAGCACGGACGACGACGCTGTGTCCGAAACAGCCGGGAGAGGGGAGGGGGCACCTGCGTCGATCCGGTTGTCTTCGCCGCCTGGGTCCGCGGTCATCAATTTACCTCCGTGGCGCGCAACTGGTAGTGGTGGCGGGCCGAGACGATACAATCCGCTTGCGGGAGTGACCCAACATGGACACGCGCCGATATGATTTGGTGTTCGACGCCGAGTTCTCTCTCGTCTACCTCGTGGGCGAAGCGCCCGAAGCGCGCACGTTGCCGGCCGAGCTGACCCCTGCCGAAAGCCTGCGCATGCTCGGCTCTCGCGACGGCGCCCTGACGATCTTCACGGTGCGGGAATGGGACGTCCCCTTCACCGTCGAGATCTCCGAGCGCGCGCCACCCGAGGGCTTTGACGGCTGGGAGCATGTTGTCGAAGCTGCGATCCACGTCGGCGCCGACGGTTTGCGCCTCGGAAGCGACGGGGCCTCCGAGTTCAAGGAGGCGAAGCGCTTCGAGCTCGCGCCCGGCACCTATCGGGTCCGCGTTTCCTACGGCGGCTTGAGGGAAATTGAGGACGGGGACAGCGAGCTGGACGATGACCACTATCGGATCCAACTCTGGCCCGGCCCGCAAAGCGAGCCCGTGGTCCTGAAGCAGATGGACCCTGCGATCGCGGCCTCGATGCCGTACCCACAGATGTATGGGCACTTTATCGAACGCGGCCTCATGCCGAAGGAGTAGGGGCGCTCGCGCGGTCTGGCGATGCTCGGCGATCACCTGCATCAGCTCGCGGTCTCCCAGGGGTTGACGACCGACGCGCCGGTATCCTCGAAGTCCGCGACATTGCGGGTGACGAGGATCAGGTCGTGCACGATCGCCGTGGCGGCGATCAGGCCATCGATGTCACCGCGCGGGCGGATCGCGGCGATGCGGCCCCATTCGACCGAGATCTGATCGGTCACCGGCAGGATGCGGTCGGCATGGTCGTGGCGAAGCTTGCGCAGCCATTCGGCGAGGTGCCCGGCCGCCTTCGGGTCGGATCTCTGCTTCAGCGCGATGCCGCGCATGATCTCGCCGAGCGTCAAGGCGCTGAGATGCACGCCGCCGGGATCGACCGAGCGCAGCCAAGCGAGGGCCTGCGGCGAGCCGCGCCGGGCCTCGGAGACGACGTTGGTGTCGACGAGGTACATCAGAGCGCGACGTCGCGGCTCGGCGTCTTCGCGCGCGCGGCGACGGCCTCGGCGAAATCCTCGTCCCAGTCCGGGCCGGCGAGCAGGTCATCGACCAGGCTCGGCCGGCCGGCGCGCAGCGCGTCGTAGTCGGCGGCTGACAGCACCACGGCGGCGCGCTCGCCGCGCAAGGTGACGATCTGCGGGCCTTCGCTGCGCGCCTTCTGGACGACCCGGGAGAACTGGTTCTTGGCGTCCTGCAGCGGCCATTCCATTTCTGCGTGCTCCTGGCTAGACTGTCTAGCTATATAGGGGCGATTCCTGACGGGCCAACGCCGCAAATTCCAGCGATCCAGGGGCGATTTCGCCCAGATTCGTTGGACTCTCTCTATAATGTCAGAAACGTCCGATAATGCAACATTATCGTTCGTTCTGGAGTCGCGACAGGTGCGGCGGTTAGCGGCCAAATCTCTGGCAGAAAGCGCCGCCATCGGATACGATCCGGCATGGCCTCGCGCGCGCGACTCATCCCCGAGCCCCCTCCGACCTTTCCGGCCTTTCCCGGCTGGGCGCGCCAGCCCGCGACCGGCGAAGCCGTTGAAGATACGGAGTTTCTCGCCGGGGCGGCGCTGGCGGCGCTGCATCCGATCGCCCGCCACGAGCACCCGCTCGGCACCCTCTGGCGCCAGCGCCTGGCGCTTGGCTGCGCCGCCGCGCTGGCGCAGCAGAACGGCCGCACCGAGGACGAGGGGATGCTGCGCGACCACTGGTATCTGCGCCGCGAGGGCGACGACCCAGGGCCCGCCGGGCAGCTCCTCAAGGCCTGGCGCGCCTTGAGCGAGCGGTCGGCGATGGCCGCCGGCGACTGGGAGCTCAAGCTCGCGGCGCTGCTGGCCCACCGCTACGACGACGCGCTGCAGGACGTCATTGCCTTCGCCACCGACCAGCTCAAAGGGCCGGGGAGTGCGGTGCGCGCCGCGGCGGGAGTGGCGGCGACCAGCCTGCGGTTTCGGCCCGACAGCCGGCCGCTGGCGCTCTGGCTCGCCGATGCGGTCCTGGCGCATCGCCTCAAATGGCCGGCGCCGGTGCCTTTGCTCGCCGCCCATCTGAAGCGCGCCGATTTCCGTCACGCCGCCGCGCATGTCGCCGGCGACAGCGGCTGGCTTGCCGCCTGCAACCTGGCCTATGCCCGGGGCTCGGCGGCCGCGGCCGACCTGCACGCCGATCTCGCCCGCCGCGCCGAGAAGCTCCTCGCCGCCGCGCCGCAGCTGCGCGGCAAGGACGCCGACATGATGGTGGCGATCCTCATCAGCGAGGACGCGCAGGCGGCCAGGACCGGCAAGGCCGCGAGCGACCGCTCGAGCCGGCGGCTGTTCGAGCGCCTGGTCGCGCTCGGCGGCGTGCGTGAGCTCACCGGCCGGCCGACCTTCCGGCTCTACGGGCTCTGACCATGGCCCGGCGCGCGCGAGCCAAGCAGGAGCTTGACACCGAGCTCGCCGATCTGCCGCCGGAGCTTCGCTGGCGCGAATGGATGGGCCGGGTCGAGGCGGTGATCTTCGCCTCGCCCGAGCCGGTCGGGCGTGAGGTGCTGGCGCGGGTCGTCGGGCGGGACTGCAATCTCGACCTCATCATCGACGATATCCGCGGCGAGCTGCGCGGCCGGCCCTACGAGCTGGTCGCGGTCGCCGGCGGCTGGCAGCACCGCACCCGCAAGAGCTTCGCCGATGCGATCCGCACGGCGACAGGGCTTGGAACCGAGACGAAGCCGCTGTCGCAATCGGATGCGCTGATCCTGATGTGCATCGCGTATTTCCAGCCGATCACCCGCGGCGAGCTTGGCCAGTTCTTCAGCAAGGAGGTCAGCCGCGACACCATCGGCCATCTGCGGTCGCTCGGCTTCATCGCTGCCGGGCCGCGCAGCCCGACGCCGGGTGCGCCCTATACCTACGTGACGACCCCGGGGTTCCTGTCGCATTTTGGCTTCGACACGCTCCGCGACCTGCCGGACATGGAGGCGCTCGAGGATGCCGGCCTGCTCAGCAAAGAGAAGCTGCTGGCTGGAGATATTCCGATCGCCGGCGGAGAGGCCGACGATTTTGACGACGGCGCGAGCGAGTAAGATTTCAAAATGGATCTGTATTTATGGCCGGGGCGAAGCCGCCAATTCATCGTCGGTCAGAATCCGTAGCGCTGGTCAGCCCACCGCAACAGCACCTTGGCATCATGGTCTGGCAGGCGCACACGCGCGTCACGCAGGCCCTGCGCGATCGCGTCGCCAACATCGGGATCGACTCGGTTGCCGTGCGTCATGAGAAAGTACCAGCCGAAGGCAAGGCCGACCTCGCGATCGATCGCCTCTGTGCGATCCATCAGCATATGCACTGAGGCATCGCCGGCCTCCAGGCTCTCCTTCGGCAGATGCAGCGGACGGGTGATGAACCCGATCTCTCGCTGGCCGTTGTGCTCATAGTCGGTGATGTCGAGTGCCCAATGCTCGAAGACGCGCGCGCTGCGCGCGCTCGATTCCTCCCAGTCCTGAAAGAAGCGCACCTCGCGCGGCACCACATCGAACCAATTGGGCTGCAATTCCAGGAAGGGCCTCTGCGTGCCGTCGGTGCCGATCCAGACGCGCTGTTCCATCTCAGGGCGGCGCGCCTCACGCTTCTCGCGCTCGAGGCGCGCGCACCGCGCGAGGAATGTCCGGACATGCACGACACTGCTGCCGGTACGCTTGCTCAAACGGTAGAGCGGGCCCGCGATCACCTTGTCGTCGGACCTGGCGTCATGGTCGATCCATGACGGATCAAGCAGCTCCAGCTCGCTCCAGGGGCGAGATGATGGATTGACGATCGGCCCAGCACGCCACTCCACCTCGCGGCCGACCGAAATCTGCACGTAGTCGGCCGCGCCCGATCCGGTCGGCGCGAAGGCGTACACGCTGTTGCCGTGCCATTCCGAGATCTGAAGTTCGGTCTGCTGTAACCGAGACCAGAGAGCCCCGACGTTGCCCTTGTCCTTGGCGAGTTCTGCTTCCATCCACGGTCGGTACTCGGCGATCCGGGTTCCGTCGGCGGCAAGCACCGAGCGCTCGACCCGCCAGTACTGGTCGTCGTCAATCGCCGCCAAGAAGGCGAACCCAGGAAACGCCTCGGTCAGCGCTGCTGCGAGCGCGGCTTCGTCGGCGCCGGCCGGAAGGCGCGCCAGGGCCGCTCCAACCGAGGCACGGTCGGGCAGTCTCACCGGTGCATTTTCCAGGATGTCAGCCATGCGATGGTCCTAGCCTTCTGGCTCCGTCCGATTTTTCCGTGTCTCGCCGAGCGGGCCTTCCGATTTGCGACCGACCATTTATCGGCCTCGATCGTTCGCCATCTGCTCGATCTCTTTCATCGACGTCAGAATGTCCGCGAAGAGAGGGGCGTCCCCGAAGATCATCGGTGTCATGTTCGCATAGTCTCGCGCGAGCGCGTCAATCATGGCCGCGGACGGCGCGATCGCGAACGACCCGGTTGCGGCCGACGCCAGATCGTAGTCGGGCCGGTTGAAGAACATGAGGGCGTGCCGAACGCAGTCGGCTCCCAAGGCGGCATCGGCTATTGCCGACCGGCCGACCTCGGAGGCGAAAAGGCAATGGAGGTCGTAGAAGTGTCGCGAGACGCGCTGGCCTGCCTGGCGCAGCTCGCCGCGGCGCTCAAACCAGCGCCGCAGGCCGTGCGCGATCACGACCTTGTCCCAAAACGTGCGCTCGGCATTGATCGTCGTGACGTTCGGGACCGCCAGCTCGAGGCCCGCCACATCCTGGGCAATGTAGGGGCGGATTTCCTTCGGATGGTTCGGGTCGAGGGCCGACTTCGCTCCAGACTCGATCCGCACCGCCGGCCGCACATAGGCCTCGTCGCGCGGCTCGACCTCGGGATACCAGACCAAAAGCGTCTGCCCCTCGGGGTCAGCCTCATCGATTTCGACGCGGCCGCGTCCGTCCGTTGCCTCGGCAAGGTGCTTGGTCAGGAACCCGTGCAGCGGTCCGGTAATATAGCCACGACAGGCGTCTCGGATCGCGTCCAGTCGAGCCCGCCGCTTCTTGTTCGATAGCGCTTCGAGCTCGTCGACGGAGGCGGGCTCGGCGAGATCGTCGCGAAAGACCGTCACATCGATGTCTTCGGAAAATCGCTCGATCAGCCCGAAAGCCTTCGACAACGACGTCCCGCCCTTGAACAGGAGGCGCGGACCTCCGGCGGGCCGTTCGTGATAGAGGGCGTTGAGGGTCCAGCAGACCCAAAAATCCTTCTCGATGTTTCCGATCGGTGCGCCGAGCCGGTTCGCCGTCGTCAAGAAAAGGTCGAGCTTCTCGCCGGGCGCAGCGGAGATGACCTCGCGAAAGGCTGCGCTGCTCACGAGCGATCCTCCGGCGCAGCGTCGGCAGTATCGAGCAAGGGCCGTAGAAAATCCTGCATCCAGATCGGCATGGCTGAGAGACCCGCGCGAAGATCGTCGCGAAGCTCCTTGCCATGCTGTGGGTCGGCGAACAGCTTGCGCAGGCGGTTCTCGACGACCCGTCGATCCTCCTCCTCCGTCATCATGTCCTGCATCCAATGAAGCGCCTGGACGACGCGCATACCCGGCCGCCCCGCCCAATACAGGCGGCTGGGCGCAGCCGACTTGAAATGGATGACTTGCTTGCCGAGCGTGATCGGCTTCAGGCGCGCGTCGATCAGGACCTCGATGCGTGCGGGGACGGCTGTGGTGAGGCCGAGATCGTTCGCCGCAGTCATGCCGTCGACCACGACGCGGGCCTGGTCCCGCCGCGTCACGGCTCGGATCACGGCACGATAGTCGGGGACCATCGGCTTGCCGGTGAGGTTGCTCTTTCGCGGCCGATCATAGAGCCCACGGTCGATCCGGCGCAGTTCGCCGGCCGCAGCGAGGCGCTGTAGCGTCTTGTCGACAGCTGCGCGATTGCCGAGGTCGGCGAAATCGCCTGGCGTCCAGACCTCGCTCGGCTTCGCGTCGACGCGGGCCAGAAGGCGAGGGCGGAGGTCGGCGGTTGGTTGATCGAGCATGTCCGAAATATGATGCAAATTTCGGACATAAGCAAGGGGCGTCCGAACGATGCTGCATTCTTCGGACATCTTGGCATGCTTTTCCGGCGTGGCCTATAAGAGCGGGAGCTGAATCTACCTCTCGGCC
>JARYGW010000200.1:0-10873 GCA_033792295.1 Allobosea sp.
GGATGCGGGTCGCGCCCCAGGCATCATCATCCGGCGAATGCGGGATCATCACGAAGCCGAGCTGCTTGCCCTCACGCTCCGGATCGATCGTGAGAAAGGCACTGGAGGGGCGAGGGACAGATTTCTGGCTTGGGTTGGTCATGGCTTGCTCGGGGCGTGACGAGGCGTTCGGAGCCGAAGCAGGCCCGATGCTTCAGGAAGGGAGGGCCGGGCGCCCTCGGCGCCCGGCTGGGCTGTGCGGCTTCAGAGCGTCGGCAGCGGATCCATCGGCATGTCGAGATACTTCCTGTGCAGCCGGTCGAGCTCGCCGTTCATCGCGTTGAAGAAGATGAAGCTGTCGAGCCAACGCACCAGATTGTGCTGGTCCATCTGCACGGCCATATGCGCGGGGCTGCGGCGGATGACGAATTTGCGCTCGAATTCCTTGCTCGGATTCTGCTTGGCGAGCGCCTGCGCGACGATGCTGTTGGTGGCGAGCAGGTCGGCCTGGCCGGTGATGTAGGCGGCGGCGGCCGTGGCATCGTCCTCCGTGCGCATCAAATTGGCCTTGGGCGCTGCCGCGCTGATCGCCAGCTCCTGCGTAGTGCCCTTGGCCGCGGCGATGCGGGTGGAGCCCAGCGTCTCGGGGCTGCTCACAGTCGCCGATTTCGACCCGTAGACAGCGAGGAAGGTGTTGGCGTAGGGCGCGGTGAACATCACCTGACGGGCGCGTTCGGGCGTGAGGCCGAGCACGGAGATGACGATGTCGACCTTATCGGTCAGCAGGAACGGGATGCGGTTGGCGCCGGTGATCTGCTGCATCTCGAGCTTCACGCCGAGGCCCTTGGCCACCATCTCCGCCATTTCGATGTCGAAGCCGATCGGATTGCGGTTGGCGTCTTGAGTGCCGAAGGGGGGAGCGTCGAGCGGCACGCCGATGCGGACCACACCCTTCTGAAGGATATCCTGGAGCTTGTCGGCATGGGCATCGACCGTGCCGAAAGCGGCGATGGCTAGGGCGGCGAGGCCTGCCATGATGGAACGGCCGGCAAAGAATGAACGCATGTGATTTCTCCCCTCGTTGATTGGCCTTGAACGGTGCCTCAGTGCAGGACGGCGCTGAGGAAGGTCTGCAGTTCGGGCGTCTTCGGCTGGGCGAGCACCGCCGCGGCCTGGCCTTCTTCGTGGATCCTGCCCTCGTGCATGAAGACGACCCGCGAGCCGAAGCGGCGCGCGAAGCCCATCTCATGGGTCACGAGGATCATGGTCATGCCCTCTTTCGCGACGGATTCGAGCACCTTCAGCACCTCGCCGGTGAGTTCGGGGTCGAGCGCCGACGTGACCTCGTCGAAGAGCATGACCTTGGGCCGCATCGCCAATGAACGGGCGATGGCGACGCGCTGCTGCTGGCCGCCGGAAAGCTGCGCCGGAAAGGCGTCGAGCTTCTCCTCCAGCCCGACGCGGCGCAGCACCTCGCGTGCGACCTCGCGGGCTTCCGCCGGCGGCTGCTTCTTCACGACGCGCGGGGCGAGCGTGATGTTGTCGCTGACCGAGAGATGCGGAAACAGGTTGAAGCTCTGGAAGACGATGCCGACTTCCTGCCGCAACTTGCGCAGATTGGTCGCTGGATCATTGACCTTTACGCCATCGACGTTGATCGAGCCGGCCTGGATCGGCTCGAGCCCGTTGATGCAGCGCAGCATCGTGCTCTTGCCCGAGCCGGAGCGGCCGATGACCGCCACCACTTCGCCCTTGGCGATGTCGAGAGAGACGTCCTTGAGCACCTGGACGGTGCCGTAGCTCTTGCTGATCCCGTGGATTTCAACGAGCGACATCGAGCTTCCGCTCGAGCGAGCGGCTCCATTGCGTGAGGGGGAAGCACATCGCGAAATAGATCGCCGCGACAGTGATGTAGACGGCAAAGGGCTTGTAGGTGCCGGCGGCTGTGAGCTGGCCCTCGCGGGTGAGCTCGACGAGGCCGATCGTCGCCGCCAGCGAGGTGTTCTTGACGAGCTGCACCAGGAAGCCGACCGTCGGCGGGATCGCGACCCTGATCGATTGCGGCACGATGACGTGACGCAGCTGTTCGTAGAGCGACAGCCCGAGCGAGGCCCCGGCCTCCCACTGCGTTTTGGCGATCGAGATCAGCGCGCCTCGCCAGATCTCGCCGAGGAAGGCCGAGCCATAGATCGAGAAGGCGACGGCTGCCGCGATCCAGGGGTTCACCGAAATCCCGGTCAGCGGCAACCCGAAGAAGATCAGGAAGAGCCAGACCAGGAGCGGCGTGCCCTGGACGACATGGATATAGGCGGCGGTGAGCCAGCGCAGCGGTGCGATCGGGGCGATGCGCGCCAATGCCAGAAGGAGCCCGAGCACGGCCGAACCGGCGAAGGCCGTCACGGTCAGGGCGAGCGTCCAGCGCGCCGCCGCGACCAGGTACATCACATCGATATAGGAGAAGGTCCGGATCATCGCCTGACGAACGCCCAGTAATAGATGCCGGCGAAGAGACCGCGGAAGAGGAAGGCGAGGGCGAGATAGAGCACGCCGATCACTGTGTAGACCTCGAAGTCGCGGAAAGTGCGTGACTGCACGATCGAGGCGGCGTGGAAGAGATCCTCCACCGAAATCTGCGAGACGACGCTGGTCGCCAGCATCAGCAGCACGAACTGGCTGGCGAGCGCCGGGAACATCGCCTTGAGCGCCGGGAACATCACGACATGGCGGAAGACCTGAAGACCCGAGAGACCTAGCGAGTGTCCGGCCTCGACCTGCGCCTTCGGTATGGCCTCCAGGCCGGCGCGGACGATCTCGGTGGTGTAGGCTCCGAGATTGACGACGAGCGCGATGATGGCCGCGGTCATGCCGTCCAACCTCAGGCCGAAGCTTGGCAGGCCGAAGAAGATCAGGAAGAGCTGCACCAGCAGCGGCGTGTTGCGGATGACCTCGACATAAGTCCCGACGATGCGCTTCAGCCAGCCCGGCCCATAGGCGCGCGCCGCGGCGCAGGCGACCCCGATGACGAGCCCGCCGATCATGGTGCAGGCCGAGAGGAAGAGGGTGACCAGCACGCCGTCGAGGATCGAATCCCAGGCGGCGAAGACGTCACGAAACTGCAGGCCGTATTTCATCGGGAGGCGCCTCTATGGCGTCTCGTCCAACCTGACCGACAAGGCGGGGTGGTCGACGATAGCAGCATTGATCCCCTCTTTTAGGAGAGGCTAGGTTGGGTTCTTATTTGATGTCAAGCTTCATATATGAAATGAAACGGCATGGCTGACGACACGGACATGGATGGCGGCGACAAGATTTCCTACGCGGCGCCGGCGCTGGAGAAGGGGCTCGACATCCTCGAATTGCTGGCGGAAGTCGGCGAGCCGCTCTCGACGCGCGCCATTGCCGAGCGATTGCAGCGCTCGAAAAGCGAGATCTTCCGGATGGTCTTCGTGCTGCAGCAGCGCGGCTATCTGGTTCGCGAGCCGGGGACTGATCGGTTGGCACTCTCGCGGCGGCTGTTCGATCTCGGCATCCGGACGCCGGGCGGGCGGCAACTGACCTCGATCGTCCTGCCGCTGATGGAGCGTTTCAGCGAGGAAAGCGGGCAGGCGGCGCATCTCGTCGTGCTCAGTCGCGCACAGACCGTCATTCTTGCCGCGACCTCGGGCCATCTCGACGCCAGCGTCATGGTTCGTCCGGGTTACGGCCGGCCGGCCCTCGCCGCCAATTCGGGCTTGCTCATCCTCGCCTTCCAGTCCGAGGCACGCCGTCGTTCGCTGATGCGGGATGCGAGCCCCGAGGATCAGCGGCAGCTTGAGGATCCCGCGCTGACTGAAACTTTCACCGCTATCAGGAGGCTCGGCCACCGTTCGGCGCCGAGCCGGGACATCATGGCCGTTACGGATATCGCCTGCCCTGTGATCGGGCCTTCGGGCCATGCGGAGGCCGCGATCCTGGTGCCGTCGCTCCAGCGCCATGGGATCGAAACGGATGAGGCAGCCATCCTGCTCGCCCTCAAGGCAATTTGCCGTGAAGCCGGAGCACAGCTGTCGCTCTGACGGCGATGCTGCGACCTTCGCCGTTGGCTTCCGATATGCCATCAAGGACGGAGGCCGCGAGAAGGCTTCCGCGGAACGCCGCACAGCCTAGCTATTCAGCGTGAGGGCACACTTCGGCTCAATAGGTCGCGCGGGCGCCCGACAAGTCGAAGATCCCGCCGGTCGAGAACGAGCATTCGTCCGAGGCGAGCCAAAGCACCATTCGCGCGACTTCCTCGACCTCGACGAAGCGCCCCATCGGAATGCGCGAGAGGATGTCGGCGCGGCGCTCCGCGGAAATCTCCTTCGCCATCGCGGTCTCGGCCGCGGCGGGCGTGACCGCCGTGACGAGGATGCCGTCCCGCGCGGTTTCCTTGGCCGTGCTTTTGGTCAGCGCGATCACGCCCGCCTTCGAGGCGGAATAGGCGGCAGCCAGCGCCATGCCTTCCTTGCCCTGGATCGAGGCGATGTTGACGACATGGCCGCGCAGCGGGTGGCCGCCGATGCCGGCGCGCGGGGCTTGAGTCCGCATCCGGCCGAGCAATGCACGGCTGACGAGATAGGTCCCGAACAGGTTGACCCGCAGCACCGCCTCGAAATTCCGGGGATCGGTCTCCCAGATCGGTTTCACCTCGCCGAGGATGCCGGCGTTGTTGACGAGGATGTCGATGCGCCCATGCGCGGCGAAGGCGGCTGAGGCGGCGGCATCGACGGTTGCGGCGTCGGTGATGTCGACGTGTCGTTTGCCGACGCCTAGCTCATCGGCTGCTTCATCGAGCTTGCCGGGATCGGCGTCCCACAATTCCACCGTTGCGCCGGCATCCCGCAGCGCTTCGGCAATGCCGCGGCCCAGCCCGCCGGCGCCGCCAGTGACGATGGCTGTGCGGCCGGCGAGATCGTAGCGGGCATCCATCAGCCGGCACTCCAGGCAGTCTTGGTGCGGGTGACCTGGTGGCGATAAAGGCCGAGCGAATACGGCCCTTCGCCGCCGATGGCGTCGAGTGCAGTGGGCGATAGCGCCTGCTTGGCCAGGACGATGAAATCCGCCTCGTCGCCCCAGCCCTCGAGCAGGAGTACCCAGCGCGGCACGGCATTGGCGACGCCGCGGGCCTTCTGCTCGGCGGTGGCGACGCAGCTGGCCTCGGCATCCGCGACCAGCAAGTGCACGGCGGCGACACCGGGCTTGTCCAGCAGGTCGGGAATGAAACGGCGCATCAGGGCTTCGCGATGGGCCTGTTCTGCGCCTTCCGGCGCGTCGTAGCGCAATGTCGCGATGAGACCGCCCTGGGCCGGCCCCGCACTATGAGCGACGCGGCAGATCGAACGGGCGACGGAGCGGAAATGCTTCACTGCGCTCAGCGTCCAGGGCGTCGGCGCGTTGACGCGAGCGGTGTAGTCCTGGCTCTTCAGCGTCTCGACGCTCAGCGCCTCGTAGAGATTGAAGAACTCCAGATCGGCGTCGATCGCGACGTAGCGGCGCCCACGCATGAAGCCGGGAATGCCGACGCGTTCCGGCATGTGCTCCTGGCCGTGCCAGGCATAGAATTCACCGCGCCCCTCCGGCGCGATGTCGTGCCAGATCGCGACCGCTCCTTCACCCGCCAGACTCAATGCGCCCTCCCGGCTGCCGTCGCGAGGCGCGTTGACTCGGCCTCGCCGCACTCATATACGGAAAGCAATTCCGAATTGGAAATCATTTCCAAAAACAATTCGAGGGACGCCATCAAGGTGACGATTGCTGCCGTCGAACGGGCATTGAAGCTGATCGAGGCGCTGGCCGGGGAGCCGGACGGCGTCGATCTCAGCCTGCTTGCCGAGCGGCTCGATTTGCCCTTCAGCGCGACGCATAGGTTGCTGGCGACGCTGGCCGAGCGTGGGTTCGTCGGCCAGGATGCGCAATCCGGGGCTTATGGCCTGACACTGAAACTCGCTCAGCTTGCCTTCCGCGATCTCGACAGCCGCGGCCTGCCAGATGCCGGCCAGATCGTGCTGGACCGGCTGGCGGCCACGACGCGGGAATATTGCCGGCTCGCCGTGGTCGGCGGCGGCGACCTGGTCTGGATCGCGCGTTCGCAGGGGGCGACTGCAGGGCTGCGTTACGAACCGCCGATGGGAGCCGGTCCGGTTCTGCATGCGACCGCCACCGGCAAGGCTTGGCTCGCCTCGCTGCCAGAGGCCGAAGCGTTGCGCATCGTTTTCTCCCGAGGTTTCGATGGCGACGATCGAACCGGGCCGAGCGCGCTCAAGGACATCGATGCTCTGCGTGCCCATCTTGCCGAAACACGGCGGCGCGGCTTCGCGATTGCGGTCGAGGAGGGCGAGATCGGCATCGTCGCGATGGCGACGACTTTCCGCGCCGGCCCCGATCCGGCCGCGCCGATTGCCGGGACGCTGAGCGTCGCCGGTCCCTTGCCGCGCATGCCTGAGGACCGGCGACCGGCAATCGCGGAAGCGCTTGAACGGGCGGCTGGCGAGATGGCGGAGATCTGGCCGCTGCGCCGGCGGCAGATCCAGTCGGCGAAGGCCGCATCACCCGTGTCGGCGCGCAACGCCCAACAGACAGGAGCATCGGCATGAGCGACGGAGCCGCCACACCGGCTCTTCCGGCTGCCACGGCAGAACGGAGCCGGCTGCGCGACTGGAGCTCGGCCGTCGCCTGGCCACTGATGAGCTTCGCCGTGCTGCTCGCCGCCTGGGAATGGCTGGTGCCGCTTGCGCGCATCCCCGAATACATCCTGCCGGTGCCGAGCGCCTTCTTCGAGCGGCTCTGGACCGACCGGGCCGAGATCTTCCAGCATACGCTGGTGACGGCCAACGAAGTCGTGCTCGGCTTCCTGATGGCGGCGGCGATCTCGATTCCGCTCGGCTATGTTATCGTCTCGGTCAGGCTTCTGGAGAAGGCGATCTATCCGGTCATCGTCTTCTTCCAGCTCGTACCCAAGATCGCGATCGCGCCGCTCTTCGTCGTCTGGTTCGGCTTCGGGCTGTTCCCGAAGGTGTTGCTCACATTCCTGCTCTGCTTCTTCCCGACGCTGGTGGCCAGCATGACCGGTTTCCGCGCGCTGGATGAGCGTGTGCTCTATCTGACCCGCTCGATGGGCGCCTCGGCCTGGCAGACCTTCCGCTATGTCCGGGTGCCGGCGGCGCTGACCTATATCTTCTCGGGGCTGAAGGTCTCAGCCGTCTTCGCCGCGACCGGCGCCATCGTCGGCGAGTTCGTCGGCGCCAATGCGGGGCTCGGCTATCTCCTGCTGCGCGGCACGAGCTTCCTCGACATGCCGCTGATCTTCGCGTGCCTGGTGGCGCTGAGCGTCGTCGGCATCCTGTTCAGCTACATCGTCGACGGCCTCGAAGTCCTGCTGATGCCCTGGCAACGCAAGGGCTGAATCCAGACCACACCAATAAGCCGGACGAACCGGCTCAAGGGAGGACATGATGAACAGACGCATGCTGATCGGCGCCGTCGCGGCCCTCGCGCTGAGCGCTTCCGGCGCCCTCGCGCAAGACGCCGGCAAGCCGATGAAGATCACGCTCAACTTCCTCGCCGCCGCGCCCAATGCCGGCTTCATGATGGCCAAGCAGATGGGGCTCTACCAGAAGGCCGGCATCGATCTGACCATCGAGGAAGGCAAGGGCTCCGGCACCACGGCGCAGATGGTCGCGACCGGCCAGACCGATCTCGGATTCGCCGACGCGCCGGCCGCCATGCAATTGCGCACCAAGGGCGCGCCGGTGAAGATCATCGCGCCGGTGCTGCAGACCAACGGCTTCGCCATCATCGCGCTGGAGGATTCCGGCATCGCCTCGCCGAAGGACCTCGTCGGCAAGCGTGTCGCGGTCCAGCCCGGCACGGCCCAGACCACGCTGCTCGACGCCATCCTCGCCAGCAACCAGATCGACAAGAGCAAGGTCAACATCATCAACATCGACCCGGGCGCCTTCGTCGGGGCGCTGCTGGAGAAGAAGGTCGATGCCATCCTGGGCGGAGCCGATTTCCATTCCGTCCAGATCCGCGAGCGCGGCTTCAAGGTGCGCGACATCTTCTATCGCGATGTCGGCGTGCCGACGGTCGGCCTCGCGATCATCGCCCGCGACGACAGGATCAAGGCGGATGCCGAACTCTACAGGAAGTTCGTCGAGGCGAGCCTGCTGGGCTGGGACGCCGCCCGCAAGAACCCGGACGCCGCCGCGGATGCGGTGGTCGCGCAGTTCCCCTCGGTGAAGAAGGCGCAGGTGCTGGCGCAGTTCGACGTGGTGAACAAGCTGCTTTGCGCGCCCGGCGCGACCTCGCTCGGCAAGGTGCCGGAGGCGAACTGGACGAAGACCTTCGAGCTGCTCACCCAGTATCTCGGCCTGCCCAAGGACAAGCCGATCACCGACTACTACACGACGGAGCTGCTGCCCGCCTCGGCGCCGGCCTGCCCGTGAGTCTTTGGAGGCGGTCATCCCGGGCGACCGAAGGGAGACCCGGGATGACTCCAGTTTGGATGAGAACACGATGACCGCCGCAGCCAACGCCGCCGCCTCGATCGAGGGGTGCGGCATCATCAAGACCTTCGGCAGCTTCACGGCCGTCGACGGGTTGACGCTGAACATCCGCAGCGGCGAGTTCGTCAGCCTGATCGGCCCGTCCGGCTGCGGCAAGAGCACCTTCATGCTGATGGCGGCAGGGCTGATGCCGGTCAGCCGCGGGGAGCTGCTGGTCAACGGCAAGGCCCTGACCGCGCCGCTCACCGATATCGGCATCGTCTTCCAGGATCATCTGCTGCTGGAATTCCGCACGGCGATGGAGAACGTGCTGCTGCAGGCGGAAATTCGCGGCCTGCCACTGGAGCCGGCGCGCGAGCGGGCGCTGGAGCTCTTCGCCAAACTCGGCATCTCGCATGCGATCGACCGCTATCCGAAGCAGCTCTCGGGCGGCATGCGCCAGCGCGTCTCGATCGCCCGCGCGCTGATCCACAATCCCGCCGTGCTGATGATGGACGAGCCCTTCGGCGCGCTCGACGCCATCACACGCACCCAGATCCGGCACGACCTCGAACTGCTCTGGATGGAGCAGGCCAAGACCGTCGTCTTCATCACCCATTCGATCGAGGAGGCGATCGGCCTCTCCGACCGCGTGCTGGTGATGTCGCCGACGCCAGGCAGGATCGTCGATGAGATCGCGATCGAGTTGCCTCGTCCGCGCCCGGCCCATCTCGGCGACTATCCGAGCTTCAACGACTATGCCGACCGCATTCACGATGCCTTCCGGCGCTTCGGCGTGATCAAATACTGATCTCAGCGTCTGAACGTTAGCCGCTTCTGACCAGCCCGGTTCCGGACGTCGCAAGAGCGAGGAGGGAGGCCGATATGTCTCAGCGGCGGGCCCTCGTTATCCGATAAACGCCTCGGGATAGGCGAAGAGGCCGGGCGCGCCACCCGTATGCCAGAAGATGACGGTTTCGCCAGGAGCGAAGGCGCCGCTTCGCACACGCGAGATCAGGCCTGCCATCGCCTTTCCGGTATAGACGGGATCGAGCAGGATTCCCTCCGTGCGCGCGACCAGTTCGACCGCCTCGACCATCGCCGCCGTGGGCTGGCCGTAGCCGGGGCCGATTTGGGAATCGTCGATCGCCGGCTCGGTCGCCTTGCTGTGCTGACGGCCTTCCAGGGCGGCCATGTCCCGTACCAGACCGGAGACGATGGCTTGGGCCTGTTCGGAGGGCCGCGAGACGCTGATGCCATGGACGCGGCAAGGCAATCCAGCCGCTTCCACCCCGGCCAGGATGCCAGCATGGGTGCCACCGCTGCCGGTTGGCAGGACGATACGGTCGAGCGTGCAATTCTGGCTTTCCGCCTGCGCTGCCAGCTCCAGAAATGCATCCCGATAGGCGAGGCTTCCGAGGGCATTCGAGCCGCCGACCGGGATGAGATAGGGAGTGCGTCCTTGCGCGGACAAGGCGGTCAAGGTCTCGGCTGCAACGGCGGAACTGTCCTCGCCAGCGGCAAGGAGGCGGACCTGCGCACCGAAGATCCGGTCGAGCAACCAGTTCCCATTGGTTCGATAGGCTTCGCTGCGGTTCGTGACCGAGTCGGTCAAGAGCAGCACACAGCCGAGGCCATGCCGTGCAGCCGCCGCTGCAGTCTGGCGGGCGTGGTTCGATTGAATCGCGCCGAGGGTCACCAGCGTGTCGGCGCCGTGCTTCAAGGCGTCGGCAACGAGATATTCGAGTTTGCGCGCCTTGTTGCCGCCACCGGCAAAGCCGGTGCAGTCATCACGCTTCATCCAGATCGACGGGGCAGGGCCGGTGCGACCGAGAGCGTCCGCGAGGCGTGACAGTGGCTCGAACGGGGTCGGCAGTGTCGCCAGCCGGATCGTGTCTGGTCGGTTCATAAAGTGAGTTCCTCGAGCATGTGCGACGGACGGTGTCGATGCCACGATAACGCCGGATTCTCCCTTCGTCCGATCGGGGTTGCATGCCGGAGATGCATCTTCCACGCAGCGGCGCGGAGCCCGTTTCGCAATTGACGCGAACGACCCCTCTGACCTGTGCCTTCGGAGAACTGCGCAACATCCAAAATCCCGCATCGCCGAAGCGGGGGGATCGGCTATCCAGCCTGCACGGTTAACGCCCATAGCTCAGCTGGATGGAGCTTTGCCCTCCGAAGCTGGGAATCGCGGCTCGGTGCTCTAAGAATTTCCGTTTCGGGGAGAGCGGCACGATTGAGCCACATAGCCTCGAGCGATCGTCTCGGAAGTTCTGTTCGCCGACGTTTGTCTCGGGCTATGTGCTGTGTTCACGATCGCTGCTTGCTGACGATCTCGACAAAGCGAGCGGCCAATCGCGATAGCGGCCGGCTGCGCATGGTCATGAGAC
>JARYGW010000201.1:0-10814 GCA_033792295.1 Allobosea sp.
GGGCTCGGCATCGCCGAGGAAATATTCGATCTCGGCCGGGGTGTAGGCCGTGTTGAGCGGCAGGAAGATCGCACCGGCCCGGACCGTGCCGAGATAGAGCATCAAGGCCTCGATGCTCTTCTCGACCTGGACCGCCACGCGGTCGCCCGGCTTCACCCCAAGCGCAACCAGCGCGTTGGCGAAGCGGGCCGAGGCATCGAGCACGTCCTGATAACGATACTCCCGGCCGTCATCGAGCAGGGCGAAGCGAGCCTCGGGCGCCGGCATCCGGCTGCGGATCAGGTCGAACAGGTGGTTGGCCATGGTCTTGATCTCCCAGGCCCGCGCGCGGGCCCTACATTGATCTTACGACAACAGCCGGAGCCAAGCTCCGGCCCCGACGTCAGCGCTCGTGGCATCGTCGACCGTCGGGGCGCGTGGCCGAGCGTCCCGGTCCAGCATCTCCGCTGGAGACGGAGCCCTTCCGATGCGGGATGGCGGGCGCCATCCCGCTCCGCATCAAGCTGCGAGCGCGGTTTCGAGGATCGTGAGTCCCTCGTCGACGATCGCATCGGACGCTGTCAGTGGGACGAGGATCCGGATCGTGTTCGCGGCGGTGCCGCAGGACAACAGGATCAGGCCGTTCTCCCAGGCACGCTGGGTGACGCGCCGCGTCGCGTCGGCATCCGCTTCGGGCGAGCCACGTTCCTTCAGGATGTCGAAGGCGACCATGGCACCGGGGCCCCGAGCTGCGGAAAGCGGAAGGAGATGGTTGGCCTGCGCCATCCGTCCGATCGCCGTCCGTAGGCGCTCTCCGATCGCATTCGCGCGAGCGAGCAGGCCCTCCTTCTCGAAGACGTCGAGAACCGCGAGAGCGGCGACGCAGGCGAGCGGGTTTCCGGCATAGGTTCCGCCGAGTGCCCCCGGATCCGCCGCGTCCATGATCGGCGCCCGACCGATGACCCCTGAGAGGGGAAAGCCGCCGGCGAGACTCTTGGCGACGCAGATCAGATCGGGCCTGGCATCATAATGCTCCATCGCGAACATGGAGCCGGTCCGGCCGAAGCCGGTCTGGACCTCGTCCGCGATCAGCACGATGCCATGCTCGTCGCAGATCCGGCGCAGTCCGACGATCAGTTCCGGGGGCGCCTGATGGAATCCGCCTTCGCCCTGGACGGGTTCGATGATGATCGCCGCGACCCGCGATGGGTCGACATCCGCCTTGAAGATGAAGCCGAGATAGCGCAGCGCCTCCTCGACGGTGACACCTCCAGGGGTGGGGAACGGGACGTGCCAGATGTCGGGTAGGGAGGGGCCGAGCCCCTTCTTGTATGGCACGACCTTCCCGGTCATGGCCGAGGCCATGATCGTGCGGCCATGAAAGCCCCCGGTGAAGGCGATGATCCCTGGGCGGCCCGTCGCGGCGCGCGCGATCTTGACGGCATTCTCGGTAGCCTCGGCGCCGGTCGTGAAGAACGCGGTCTTGGCCCGCCCTTCGATCGGAGCCATGGCGTTCAGACGCTCCGCCAGCGCGACATAGGGCTCATAAGGGAGGACCTGGAAGCAGGTGTGCGAGAAGCGATCGAGCTGATCGCGAACCGCGGCCATGACCGCGGGATGCCGATGCCCGGTGTTCAGCACCGCGATCCCCCCGGCGAAGTCGACATATCGCTTGCCCTCGACGTCCCAGACTTCCGCGTTCAGGGCGCGATCGGCGAAGATCGGGGTGGCATGGCCAATGCCGCGCGCCACCGCTTCGTTGCGGCGGTTGAGCAGTTCTGCGTTCTTCGACATGGGTGAGGCCTCCTTGCGAGCCCGCGAGGCCTATCGCGCCGAAGCTGCGCGATCCATCAGTTTCTTTCGCATCGATTGGTCCAAATGATGCACGCATGTGTCCGTCGCCGGATCGTACGGCCACTCCTGCTCCACCCCTGCCGACATGAGGCATTGCTAATGGCTCTCCGGGATCCAGCCCAACGATTCGGTGCGCGGTCGAGAGCATAGCCTTGCCACCGAGGCATCGAAACGGAGGCTGAATCGGCGAATGGTGCATCTGACGTATCCGACGCGTCCCAAATTGCTGATTGTTCGAGCGCGCGCATTCTTGGAGAGTCGCGCTGCCGCACTGGCGAAAGATCGATCAAGGAGCATTCCACCCATGAGCGCAGACGACGCCTCGCGCGGCCCGTTATTCGGCATTCGCGTGATCGATGCGACGCATATGCTCGCTGGACCCTATTGCACTTGGCTGCTGGGAGCGCTGGGGGCGGACGTGATCAAGATCGAGCGGCGGGGCGCCGGAGATTTCACGCGCATCATCGCGCCCTTCCGGGACGAGAAGAGCATCTATTTCATGAGCGTCAACCGCAACAAGCGGAGCCTGACGCTGGACCTCAAGAGCCCCCGCGGCAAGGAGATCTTCGCCAAGTTGCTGGCCGGTGCCGACGTCTTCGTCGAGAATAACCGCGCGGGCGTGATGGACCGGCTCGGCTTCGGCTATGACGAGGCCGCGACGATCAACCCCCGCCTGATCTATGCCTCGATCTCCGGCTTCGGCCAGACCGGGCCCTACAAGCACAAGCCTGCCTTCGACGCGATCGCGCAGGCGCTCTCCGGCATGATGAGCATCACCGGCGAAGAAGCGGGGCCTCCGGCGCGTGTCGGCGCCTCGATCGGGGACATCGGCTCGAGCCTGTTTGCGACGGTCGGTGTGCTCTCGGCGCTGCAGCAGCGCGAGCGCACGGGGCAGGGCACCTTCGTCGACGTGGCCATGCTGGACTGCCAGCTCGCGCTGATGGAGAACGCGATTGCGCGCTATCTGAACGCTGGCGAGGAGCCGCGCCGGCTGGGCAGCCGGCATCCCCTGATCGCGCCGTTCCAGGCCTTCGCCACGGCAGACGAGCCGATCGCCGTCTGCGTCGATACCGACGAGCAATGGCAGCGGCTCTGCGGCGCCCTGGAGCGTCCCGACCTGCTCACCGACGTCCGCTTCCCCACCGGCTCGATCAGGGCCGCCAACCATGCCGAGCTCGAGCCCGTGCTGGCCGCGCTCTTCGCGACCAGAGGGCGGGAGGAGTGGCTCGAGATCCTCGACGCGGCGGACGTACCGGCGAGCTCGATCAATTCCGTTCCCGAAGCGCTTGCGGATCCGCAGGTCGTGTCGCGGAAGATGGTCACCGAGGTTCCCGCCGGCTCGGGCCGCCGCTTCGTCGGGGTGCCCATCCAGATGCCGAAGACGCCGCTGCCCGAGGAAAAGGCGCCGCCAGAGCTGGGCGAGCACAGCGACGCCATCCTGGAGGATCTCGGCTTCTCGCCTGAAGACATCGCATCCCTGCGCGCCCAGGGGGTGATCTGAGCGGCCCGCAACCCGCCTCTCCAGGCTTGTGTCCACCGCCATACGAGAAGAGGCCGGACATCGCGTCCGGCCTCTTCTTTTCATGCTCTGCAGCTTTTCGGGATCAGCGGCCGAGCCATTGCGGCTCGCGCTTGGCGAGGAAGGCTGAGATCGCTTCCTGCATGTCCCGCGAGGCATAGCAGGCGGATAGGAGATCATCGTCGGCATCCGGCGGGACGCTGTGGTTTCGTAGCCTCAGCAGGGCCTGCCGTGTCGCCCACAATGTCAGGGGCGCCAGCTTGGTCAGGGCCTCGGCGACCTCCTGGGCCTTGTCGTCGAGCTCGTCGTCGCCGACGACGGCGCGAATCGAGCGGGTGGCCAGGAGCTCGTCGGCGCCGAGCAGTCTGGCGCTGAACACCATCTCCTTGGTCGTCGCCTCGCCCAGCATCGCGATCAGGCGGGCATAGTTCATCAGGCTCAGGCAATTGCCGACGGTCCGCGCGATCGGAAAACCGAAACGCAGCGAGGGCGCGGCAAGGCGGACATCGCAGGCCGAGGCCAGCAGGGCGCCCTGGCCCACGCAGGCTCCGGCCATCGCGGCGATCGTGGGGATACGCAGCGCCTCGATCGCCGCGACCAGCGTCTCCGCCTCCCGCTCGATCGCGATAGCCTCCGCCGGATTGGTGGCCTTCGCCAGGGCGCCCATATCGGCGCCGGCCATGAAGGCGGGCTTGTCGCCGCGCTTGCCCGTGAAAACCACCGCCTTGGCGCTGCCGTCCCGTGCGATCGCGTCGATGGCCTCGATCAGGGCCTGTTCCATCTCCCCGGACAGGGCATTGCGAACGCGAGGCCGGTTGAAGATCAGCCACTCGATATCGCCCTTGCGCTGCCGCAACAGCGGGGCGTCGTCTTGATTCTCGGTCATCTCGAAATCCGGATTGAGCAGGGTCGGTCTGGGCGGCTATTCGGGCGCGTCGAGGATCTGGCACGCAACCGGTGGCAGATGCACGCTGACCGCTTCGCCGATCGCCGGCCGCTGATGGGGTGCGACGAAGGCCCGCACCATGGCACCCCCGGCGAGTTCGATCAGGACGTCGCGATATTCGCCGAGATAGGCGCTGCGCTTCACAACGCCGTCGAGCCTGTTATGGGGCTCCGTCGCGGCGCAGAGCCGGAGGCGGGACGGGCGGATGCACAGAACCGCCGGTTGGCCCGCCGCCGCATCGCTGCGGTCCTCGGCCTGAAGCGCAGTCGCCCCGACGCGGATCGTGCCCGGGGCGTCCTTGACGCCCCTGATCTCGTTGTTGCTGCCGATGAAGGAGGCAACGAAGGTGTTTGCGGGCTTCTCGAAGATCTCCTCGGGCGAGCCGAACTGCTGAACGATGCCGGCTCGCATGACAGCGACCTTGTCGGCGGTGACCAGCGCCTCGCCTTGATCATGCGTCACATAGACCGTCGTGATGCCGAGCTCGTCGTGGACGCGCCTGATCTCGAAACGCATTTCCTCGCGCAGATGCGCATCGAGATTGGACAGGGGCTCGTCGAGCAGCAGGATCTTGGGCTCGACGGCCAAGGCACGGGCCAGGGCGACGCGCTGCTGCTGGCCGCCCGACAGCTCGAACGGGTACCGGTCGCGCAAGGCGCCCAGGCGGACAGTGTCCAGCGCCTTGGTCAGGCGGGCCTCGATCTCGGCCCGGCCGAGCTTCCGCAGCTTAAGGCCGAAGGCGACGTTCTCGGCCACCGTCTTGTGCGGCCAGACCGCGTAATTCTGGAAGACCAGCGAGATGCCGCGTTTCTCGGGCGGAATCACGTTGCGGGCGTCGGACAAAAGCTCGCCATCGGCCCAGATCTCTCCGGAGCTCGGCGTGTCGAAGCCCGCCAGCAATTGCAGCGTCGTCGACTTTCCGCAGCCCGAGGGCCCGAGCAATGCGAGCAGCGCGCCATCGGGGATGACCAGATCGCAGGATTTCAGCGCCTGATAATTGCCATAGGATCGGCTGAGTCGCCTGATGTGGATTTCGCTCATTGGCCTTCTCCGAGGCTGGCCGCATTGCGCCGCCGGCGAGCCGCTCCCTCCGTGACGAAACGGGCTAGCACGACGATCATCAGGGTGGCGGCAAGGAGCAGGGTGCTCGCGGCGCAGACGGCTTCGTAATTGCCGCCGTCCTTGTAGTTGTAGATCAGGGTGGTCATGACGTTCGTCTTGGTCGAGACGAGGAAGATCGCGACCGAGAGCTCGCGCATGATCGGGATGAAGACGAGGAGCCAGCCGGCGACCAGCCCGCCGCGCATCAGCGGTACCGTGATCGCGGTGAAGGCGCGGCCCTCGCTGGCGCCGACGCTGCGCGCGGCGCGTTCCAGATCCGGGCTGATCCCCTTCAGGATCGAACCAGCCTGGGAATAGGCGATCGGCAGGAAGGTTGCGACGAAGGCCGCGATGACGATGGTGCCGGTCCCGTAGAAGTTCAGTGGCGGGCGGGCGTAAGCCGAGCAGAATCCGACCGAGAGCACGATGCCGGGAATGACGATGGGGATCGTCACCAGCGCGGCGAGCAGGCCGGCGCCGCGAAGCACCCGCCGCTCGACGACATAGGCGACGATGACGCCGAGGATCACGCAGGCGCTCGCGGCGATACCAGCATAGAGCAGAGAATTGACGATGGCGCGCTGGGTCTCGGCGTTCTCGGTGATGGCCCAGCGATACCAGTGGAAGGTCAGGTTGCTCGGGACCGGACCGAGACCCCAGGCCTTGCTCAGCGAGACAAGCACGATCGCGACATAGGGCAGCAGGACCGCGGTCACCGGCACGATCAGCGCGAAGGCGAGGGCCGGCAGGCGCCAGTTCTTCAGCCGGATCAGCCGGTTGCCGCGGCCCTTGCCGCCGACGGTGACGAATTGCCTGCGGCCGAGGATCTTGTTCCTGGCCAAGAAGAGGCCGCCCGTGACGAGGACGAGGGGCAGGCAATAGGCGGCCGACAGGAACAGTGCAGGCGGGAAGAGCTGATAGAACTCCGCGAGCTTCGTCGTGACGACGAGCGTGCCGCTCGGCGTCAACAGAAAGGCGGGTACGCCGAACAGCGTCATGCCCTGGATGAAGGATAGGATGAAGCTGACGAGCACAGCCGGCATCACCAGGGGCACGGTGACGGTGATCATGGTCCGCAGGACGCCGGAGCCGAGCGTGGTCGCCGCGTCCTCGAGCTCCACCGCCATTTCGTCGAGGGCGCTCGACACCATCGTGAAGGTGTAGGGCACGGTGTAGATCGCGCAGACGAAGATCGTGCTGGACATCGTATAGATGTTCATCAACGGCCCCTGCGCGCCGGTGAGCGCCCGCCAGCCGACATTCAGCCAGCCGGAATTCGGAGCGGCGAGCAGGATCCAGCCGAGCGCGCCGATGAAGGAGGGGGTGACGAAGGCCGCCAGCGTCAGCGCGCGGATGAAGCCGCGGCCCGGGAGGTCGGTACGGGCTACCAGCCAGGCGAGGGGCACGCCCAGAAGCGTCGAGAGCACCGCGACGGCGCTCGCCAGCAGAAGCGAGTTGAGGATGGGCTGGATCAGCGCCGCGGAGGCGAAGATCTGCCGGTAGTTGCCGAGCGTCCAGCGTCCGGTATCGTCGTCGTGGAAGCTGTTGAAGAGGATCCAGCCCAGCGGCTGCACCACCAGCAGGAGCAGTGTGACGAGGACCAGGGCCAGGACGATCCAGCGCAGCAGGCGAGGGCGCATCGAGGCGGCGGACGCTGATCGGGCCGGCATCGTCGGAAACGACAGGGTCATTGACGCTCTTTTGACTTGGACATGATCGGATGAGTTCGATGGAACCGAAGTTGGCTGGGCCGGCAGGCGCCGTTACCGCAAGCCGGATATGAGGTCGAACCGAGGCGCGCCGGTCGCTCCGGAGCTCCATCGCGCCAAAGCGCGCTGCCCTCACGATCTCGGCATGCGCGCGACGATGCGCCGACGGGTTTTCGGGCGGTCGGTCTCGCATCGGACGGATAAGGGCTTGCGCCATCCAGCCCGATGCGAAGACCTCAGCGTCTCCCGGAAACCGTCAGACGACGATCTCTTTCCACTTGGCGATGCCCTCGGCAACCTCGGCCGCGAGATTGTCGACCGGGTTGCGATACCACTTGATCGACTGCAGCGAGCGTCCCTCGGCCCAGGCAACGTCGGTCCGCAGCGTCGGCCAGAAGTTGCGCGACAGGATCTGCGAGGCCTCGGAGGAATACAGGAAATCGGTGAAGAGCTTGCCGGCATTCGGGTGCGGAGCCTTGGTCGGCACAGCCACGAGGCCGAGGTTCAGGATCGCGCCATCCTCCGGGACGGTGACGTCGATCGGGTTCCCTGCCACCTTCTGGGTCAGCGAATAGCTGAACGGGGCGCCCGAGCCGACCATGCGCTCGCCGGACAGGATGTCCGTCACCGTGTCGACGTTCGACTGGCCGACCTTGGGCTTCTGCTTGGCGAAGGCCTTCAGGTAGTCGTCGCCGTATTTCTTGCGAATCGCGACGACCCAGCTCGCGACGTCGCCGGAGAAGGCCGGGCTGCCGGTCGTGATCTTGCCGGCCCAGGCCGGATCGAGCAGGGCCTGCCAGGATTTCGGCGGGGCTGCGACCTTCGACGACTGGTTGATCGTGGTCAGGCTGATGGCGCCGACATGGAAAGTGCCGTCCGGGTCGAGGCTACGGAAATCCGCCGGTACCATTTCGAGATTCGCGGGCTTGTGCGCCTGGATCGCGCCGATCTTCTTCAGGTCGATATAGTGCAGCAGGTTGGTGGTGCCGAGCGAGTCGCACTGCACCGCGTCGTTCTGGATCTCCAGCCGCAGGCGCGTATAGACCGTCTGAGAGGCCTGCCGCAGCAGGTTCACCTCGATGCCGGGATATTTGGCCTTGAACGCGTCGCGCAGCTCCTCGATCGTCTTCTGCTCGTATGAGCCCCAGTAGAGGTTGAGCGCGCCTTCCTTCTTCGCCGCTGCATAGAGCGCGTCGTCGGCGGCGCTCGCCGGGACGATGCGGGCGGCGGAGGCGAAGATGCCTGCGGCGCCTGCCAGCAGGAGATGTCTTCTGTCGATCGTGGTCATTGCCTGATTCCCCTGTTTGATTTTCAAACGTCTCTTGATTTTTTCGGTCAGTAATCGCCGGTCGTCGCTCCTCCATCGACGACGATCACCTGGCCGGTGACGTAGCTCGCATCGTCGGAGGCCAGGAACGCGGCGACCGAAGCGATTTCGGAAGGCTGGGCCGTGCGGCCGAGCGGCATCTTCGCGGTCCAGCTCTCGCGGAGCGCGGTCGGCACATCGGCCAGGATGGCGGTCTCGACGATGCCGGGAGCAATAGCGTTCGCGAGGATGCCGCGCTTGGCGCCTTCCAGCGCAACAGTGTGGGTCAAGCCGACGATGCCGGCCTTCGCCGATGAATAATTGGCCTGGCCGAAGGAGCCGAAGATCGCCGTGGAGGCCGTGTTGACGATCCGTCCCCAGCCCTTCTTGCCGATCAGGGCGAAGGCGGTCTGGCAGCCGAGCCAGGTGCCGCGCAGGCTGACATCGATCACCTGGTCCCATTCGCGATCGGTCATCTTCGTCAGCGAGCGGTCGCGGACGATGCCGGCGACGTTGGCCATGATGTCGATCTCGGCGAAGGCTGCCGGCAGTGCGGCGATCGCTGTGTTCCAGCTCTCGCGGTCGGCGACATCGAGCGCGACGGCATGGGCGGAATGGCCCCGCTCGACCAGCCGCTCGGCGACCTCGACCGCCTGGTCGAGAATCAGATCGGCGATGACGACGCACGCGCCTTCGCTGGCGAAGCGCTCGCAGATCGCCGAGCCGATGCCGCCGGCTCCGCCGGTGACGAACGCCGTATGGCCTTCGAGGCGGCGTGGCGTCATGACGGCTCTCCCTCTTCGCCCGAGCCGACGAGCAGGACGTCCTCGCCCTCCTGCACGGTTTCACCGCGCTGGTTCTTGAGCGTCATCGCGACGCGGACGATCCCGCGGCCCGGCTTCGAGCGGCTCTCGCGGGTCTCCGTGACCTTCGCCTCGTAATGGATCGTGTCCCCGGCGAAGATCGGCCCGACGAAACGGCGCTGCGTCTCCAGGAAGGCCTCGATCGCCCAGTCGTCGATGGCCGAGCGCATGCCCGTGCTGAGGGAGTGCCCGAGCATGCCATGGGCGATGCGCTTGCCATAGGGGCTGGCGGCCATGAACTCGGCATCCATGTGAAGCGGGTTGAAGTCGCCGGTCAGGCCCGCGAAGAGCACGATATGAGTCTCCGTCACCGTCACCCGCGCGGATCTGGCCGATCGGCCCACCTCGATGTCGCGAAAGGGGATTGCCATTGTTATCCTTCCCGACGGCGGAACAGCGGCAGCGCTGTGCCATCCGGCAGCGAGGTGAAGACCGCTTCGACCGCCATGCCGATCCGGATCTCGTCCTCGGCGAAGCCGTCGAGCCGCGAGAGCATCAGCACACCCTCTTCGAGCATGATCAGCGCGCAGCTATACGGCGCCGCGACCGGCCCGTTGCCGCGATGGATGGTGGAGAAGGAAAACACCGTGCCGCGCCCGCTGGCCTCGACCCATTCCGGCGTCGCGCCGGCTGCATGGATCGAATGCGCGCGCGGATACCATTGGTGGCGCCCGGTCATCGGGCAGCGCTGGATCAGCAGCTTCCCAGCTTGCGTGCCCTGCCAGAACGGGTCGGATACGATATCGGTGACGGGAGAACTCAGTGCGGTCATGATGCCCCCTAGACGGTCAGGATCGCCGTCGCGGCAGCGCAAAAGGTTCCGCCCAGCCCATGGACGAGCGCGACTTCGGCATCGGGAACCTGGGCGCCCGGACCTTGCCCCCGCAATTGCCTGACACCCTCGATCAGCGCGAAGATACCGCGCTTGCCGGGATGGTTGGAGGACAAGCCGCCGCCATCGGTATTGCATGGCAGCATGCCGCCGAGCGCGAGATGCCCGTCATCGACGAAGGCGCCGCTCTCGCCCTTGGCGCAGAAGCCAAGGTCCTCAAGCGCCAGCATGGGCGTGATCGTAAACGCGTCATAGAGCTGGGCGACGTCGATATCGGCATGGCCGACGCCCGCCATCCTGAACGCGCGCGGGCCGGAGATCGCGGCCGGCGTCGTCAGGTCGTGATCTATCTGGCTCAACTGCGTGCGAGCGACGGCTGTTCCGAAACCCGCGAGATGAACCGGCTTCGCACGGCAGTCGCGCGCCCGCTCGCGACTGGTCATGACGATGGCGCCGCCGCCATCGGTGACGACGCAGCAATCGAGCTTGCGCAGCGGCGAGGCGATCATCGCCGAGGAGAGCACGTCGTCGACCGTCAGGGGGGTGCGGAAGCGTGCATCCGGGTTATTTGCGGCATGCTGCCGGAAGGTGACCGCGACCTTGGCCAGTTGTTCGGAGGTCGTTCCGTTAATGGGATGGACCGGCTGCTCCCGCCGCCGCGTAAGCTGTGGCCTTACCCAAGCCGGAGCAGCCTCATGAACAGGA
>JARYGW010000202.1:0-10724 GCA_033792295.1 Allobosea sp.
CAAGATCATCAACCCCGAGGGGCTGCGCTATGGCGACGAGTTCGTGCGCCACAAGGTGCTCGACGCCATCGGCGATCTGGCGCTGGCCGGTTATCCGATCATCGGCGAGTTCCGCTCTTATTGCGGCGGCCATCGCATGAATGTCCGCATCCTCGAGGCGCTCTTCGCCGACCGCGCGAATTTCGCGATCGTCGAATCCCAGCCGGTGTTCGCGCCGGCCCGCGCCGTGCAGATGGCTGCAGTGGCCCCGGCTGCCTACGCGCCCGATCTCCACTGAAATCGCGCCGGCGGACGCAGCTTCGCCTTTCCTTTGCCCGGTTTTTGTCCGAGATGCCGCAGTACTGCGGAATCGAGTCGTGACCGGCTTTCGGCAGTGGCGCGCGGGGAGCGTCTGAGGTAAGGCATGCTTCCCGCAGGCAAAGACGATCGAAAGAGGACGGACGACGTGAGCGTGACGCGGCAAAGCCTTCCGGCAATCCATCGCGGCGTATCCCCGCGCAAGGGTCTGGCCCTGGCGCTTGGCGCTGCCATGCTGCTTGGCGGCTGCGATACACTGTCCTCGCTCAATCCGTTCGACAGGCCGGAGACCTACAAGCCGGACCTGACGCCGGTGACGCCGGCCGACAAGCTTTACAACGAAGGCCTCGCCCGCCTGCAGAACGGCGACAGCGAGGGCGCTTCGAAGAAGTTCGAGGATATCGACAAGTCCGCGCCGTTCTCGCCCTATGCCCGCAAGGGCATGCTGATGACGGCCTATACGAACTTCCAGGCCTCGAAATGGGAGGATGCGATCACCGCCTCCAAGCGCTTCATCGCCCAGAACCCGGCGAGCCCCGACGCGGCCTATGCCCAGTACATCATGGCGATGTCCTATTATAACCAGATTCCGGACACGACCCGCGATCAGGAGAAGACCCGCCAGGCGATCCAGGCCTTCGAGGAACTGCTCGCCCGTTATCCGAAGTCGGAATATGTCATCGACGCCAGGGAGAAGCTCCTGGTGGCGAAGGACCAGCTCGCCGGCAAGGAGATGAATGTCGGGCGTTACTATCTCGAGAAGCGCAACTACACCGCCGCGGTGAACCGCTTCCGCGAAGTGATCATCAAGTATCAGACCACGCGCCATGTCGAGGAGGCGCTGGAGCGCCTGACCGAGGCCTATATGGCGATGGGCATCACCAACGAGGCGCAGACCGCTGCGGCCGTGCTGGGGCACAACTTCCCCGACAGCCCCTGGTACAAGGATGCCTACACCCTGCTGCAGAGCAGCGGCCTGGAACCGCGCGAGGATCGCGGCTCCTATATCAGCCGCGCCTTCCAGGGCTTCTCGCGCACGGTGGGCGGCATCATCGGGCTTGGCAGTCTCTGACGAGAGGCACGCATGACGGGTCAGAGGGACCCTGCCGGCCGGAGCATCGAACCGAAAAGTGGCATCCACTTTTCGGGCAAATCCGATGCCATTACGATGAGACGGATCGTCGTTATCGCGTCCACTAGGACGCGTGATGATCTGAGCTTGTGCTGAACGCCCATGCTGGCGCAGCTCTCGATCCGTGACATCGTTCTGATCGACCGGCTCGATCTCGGCTTCCATGGGGGGCTGAGCGTCCTGACGGGCGAGACGGGCGCGGGCAAGTCGATCCTGCTCGACGGCTTCGCGCTGGCGCTTGGCGGGCGCGGCGACGGCTCCCTCGTGCGCCATGGCGAGGCGCAGGGGCAGGTCAGTGCCGTCTTCGACCTGCCGCTCGACCATGCGGCGCGCAAGCTGGCCGAGGCGCAGGAGATCGACACCGACGGTGATCTCATCCTGCGCCGCGTGCAATATGCCGACGGGCGGACCCGCGCCTTCGTCAACGACCAGCCGGTTTCCGTCCAGATCCTGCGCATGATCGGGGCCGCGATCGTCGAGATCCACGGTCAGCATGACGATCGGGCGCTGACCGACCCGGCGCAGCACCGCGCTCTGCTCGACGGGTTCGGCGGGCTGGAAGGTCAGTCGCAGGCCGTGACGGAGGCCAGCGAGACGCTGAAGCGGGCGCGGCAGGCCCTGCAGGCGCAGCGGTTGCGGGTCGAGGCGGCGCGCAAGGAGGCGGATTTCCTGCGTCACGCGGTCGAGGAACTCGGCAAGCTCGCGCCGAAGCCGGGTGAGGAGGACGAACTCGCTGCCACGCGCCAGGGGATGATGCAGGCCGAGAAGGTCGCGCGCGATCTGAACGAAGCTTATGAAGCCGTCGGCGGGCAAGGCTCGCCGATGCCCGCGCTGGCCGCGGTGCTGCGCCGCCTCGAACGCCGGGCGGGGCAGGCGCCGGAACTGGTCGACCCTTCGCTTGCGGCGCTCAATACTGCGATCGTCGCGCTGGAAGAGGCCGGCGAGGCGCTGGCGGCGGCGACCCGTGCCGCCGAATACGACCCACGCGAGCAGGAGCGTATCGAGGAGCGGCTGTTCGCACTGCGGGCGGCCGGACGCAAATACGATGTGCCGGTCGATGGCCTTTCGGTCCTCGCCGCGACCATGGCAAGCGACCTTGCGGCGCTGGACGAAAGCGAATCGTCGCTCGGTCGGCTCGAAGCGGAGCTGAAAGCCGCGGAGGACGATTTCCTCGCGCAGGCTCGTGTGTTGTCGGAAGCCCGCAAGGCGGCCGCGGCACGGCTCGATACGGCTGTGAAGGCGGAACTGCCGCCGCTCAAGCTGGAGCGCGCGCGCTTCATCACCCGTATCGAGAGCGACGAGAACGCCCGCGGACCGGAGGGCTTCGACCGGGTCGAATTCTGGGTCGAGACCAATCCGGGCACGCGGCCCGGCCCGATGATGAAGGTGGCGTCCGGCGGCGAGCTGTCGCGCTTCATGCTGGCGCTCAAGGTGGTGCTGGCCGAGCGGGGTTCGGCGCCGACGCTGGTCTTCGACGAGATCGACACGGGTGTCGGCGGTGCGGTCGCGGATGCCATCGGCGAGCGGCTGGCGCGGCTCGCGGATCGGGTTCAGGTGATTTCGGTGACCCATGCGCCGCAGGTGGCGGCCAAAGCCGGGCAGCATTTCCTGATCGCGAAATCGGCGGGGGAGGACGAGGCCTCGCGCACAGTCACCCGCGTCACGACGCTTGCCGATCAGGCGCGGCGCGAGGAGATCGCCCGGATGCTTGCCGGCGCCTCGATTACAGAGGAAGCGCGCGCGGCGGCCGGGCGCTTGCTGGAGACGGCGGGGCTGCGAGGCTGAGGGCGATCAGGCCGGGACCAGCTCGTAGCCCGCACCCTTCTCGACGACCCGCTTGAACCCCTCGACATGGCCGCCGGAAACGACCCAGTTTTCGTGCGCGGCGCGTTCCAGGATGCTGCGGCGGGAGGCCAAGGCGGTCGCAGCGTCGAAATCGTAGACGAAGCCGATGCCCGGTTCCGAGGCCTGAAGATCGGATAGATGCAGCGCATCGCCCCAGAGCAGCAGGCTTTCATCCTGGCCCGCGATCAGATAGCCGCTATGGCCGAAACTGTGCCCGGGCAGCGGGATCAGGGTGATGCCGGACTGCACGTCGCCGGCTGGAGCAAGGCGGATGCGGTCGGCATAGTGCTTCTTCAGCGTCGCGGCGATGGCGAAGCCGCCCTGTTTCTTCTCTGGTGTCCGCGCCCGATTGGCCTCGTCGCCGTAGAAGGCCAACTCGGCTTCCGGCACGATGATTTCGGCCTTGGGAAAGCGAGGGCTGTCGCCGTCGAAGAGGCCGAGCGCATGGTCGCCATGGAGATGCGTGATCAGGACGCGGGCGACCTCCTCGGGAGCCATCCCGGCCGCTGCCATCGCGGCGGGGGCATGGCCCATCGCCGCACCCCATGACGGGCCGGTGCCGGCATCGATCAAGGTGATCCCGTCCGTTCCCTTCAGCGCAAAGCAGTTGACGGTGATGCTGACCTTCGGCTTGCCCCAGCGCGCAACCGCCTGATTGCGAGCGGCGTCGCCCTCGGCATGGATCAGCACGTCGAGCGGCGCTTCGAAGACGCCGTCATGCAGGATCGAGACGTCGTAGGGGCCGATACGGCGGAAATGCTGGTCCATGGGTGGTCTTCGCTTCGGCATCGTGGATGAACCGGGAAGCTAGTGTCGGCGCCACCTCGCCGGCAAGGCGCATCCGGCCCGACCCGGTTCTGCGTGCGGCGCGGGCATGCCGCATTTCCTTTTGCGCTGCTTTGCTTTATGAGCCGCTTCCATCCGATGGTGCAGCCTGCCCGTCAGTGCCATTTAACCATCGCCCACGTTTCAGCGCCGTTTCGCCGGCTACGCCGCAACCCTTAGGCCGTTATCGCATGTCCTTTTCTCTCACGAGCCCGCCGCTCGCGCGCGCGCTCGCCGACCGCAATTATTCCGAACCGACGCCGGTGCAGAGCGCCGTGCTGGAAGAGGGCGCGCGCGGGCGCGACCTCCTCGTCTCCTCGCAGACCGGCTCCGGCAAGACCATCGCCTATGGGCTCGCCATCGGCGAGACGCTGCTGGGCGGTGCCGAGAAGCTAGGCCGCGCCGAGCTGCCGCTGGCGCTGATCATCGCGCCGACGCGCGAGCTCGCCTTGCAGGTGCAGCGGGAGCTGGCATGGCTCTATGCGCAAGCCGGGGCGCGTGTGATTTCCTGCGTCGGCGGCATGGACCCGCGCCGTGAGGCGATGCTGCTCCAGGAGGGCGCGCATATCGTCGTCGGCACGCCCGGCCGCCTGCGCGACCATATCGAACGCCGCCGCCTCGACCTGTCGGAACTCAAGGCCGTCGTGCTCGATGAAGCTGACGAGATGCTCGACCTCGGCTTCCGCGACGATCTCGAATTCATCCTGAAGAGTGCTCCGGAAGGGCGCCGCAGCCTCCTTTTCTCGGCGACCTTCCCGAAAGAGATCATCAGGCTCGCCGAGAACTATCAGCACGACGCGCTGCGCATCGAGGTGGAAGCCGCGCGCCGTGGTCATGCCGACATCGCCTACAAGGCCGTGCGCGTGTATCCGAAGGAGGCGGAGCTCGCCGTCGTCAACCTGCTGCGCTTCCATGACGCGCCGGTTGCGCTGGTCTTCTGCAACACGCGCAATGCCGTGCGCCATCTTGAGGCGATCCTGCTGGAGCGCGGCTTTACCGCCGTGGCCCTTTCGGGCGAGCTTGGCCAGAACGAGCGCAACGCCGCGCTGCAAGCTCTCCGTGACGGCCGGGCGCGGGTCTGCGTCGCGACGGACGTGGCGGCGCGCGGCATCGACCTGCCAGGGCTCGACCTCGTCATCCATGCAGAATTGCCGAACGATTCCGAGGTGATGCAGCATCGCTCGGGCCGTACCGGCCGGGCCGGCAACAAGGGCGTGAGCGTGCTGCTGGTGCCGCCCTCTCGCCGGCGCAAGGCTGAGCGGCTGCTGATGGAGGGCAAAGTCGAGGCCGAGTGGATCGGGCCGCCGACGCCGGAGGAGATCCATGCGCTCGATCAGCAGCGGCTGCTCAAGGATCCGCTGCTGGCCGGCGACGAGGGTGAGGACGATGCCGGCATGGTCGAGGCGCTGATGGCGGGCCGCGAGGCGCGCGAGATCGCAGCGGCTCTCGTCAGGCTGTATCGCTCGCGGTTGCCGGCGGCCGAGGAGGCGGGCGACCCCGGCTTCGGCCGCGACGAACGGCGTGCCGCTCCGCGTTCGAACGAGGATTACGCCGCCAAGCATCGCCCCTTCGGCACTGGCCGGGAGGCGGATGAGGGCGAGCGTCCACGCAAGGCCGGCGGCCCACGGGGCGACACCGTCTGGTTCCGCCTCGATATCGGCCGCAAGCAGGGCGCCGATCCGCGCCAGCTCCTGCCGATGCTCTGCCGGCGCGGGCACATTACCCGCGACGAGGTCGGCGCCATCCGCATCTTCGACCGTGAGACCAAGGTCGAGATCGATGCCGATGTCGCCGATCGCTTCTATGAATCCGCCAAGGTGCCGGATCGCGACCGGATCACGATCGAGCCGGCGACGGAAGAGCGGCGGGCGGCGAAGTCGTTCGAGGACAAGTCTTTGGAGAGACCTACGCCTTCGCGCAAGCCTGCCGCGGACAGCCGTGACTTTGCAGAGAGGCCGGAGCGCGGCGGGAAATTCGAGCGGCCCGGCCGGGCGGAGCGGCCGGCTGCGCCCTATCGGGGCCGCGAGCGTTTCGAGGAGCGTGACGGGGCTCCTCCGCGCCGGAACGCACCCAGCCGCGAGACTGGCGAGCGCAAGGCTTACGAGGATCGGGGGGACGGGCGCCCGGCGGCGGGCAAGAAGCCGTTCAATCCCAAGGCCAAGCGCTTTCCGGGGAAGGCGGAGCGGTCGGAGGGGGGCCGTCCGGCCGGAAAGCCCTTCGGCAAGGGTAAGCCGCCGCGGCGTGGCTGATCGTCAAACTTCGTCTCGGCACCCTGTTATCCGGGCCGGCTTCGTCAGCGCAGGCCGAGGAAGGACAGGATGGCGAGGACGATGACGATCAGGCCGACGAGGTAGATGATATTGTTCATGAAAACCCCCTGATTGAGTGGGCCGCAGGGCCCGGCGTCAGAGGGGGAACCGCATTCGGGGGCGAAAGGTTCCCGCTGCGGTAGCGGCTGAGAAAGACAGGACATCGCGGGTCAAGCCGGCGATGTCCTGCCTTGTTTCAGGGATGCGGCTTCCCGTTCAGCCTACCACCTTGCGATAGAGGTGCCAGGTTGCGTGGCCGAGCACCGGCATCACCACGACGAGGCCGACCAGCACCGGCAGGCAGCCGAGCACCAGAAGCCCGGTGACCGTCAGGCCCCAATACATCATCACCCGGGGATTGGCCTCGACCGCCGCGATCGAGGTGCGGACGGCCGTGGGCATGTCGACATGCCGGTCGATCATCAGAGGGAAGGACACCACCGAGATCGCGAAAGCGAGGATGGCGAAGAGCAGGCCGATGGAGTTGCCGATGACGATCATCACCCAGCCATTGAAGGTGGTGAAGGTGGCGCGCAGGAACGCGGCGGTCGAGACATCGGCCGGCAGGCCGAGCTCGGCACGATAAAGCAGCCAGGCGCAGGCCAGCCAGGCCAGGAAGAGTCCGGTCAGCATCAGGCCGAGCAGGACGATCTGCCCGATCCCCGGCGATTGCAGCACTCCGAGGGCATGGCTCCAGGACGAATCCTGCCCCTGTTCGCGGCGCCGGCTGACCTCGTAGAGGCCGATCGCGGCGAAGGGGCCGAGCAGGGCGAAGCCGCCGAGCAGCGGGAAGAGCAGGGGGAAGATGTTGTAGGTGACGGTGAGCTGCGCCAGCAGGACGCCGGCGACGGGATAGATCAACGCGATGAAGACGAGATGGCTCGGCTGCGCCTTGAAATCCTCCCATCCCCGCCAGAGTGCATCGCGCAGGTCCATCGTCGTGATGGTGCGGACCTGCGGCGGTGCGGCTCTGCCGATGTGATAAAGGGTGCCGTCAAGATCGGCCATGGCGTATCTCCCGGTTACGGCCCGGTTCGCCAAAAAGCCGTCGACATGTTCCTTGGCGTCAACGGCCGTCCGGCGTCGAGCTTCCAATTCCCAGTGCGAAGACTATACACGCCAGGGCGGGATTTGTTGCAGCCTTTCGCGCAGATGTGAGACCCGCGGTGCGCAAAAGGCTGCTGCCCTTTCTCGTCAGCGCCTTCTCGCCTAATGCTTCCCGCATGAGCGACTCCGACGACACCGCCGCTACCGAAACACCCGTCGCGGATCTGACGCCGCGCCGGGCGAAGCTCGAGCACAAGCGCCTCGCCGCCGAAGTGCAGGCGGCGAACGATGCCTATTTCCAGGAAGACCAGCCGATCATCGACGACGCAGCCTATGACGCGAAGCGTCGGCGGCTGGTCGCATTGGAAGAGGCCTTCCCGGAGCTGAAGGAAGCCGGCGGCGTCAGCGGCAAGGTCGGTGCCAGGCCCTCGGGCAAGTTCGCCAAGATCCGGCATCGCGTGCCGATGCTCTCGCTCGAGAACGCGTTTTCGGACGAGGCTGTCGCCGAGTTCGCTGCGCGGGTCTATCGCTTCCTCGGCCGCAAGGAAGAGGAGGGCGGCATCGCCTTCACCGCCGAGCCGAAGATCGACGGGCTCTCGCTCTCGCTGCGCTATGAAAAGGGGGAGCTGGTCGCGGCCGCGACGCGCGGCGATGGAGAGGAGGGCGAGGACGTCACCGCCAATGCCCGCACCATCTCCGAGATTCCGAAGACGCTCCCCGGATCGGATGTGCCGGACATCGCTGAGGTGCGCGGCGAAGTCTATCTCGGCCATGCCGATTTCGCGGGAATCAACGAGCGCCAGCGCGAGAAGGGGCTGCCCGAATTCGCCAATCCGCGCAATGCAGCCGCCGGTTCGCTGCGCCAGCTCGATGTGAGCATCACCGCTGCACGGCCGTTGCGCTTCTTCGCTTATGCCTGGGGCGAGATGCCTGTGCTGCCGGCACCGACGCAGATGGGCGTGGTCGAGGCCTTCAAGCGCTGGGGCTTCCGCACCAACCCGCTGATGAAACGCTGTGAGACCGTGGCGGAGCTGGTGGCGCAGTACAGGCTGATCGAGGGCCAGCGCGCCACGCTGGGCTACGATATCGACGGCGTGGTCTACAAGGTCGACGATCTCGCGCTGCAGGCCAGGCTCGGCTTCGTCTCGCGGGCACCGCGCTGGGCGATCGCGCATAAATTCCCGGCCAAGCTGGCGACGACCGTTCTCGAGGCCATCGACATCCAGGTCGGGCGCACGGGCGCGCTCTCGCCCGTGGCGCGGCTGAAACCGGTCACGGTCGGCGGCGTCGTCGTGACCAATGCGACGCTACATAACGAAGATTACATCCGCGGTTTCGATTCCAAGGGGCTGCCGATCCGCGACGGAACCGATATCCGCATCGGCGACACCGTGACGGTGAAGCGGGCGGGTGACGTCATCCCGCGCGTCGAGGCGGTGGATCTCTCGAAGCGGCCGGCGGATTCCAAGCCCTACGCGTTTCCCACGCTCTGCCCCGCCTGCGGCAGCCATGCCGTGCGCGAGCATAATCCGCGCTCGGGCAAGGAGGATGCGGTGCGGCGCTGCACCGGCGGGCTGATCTGCCCGGCGCAGACGGTGGAGCGGCTGAAGCACTTCGTCTCGCGCGAAGCGCTCGACATCGACGGGCTCGGCGACAAGCAGATCGAGTTCTTCCACACCGATCCCGACCTGCCGGTGAAGGAGCCGGCCGACATCTACACGCTCGCCCGGCGTGACGAAGCCAATTTCAAGAAGCTCAAGGACAAGGAGGGCTTCGGGGCGATCAGCGTGAAGAAGTTGTTCGAGGCCATCGAGGCTGCGCGCACGCCGCCACTCAACCGGCTGATCTTCGGTCTCGGCATCCGCCATGTCGGCGAGACGAATGCACGGCTGCTCGCCCGCAATTACGGCTCGTTCGAGGCGCTGCGCGAGGCTGTCGCTGCCGCGGCCGATCCCGATTCGCCGCAGCGGCAGGAACTCGACGCCATCGACGGTGTCGGGCCGACCGTGGTCGAGGCGCTGCTGCAGTTCTTCGGCGAGCCGCACAATCAGGAGCTGCTCGACCGCTTGCTGGAGCAGGTTGCGCCGCAGCCGATGGAGGCCGTGGCCACGACGAGCCCGGTCGCGGGCAAGACGGTGGTCTTCACCGGCGCGCTGGAACGGATGACACGTGACGAGGCCAAGGCCATGGCCGAAAGACTGGGTGCCAAGGTGGCTGGCTCTGTCTCGTCGAAGACCGACCTGCTGGTCGCGGGGCCGGGTGCCGGCTCGAAGCTCAAGGATGCCGCCAGGCATGGCGTTGAAGTGATCGACGAAGCTGGCTGGTTCGAACTGGTCGGCGGGTAGGATCTACTCGGCAGCCTGCGCCGATGCGGCGAATATTGCAGCCGGCGGTGCACCACCCGCCGACCGCACCTGGCTCGGCGCGGCGCCAGTGATGCGTTTGAAGGCGCGGCTGAAGGAGGCTTCCGACTCGTAGCCAAGGCGCTGCGCCACCACCGCGATCCGCAGCTTGTCGCGCGTGAGCCATTGCCGGGCCTGATGCATCCTGATCTGTGCGACATAGCGGGCCGGTGTCTCGCCGACGACCTCGGCGAAGCGCTGGGCGAAGCCGGAGCGTGAGGCGCCCATCAATTCCGCCAGGCTTTCCACCGTCCAGTCTCTCTCGGGATGGGCGTGGATTGCTGCCAGCACCTTGCCGATCTGCGGGCAGCGCGCTGCCGCGGCCCAGCCCTTGCTGGTGCCGCAGCCGCTTTCGACCCAGCCGCGGATGATCGTGGCGGCCAGCACATCGGCGAGGCGCGCCATGATGCCGCCGGCGCCGACGCGGTCCATCGCGACCTCCTGGCCCATGGCTTCCAGCAGATGCGGGATGCCGGGCTCGTTGGCGATGAAGTCGAGCATTCGCATCATGTCCGGCATCAGCCGCAGCAGCGGGTGGTCAGCGTCGACATTGAAGGTCATGCGGCCGCTGAAGACGAGCATGTGCTTGCCGCTGCCGCCGCCTTCGACATCGAAGACATTCCCGTAGAGCTCCCGCACCCGGCAGTTGCAGGGCGGGGAGGGGATGACCTCCGGCGAGCTGGCCAGGACATGGCCGCCACCGCGCGGCAGCAGCACGGCATCGCCATCCTGCAGCTCCAGCCAGTCCCCGGCCTGCGTCTTCAGCCAGCAACTGCCGCGCGAGACGAAATGGAAATAGGCCTCATGGGTGGGCGGGAAGACGATGCCCCAGGGCGCAGCCATCTGACAGCGGCTGTAGTCGACACC
>JARYGW010000203.1:0-10684 GCA_033792295.1 Allobosea sp.
GGGATGAACGCATCGAAGGCGGCCCAGAACTGGCTGCGGATGGCGTCGTTCTCCATCAGGATCTCGTGTCGTGCTTCGGGCAGGACCAGCGCCGAGCCGGTCTTGAGCCGCGCCGCGAAGCGCTCGATCGCCGGTGTCGAGACGACGGGGTCCCGGCCAGCGGCGATGATGAGGGTCGGCACCTTCACGTCCAGCGCCGCCGAGGGCGCGTTGAGCCGACGCATCAGGCGGAAGGCGTTGCGGACCCAGGCGATGGTCGGGTCGCCGATGCTGAGATGGCGCGCCTGCGTTGAGAGCCTGCTGTTGCGGGCGTAGCGGGCAGGGTCGCTGGTCAGCCGGTTGCCCTCGAAGGGCTTGGTCGCGATGGCGGTATCGCCGCCGCCGGGCACGAAGGCGCGGCCAAAGCCGAGCCAGTACAGGATGCTGGCGAGCCGGCTCGCGGCGGCAGGGCTCTTCACCATGGTGAGGCCGAGCATCGGGGCGATCGCGACCATGCGGGAGACCGGCAGCTTGCCGTGCCGGGCGGCGTCGAGGCAGAGCGCCGCGCCCATCGAATGGGCGAGGACGAAATAGGGCGGCGAGAACTTCGCCTGCATCTCCGCCATGACGAGGGCGAGATCGGCCTCGTAATGCTTCAGCCGGCCGATATGGCCCTTGCGCGCGCGGCGCACGAATCGCTGCGAGCCGCCCTGGCCGCGCCAGTCGAAGGCGAGGACATGGAAGCCGCGGCGGCGCAACTCGGCGGTCGTCTCGCTGTAGCGTTCGATGAACTCGGCCCGGCCCAGGACCAGCACGACCGTGCCGCGCACCGGCTTCACGGTCGGCCGCCAGCTCGCGAAGCGGAGCGCCGCACCATCCCGTGTCGTCGCCAGCCAGACCTTGCCGTGGCCCGGAACAGGGTAGTCAGGGTCGTTGAAAAAGGCGGCCTCGGCCATTCCCGACTCCGGGCTGAAGCATCTTCGGGCTTCTCCAAACCATGAAGATGTTTCAGCTCCTTGATGGATCGCATTTTCTTCAACCGAAGCGGGGCACGCTTCGCTTGAAAACGCTTCGGCGAACGCCGCCTGCCGGCCGCGCGAGCTCTTGTTCGCTACGTTTATGCCCTTCGCGGCGGCCTCTTGAAAAGCCGAAAACGCTTCCCCAGATCAATCCTGCGCAGGCCGGAACCGGCTGCGCGAACCTCAACCAGGCCCGCGCTCAGGCGAGGCGGGCCGCTGCGAATGTCGCTTCTCTGGAGGACACATCATGCGTCACTACGATCTCTCCCCCCTCTATCGCTCGACCGTCGGCTTCGACCGCCTGTTCTCGCTCCTCGACCAGGTGACCAGCAACGAGACGGCCCCGAGCTATCCGCCCTATAATATCGAGCGCACCGCCGAGAACGCTTACCGCATCACCATCGCGGTCGCGGGCTTCAGCGAGGCCGACCTCTCGATCGAGAGCAAGGAGAATGCGCTGACCGTCAAGGGCGAGAAACAGGCCAATGACAATGGCGAGAAGCGCGAAGTCCTGCATCAGGGCATTGCCGCGCGCGCCTTCGAGCGTCGCTTTCAGCTTGCCGATTATGTGCAGGTAACGGGCGCGAGCCTCGAGAACGGCCTGCTCCATATCGACCTCGTGCGCGAGATTCCCGAAGCCAAGAAGCCGCGCCAGATTCCGATCGGCGCTGGTTCGGCCAAGGTCATCGAAGCCAAGGTCGAGGCCGCCAAGGCTGCGTAATCCTTCAGACCGGACGGTTTGAGATGCGAGGGCTCCCGGAAACGGGAGCCCTTTTCGTCTGGGGAGCCGCGAGTTCGGCTCGCGGTATCGAATCAGTTCAGCGGCGCGACCGGGGCGATCGGCGTGTCGGGCTTCGGCGTCGCCGTACCTGAATCCGGGCCCTGCACCGGCGCCAGCGGCACGGCGGCCTCGGCGGAGGCGGGGGGAGTCGGAGTCGAGAGCGGCGGCTTGCGCTCGGTCTCGTCGGTGCCGCGAACATCCTGCGGGTTCACCAGCTTGGGTTTGTCGGCGCCGGTCTCCGGATTGATCGGGCCGGGCGAAGGGGCAGCCGGGGCTGCTGCCGGGGGCGGGGCCGGCTGTACGGCTGGTGCGCTGGCTTCAACGGGAGGCTGAGGCGCGGGCGACGAGGTCGGCGCCTGTTCCGGGGCCGGCGAGGCCGCGGGCGAAGGCGGGACCACGGTCGCGGGCGCGCTTGCCGAGGCCGGAGGCCTCAGCTCGGCCGGGCGCTGCGGCGGCCTCGGTGCGAGCCGCGGATGCGGAGGCTCGCGCTCCTGCTGCGGATCGATCCGGGCGATATCGGGCCCTTGCCCGGCCTGGCTGCTGCGCAGCGGGACGCGGCGGATCAGATTTCCGGCGAAGGCGTCGAGAATCAGCCTCTGGCGCTGGCCGTTCGCCCGCATGCCGTCGACGACATAGGTGTCGTCGGTGCGGTAGAGCCGGTCGATCCGGACGAAGCCATAGGTCTCGGCGGCGATACGCCGGATATCGTATTGCGTGACGGGCTCGGCGATGCGGGGCGCGTAGCGATAGCCGTAACCGTAGCCATAGACCGGCGGGTAGGGCACCACCGGCCCCTCGTCATAATAGTAGTACTGGGCGGCGGCGCCTCCCGCCGAGCCGGCGAGCGCACCGGCCACGGCCAGACCCATCAGACCGATGCGCCTCGACGCGGTCGAACGTTTTGCCATGCTGTCCTTCCTTAACGGGTGTCGCGCGGTGTTCAGTTTTCCTTAGCGATTGCGGCGGGCATGGGGCCGGAGCGCGCCGAAACATCGCCGCGCCATTGCCACTTGTTTCTTCCACCCGACGCCTAAGATCATCGTTGACGCATCGGATTTCTCCGAAAATGTGGAGTCCCCTTTTCGGTCCGATGCTCTAGCCGGAGATCGCTGCGATCAGCCGGCCGACATCGTCGGGGTCGGTCGCGAAGGACATCACGAAGCGGCCGACGATCTCTCCTTCGCGCAGGGCATTGTCGGGCGCGAGCGAGCGGCCCGGCCAGGAGTGGTAGCGCACGCCCGCCGCCTCCAGCCGCTGCTGCGTTGCGGCAGGCAGGATCAGGAAGACCTCGTTGGCCTGGTTCGGCCAGGCGAGGCGGGCATGGCCGCCCTTGCCGGCAGCATCGGCGAGGCGTTTCGCCTGGGTATTCGCATGGCGGGCGAGGTCGAGCCAATGATCGTCGGCGAGCAGCGCCTCGAACTGTGCGCCGAGGAAGCGGCCCTTCGACAGGGTCTGGCCGGCGCGCTTACGCCGCCATTTCATCTCTTCCGCCTGGGCGGGATCGAAGAAGACCACGGCCTCCACGGCCCAGGCACCGTTCTTGGTGCCACCGAAGGAGAGCACGTCGACGCCGGCCTTCCAGGTAATCTCGGCCGGGGTGCAGCCGAGCGTGACCAGGGCGTTGGCGAAACGGGCGCCATCCATATGGACGGTCAGGCGGCGGGCGGTGACGGCCTCCTTCAGGGCGCGGACTTCGGCCGGGGTGTAGATCGTGCCGCACTCCGTCGCCTGGGTGATCGACAGCGCCTGCGCCTGGACATTGTGGAAGCTGCCTTCGTGCAGATAGTCGAGGGCGCGGGTCACCGCCTCGGGAGTCAACTTCGCTCCGACGCCGGGAAGGTCGACCAGCTTGGCGCCGTTGCTGAAGAATTCAGGTGCGCCGCACTCGTCCTCGACGATGTGGCTCTCCTCATGGGTGATGACGGCGCCCCAGGGCTTGACGACGCTGGCGAGCGCGAGTGCGTTTGCCACCGTGCCCGTCGTCACCAGAAAGGTCGCGACGTCGCGCTCGAACAGAACCGAGAACCGCTCCTCGACGCGCTTCGTCCAGTCGTCGCTGCCATAGCCGGAGGACATGCCGTGATTGGCGGCGGCGAGGGCGGCCATGACTCGGGGGCTGGCGCCGGCGGTGTTGTCGCTGGTGAAGTTCATGGACGGAAGGGTTACGAGGCGGGTCGATTTCTGCCAAGCGACGGGGACGGAGAGGGGGCCTGCACGCCGCGCCGGTCGGAAGTCCCTCAAAACAAGAAGCGTGCCGTTCGACTCCGGCTTTCATCCCGGAAATGTCCGGAGCGAATTCGATTTTGCAATAAAATTTCTCTGAGGCGCGAAATCGGCGCTTGTACATAGATTGGAATTCTGGCAAGTTCATTTCGATAGGACAGTGTTGCTGTCCCATTTTTCATCGCGCCGACCGAAAGCCCTCCTAGGCTCGCGGTCGCGCCGTCGCAACGGAGGCGAGCATGACGAGGGGCCGGGCTGCTAATGCCAAAGCCGACCGCACGCGCGCCGTCCGTAAAACGACGGCCTGAAGACAGGCGCGAGCGGGCGAGAGCCGCCCGAAGCGCCTGCGGAGGACGCGGGCGCGGTGGAAACAAAGCGCAAGCAAGCCTCTGACAGAAGACAAGGCCGATCCGTTCTGGCCCCTTCCTTGCTGCCGGCTACCAGCCGGCTCGGAAAGGCCGGCGCGGAAAGGGATGGTGTGGGCTTGAGACGCCTGCCGCCGGCATCGCGCCGGAGGTTTTGGCGAGCGGGGTTTGACGATGAGCGCGACCAGCCAATCGAACGAGGATATCGGGCGCTTCCCGGCCGTGCGCGACCCGGCGCTGCCGACGCATCAGGGCCTCTATAATCCCGCCAACGAGAAGGACTCCTGCGGCGTCGGCTTCATCGCCGACATGAAGAACCGCAAGAGCCACGCCATCGTGCAGCAGGGCCTGCAGATCCTGCACAATCTCGACCATCGCGGCGCGGTCGGCGCCGATCCGAAGCTCGGCGACGGCTGCGGCATCCTCACCCAGATCCCGCATCGCTTCTTCAAGGAAGAGATGGCCGGGCTCGGCGTCGAACTGCCGGAGCCGGGCTTCTACGCGATCGGTCAGTTCTTCATGCCGCAGGACGCCGCGAGCCGGGCGCTCTGCGAGGAGATCATCGCCCAGACGGTCGAGGAGGAGGGGCTGACCTTCCTCGGCTGGCGCGACGTGCCGGTCGACAATTCCGACCTCGGCAAGGCCGTGCTCGAGACCGAGCCGGTGCACCGCCAGCTCTTCGTCGGCCGCCCGGCCGATTTCACCAGCGAGGAGGAGTTCGAGCGGCAGGTCTATGTCCTGCGCAAGTCGGTCTCGAACAAGGTCTATAAGCATCAGGAGCGCAAGACGGCGGAATATTACCCCGTCTCGATGTCGGCTCGCACCATCGTCTACAAGGGCATGGTGCTGGTGAACCAGCTCGGATCCTACTTCAAGGACCTGCAGGACGAGCGCTTCGAGAGTGCGCTCGCGCTCGTCCACCAGCGCTTCGCCACCAACACCTTCCCGTCCTGGCGCCTCGCCCATCCCTACCGGATGGTGGCGCATAACGGCGAGATCAATACGCTGCGTGGCAACGTCAACTGGATGGCGGCGCGGCAGGCGAGCGTCGATTCCGACCTGTTCGGCTCGGACATCTCGAAGCTCTGGCCGATCTCCTATGAGGGGCAGTCGGACACGGCCTGCTTCGACAACGCGCTCGAATTCCTGGTGCAGGGCGGCTATTCGCTGACCCACGCCATGATGATGCTCGTGCCGGAGGCGTGGAACGGCAACCCGCTGATGGACGAGGAGCGGCGCGCCTTCTACGAGTATCACGCGGCGCTGATGGAGCCCTGGGACGGGCCGGCTGCGATCGCCTTCACCGACGGACGCCAGATCGGCGCGACGCTGGACCGCAACGGTTTGCGGCCGGCGCGCTACCTCGTCACCGATGACGGGCTCGTCGTGCTTGCTTCCGAATTCGGCGTGCTGCCGATCCCGGAGGAGAAGATCGTCGAGAAGTGGCGCCTTCAGCCCGGCAAGATGCTGCTGATCGATCTCGAGCAGGGCCGGATCATCGGCGACGACGAGATCAAGACCTCGCTTTGCCTCGCCAACCCCTACAAGGATTGGCTGAAGCGCACCCAGATCGTGCTGGAGGACCTGCCGCCGGTCGAGGCGCGGGCGTCGCGCACCGACGTGCCGCTGCTCGATCGCCAGCAGGCCTTCGGCTATACTACCGAGGATGTTCGCCTGCTGATGGCGCCGATGGCGGTGACCGGGCAGGAAGCGGTCGGCTCGATGGGCACGGACACGCCGATCTCGGCGCTCTCGCTCAAGTCGAAGCTGCTCTACACCTATTTCAAGCAGAACTTCGCGCAGGTGACGAACCCGCCGATCGATCCGATCCGCGAGGAGCTGGTGATGAGCCTGCTCTCCTTCATCGGGCCGCGGCCGAACATCCTCGACATCGAGGGCACCTCGCGGCGCAAGCGCCTGGAGGTGCGCACGCCGATCCTGACCAATGACGATCTCGAGAAGATCCGCTGCATCGGCCATTACGAGGATCGCTTCGATACCAAGACCATCGACTTCACCTATCCGGCCCGCGAGGGCGCAGCCGGCATGGACGGCGCGCTGGAGCGGCTCTGCGAGCGCGCCGAATCGGCGGTCCATGGCGGCTACAACATCATCATCCTGTCCGACCGGCAGGTCGGCGCCGACCGCATCCCGATTCCGGCGCTCTTGGCGACGGCGGCGGTGCATCATCACCTGATCCGCAAGGGCCTGCGCACCTCGGTCGGCCTTGTCGTCGAATCCGGCGAGCCGCGCGAGATCCACCATTTCTGCTGCCTCGCCGGTTACGGCGCCGAGGCGATCAACCCCTATCTCGCCTTCGACACCCTGCTCGACCAGCATGCGCAGGGTGCCTTCCCCGAGGAGGTCGACGCCGACGAGGTGGTGAAGCGCTACATCAAGTCGGTCGGCAAGGGCGTGCTGAAGGTCATGTCCAAGATGGGCATCTCGACCTATCAGTCCTATTGCGGCGCGCAGATCTTCGATGCCGTCGGCCTGAAGAGCGGTTTCGTCGACAAGTTCTTCTTCGGCACCGGCACGGCGATCGAGGGCGTCGGCCTCGACGAGATCGCCGAGGAGAGCCTGCGCCGTCACCGCGACGCCTTCGGCGACTCGCCGCTCTACCGCGACAGCCTCGATATCGGCGGCGAGTACATGTATCGCGTCCGTGGCGAGGACCATGTCTGGAAGCCGGATGTGGTCGCCTCGCTGCAGCATGCGGTGCGCCTCAACGCGCAGGATCGCTATGAGGAGTTCGCCAAGCAGGTGAACGACGATGCGCAGCGGCTCAGCACCATCCGCGGCCTGTTCAAGGTCAGGATGGCCGCGGATGACGGACGCAAGCCCGTGCCGCTGGAAAGCGTCGAGCCAGCTGCCGCGATCGTGAAGCGCTTCGCCACCGGGGCGATGTCCTTCGGCTCGATCTCGCGCGAGGCGCATGAGACGCTCGCCATCGCGATGAACCAGATCGGCGGCAAGTCGAACACCGGCGAGGGCGGCGAGGAAGCGATCCGCTTCAGGCCGCTGCCGGACGGCCGCTCCAAGCGTTCGGCGATCAAGCAGATTGCCTCCGGCCGGTTCGGCGTGACGACCGAATATCTCGTCAACTCCGACGTGATGCAGATCAAGGTGGCGCAGGGTGCCAAGCCCGGTGAGGGCGGCCAGCTCCCCGGCCACAAGGTCGACGCCAAGATCGCGCGGACCCGGCATTCGACGCCGGGTGTCGGCCTGATCTCGCCGCCGCCGCATCACGATATCTATTCGATCGAGGATCTGGCGCAGCTGATCTTCGACCTGAAGAACGTCAATCCGGCGGCCGACGTGTCGGTGAAGCTCGTCTCCGAGATCGGCGTCGGCACGGTCGCGGCGGGCGTCGCCAAGTCGCGCGCCGACCACATCACCATCTCCGGCTTCGAGGGCGGCACGGGCGCGAGCCCGCTGACCTCGCTGAAGCATGCCGGCTCGCCCTGGGAGATCGGGTTGGCCGAAACGCAGCAGACGCTGGTGCTGAACCAGCTGCGCGGCCGCGTGGCTCTGCAGGTCGACGGCGGGTTGCGGACGGGACGCGACGTCATCATCGGCGCGCTGCTCGGGGCCGACGAATTCGGCTTCTCGACCGCGCCGCTGATTGCGGCGGGCTGCATCATGATGCGCAAGTGCCATCTCAACACCTGCCCGGTCGGTGTCGCGACGCAGGACCCGGTGCTGCGCAAGCGCTTCAAGGGCCTGCCCGAGCATGTCGTGAACTACTTCTTCTTCGTGGCCGAGGATGTCCGCCGGATCATGGCGGAGATGGGCTTCACGAAGATCGAGGAGATCGTCGGCCGCTCGGACCTGCTCGACAAGCGCGAGGCGATCGAACACTGGAAGGCGAACGGGCTCGACTTCACCAAGCTCTTCCACAAGGTCGACCTGCCGGGCGTGGCGATCCGCCATGTCGAGTTGCAGAAGCACCCGATCGACACCGTGCTCGACCGCCGGCTGATCGAGGCGGCGCAAAGCGCGATCGAGACCGGCACGCCGGTCGTGATCGAGGAGAGCATCTGCAATGTTGACCGTTCGACCGGCGCCATGCTCTCGGGCGCCGTCGCGAAAGCCTATGGCCATGCCGGCCTGCCGGACGACACCATCACGGTGAAGCTCAAGGGTACCTCCGGCCAGAGCTTCGCGGCCTTCCTGGCGGCGGGGGTCACGGTCGAGCTCACCGGGCAGGCCAACGACTATGTCGGCAAGGGCCTGTCGGGCGGCAAGATCATCGTGAAGCCCGATCCTGCGACCCGGGCCGTGCCGGAGCGCTCGATCATCGTCGGCAATACGGTGCTCTATGGCGCCATCGCGGGCGAGGCCTATTTCCGCGGCATCGCGGGCGAGCGCTTCGCGGTGCGCAACTCCGGCGCGATCGCGGTGGTGGAGGGCACGGGCGACCATGGCTGCGAGTACATGACCGGCGGCGTCGTGGCTGTCATCGGACCGACGGGACGCAACTTCGCGGCTGGCATGTCGGGCGGCATCGCCTATGTGCTGGACGAGGATGGCACCTTCAAGTCGCGCTGCAATCTCTCGATGGTCGATCTCGAACCAGTCGAGGAGGAAGAGGAGCTGATGGAGCGGCTGCACCATCATGGCGGCGACCTCGAGCATAAGGGCCGCATCGACATGGCGAATATGTCGGGCCATGACGACGAGCGCCTGATGCAGATGCTGACGAACCACTTCACCTATACGGGTTCGCAGCGCGCCCGCACGATCCTCGACAACTGGGCGGATTACCGCACCAAGTTCGTCAAGGTGATGCCGGTCGAATACCGCCGCGCGCTGCGTGAAATGGAGCAGGCTCGCACCTTGCAGGCCGCGGAATAAGCGAACGCTACCTCGCCGGGGCCGTCACAGCCCCGGCATCTCGATCAGGCTAAGGCACGCGCGCGGGGGCACCCCGGGCACACGGCGAGAGAAACGGCATGGGCAAGGTCACGGGCTTTCTCGAATACGACCGGCAGGAGCAGAAGTATCAGCTCGCCGGCGACCGCATCCGGCACTTTCGGGAGTTCACGCTTCCGCTGGAAGAGCGCGACATCAAGAAGCAGGCGGCGCGCTGCATGGATTGCGGCATCCCCTTCTGCCACGGGCCGACCGGCTGCCCGGTGCACAACCAGATCCCTGACTGGAACGAACTGGTCTATTCCGGCGGCTGGGAGGATGCGCTGCGCAACCTCCACTCCACCAACAATTTCCCGGAATTCACCGGCCGTATCTGCCCGGCGCCCTGCGAGGAAGCCTGCACGCTCAACCTCGAGAACATGCCGGTGACGATCAAGACGATCGAGCAGGCCATCGCCGACAAGGGCTGGCAGGAAGGCTGGATCGCCCCCGAGATCCCGGCCAGGCGCACCGGCAAGCGCATTGCCATCGTCGGCTCGGGTCCGGCCGGCATGGCTGCCGCGCAGCAGCTCGCCCGCGTCGGTCACGACGTGCATGTCTATGAGCGCGAGGCCAAGGCCGGCGGCCTGCTGCGCTACGGCATTCCCGACTTCAAGATGGAAAAGAAGCACATCGACCGCCGGGTGAAGCAGATGGAGGCGGAAGGCGTGACCTTCCACTACAACGCCCATGTCGGCGTGACGCTGCCCTTCGCGAAGCTCCTGGCCGAGCATGACGCGGTGCTGATGACGGGTGGGGCGGAGGCGCCGCGCGATCCCGGCCTGCCGGAGACCAATCTCTCGGGCGTGCATTACGCGATGCCCTACCTCACCCAGCAGAACAAGCGCGTCGGCGGCGAGGACATCTCCGGCGAGGCTCCGATCCTGGCGGCCGGCAAGCATGTCGTGGTGGTCGGCGGCGGCGATACGGCCTCGGACTGCGTCGGCACGGCCTTCCGGCAGGGTGCGCTTTCGGTGACGCAGCTCGACATCCGGCCGATGGCGCCGGAGCTGGAGGACAAGCTCACCGTCTGGCCGTATTGGCCGACGAAGTTCCGCACCTCCTCCTCGCAGGCCGAAGGCGCCGAGCGCGAGTTCCAGGCGGCGACGCTTGGGCTGGAGGGCCGCAACGGCCGCCTCACCGGCGTGAAGTGCGCCCGCGTCGACGAGAAGCGCAAGCCGATCCCCGGCACCGAATTCGTGCTGCAGGCCGATCTCTGCTTCCTCGCCATCGGCTTCGCCGGCTCGGTGGTCGAGGGCATGATCGCGCAGTCGGGCGTGGCGACGGACAGGCGCGCCAATGTCGTCGCCAATGATCGCGACTATGCCACGAGCATCGACAAGGTCTTCGTCGCGGGTGACATGCGCCGCGGCCAGTCGCTCGTCGTCTGGGCGATCCGCGAG
>JARYGW010000204.1:0-250 GCA_033792295.1 Allobosea sp.
TCTCCTCGCCATCGCCGACGATGTCCGCGTCATCCTGCCGGCGGCGACGCTGACCTATGCCGCCGACTGGACCGAATACGGCGCCGACGTCCGTGAGGGCGGCGCCGATATCGACTTCCCGCTCGATCCGCTCTGGGCCTCGCCCGCTATCGGCGCGATCGGTATCGATTATTATCCGCCGCTCTCGGATTGGCGCGATTCAGCCGCCCATGCCGATGCAGCAATTGCCCGCGGCCCGGCCGATCTCGCC
>JARYGW010000204.1:260-10598 GCA_033792295.1 Allobosea sp.
CTATCTGCGCGGGCGTCTTACTTCGGGCGAGGCTTATGACTGGTACTATCTGGACGAGGCCGGCCGCGCCGCGCAGGCACGTTTGCCGATCAGCGACGGCGCCTACGACAAGCCCTGGCTGTTCCGGCCCAAGGACCTCGCCGGCTGGTGGAGCAATCCGCATATCCGTTGCGTCGCCGGTGTCGAAACGAGCGCCACGGCCTTCGTCCCCGGAGCCAAGCCGATCTGGCTGACCGAGACCGGCGTCCCGGCGGTCGACAAGGGCGCCAACGCGCCGAATGTTTTCCCTGACATGAAGTCGGACGAGGGCGGCGTGCCGCCGTTTTCGAGCGGGGCGCGCGACGATCTCGTCCAGGCCCGCGCGCTGGAAGCGGTCATCTCGGGCTTCGATCCGGCCCGCACCGGCTTCGAGGCGGGGCGCAATCCGATCCATCCCGTCAGCGGGATCCGCATGGTCGATCCGGCGCATATCTTCGTCTGGAACTGGGACGCCCGGCCGTTTCCCGCCTTTCCCGATCTCGGAGGCATCTGGGCCGATGGCGGCAACTTCGAGTCTGGCCATTGGCTCAACGGCCGTCTGGAGGGCACGCCTGTCGATCGGCTCGTGGCGAAGCTGATCGCCGATTTCGGCCTGCCGCCCGTCGATCGGATCGCGGTGGACGGTTTCCTCGACGGCTATGTGCTCGACCGGCCGCTCTCCGCCCGGCAGGCGCTGGAGCCGCTCGCTCAGACCTTCGGTTTCGATGCGGTGATGAGTTCCGGGGCGCTGCGCTTCGAGGGAAGGGGCGGGGCGGTGTCGCGCCGCCTCGGGCCGGACGATCTGATCCTCGATCGCGATGGAGAGCCCTTCGTCTTGAGGCGCATGCAGGAAACCGAGCTGCCGCTTGAATTGCGGCTCGGCTTCAGCGATGGCGAGAACGATTATCGCAGCGCCGCCGCCCGCTCGCGCCGTCTCACCGGCGCGGCCCGGCGCGAGGTCGCGGTCGAGACGGCGATCGTCACGCGCATGGCGGAAGGCCAGCGTCTTGCCGATCAGCGCCTGCAGGAGGCCTGGGCCGCGCGCGAAACGCTCGAATGCGAAGTCTCGCCGCGCTGCCTCGACCTCGAACCGGGCGATGTCGTCGCTCTGCCGGTGCAGGGAGTGGACAGGCTGTTCCGGATCACGCGCATCGCCGATGGGCCGACGCGGCGCCTGTCAGGGCGACTGGTCGAGCCGGCGATCTATAGGACATCCGGCATCAAGGGCGCCGAACGACCGCCTCACACTCCCCCACCTCTGCCGGGACGGCCTTTCGCTGTGCCGCTCGCCTTGCCTATTGTCGTTGGGCAGCCGCCCGCGCTGCTGTCGCTCGCAGCCTTCGCAGCGCCCTGGCCGGGTGCTCTGGCGATCTGGCGGGCCGGCGAGACCGGCCTGTTCGATCTCGCAGGCTTCGTCGAAGCCCCCTCCATCGTCGGCGAGACATTGACGGATCTCCGGCCGGGGCCGCTATGGCGCAGCGATCGGCATGCCGTGCTGGAGGTGCGGCTGCGCGGCGGCGTCCTGTCCTCAGTCCCGGATGAAAGGGCTCTGGCTGGCGCCAATCTCCTTGCCTTGATCGACGCGGCCGGCGAGGTCGAGCTTGCCACGGCCGCGCAGATCGAGCTGATCGGGCCGCAGCGCTTTCGCCTGTCGGGTTTCATCCGAGGACTCGGCGGCTCGGAGCAAGCGGCGCGGCGTCTTCTGCCGGCTGGAGCGCAGGTCGTGGTGCTGGACGGTGCGGCGGTGCAGCTGACGGGCGATTTGTCCGATCTCGGCCGGACGTTGCGTTACAGGGTAGGCCCGGCGCGGCACGATGTCGGCGATCCGACCATGGTCGAGTTCACGGCCGAGGTGGCGGGAACGGCCTTGCTGCCGCTCTCCCCGGTCGGTATCGAGGCGCGGCGGAGTGAGGCTGGCATTGCCTTGAGCTGGCTCAGGCGCACGCGCATCGACGGTGATTCCTGGGACCTGGCGGAAGTGCCGCTCGGCGAGGAGGGCGAGCGCTACGAGGTTGCGATCCTCGACGCGGAGGTGACCGTCGATGGCGCAACCGTGAATGAACCGCGCTGGCTTTATCCGGCGGAACGCGAGATTCTCGCCTTTGGCGGTCTTCGGCAGGAAATCGCGGTTTCGCTGCGCCAGTGCAGCGCGACCGTCGGAGCTGGGCATGAATGGCGTGGACGTCTCGCTGTCGGCTGATCGACTGTGGATGGCGGAAGAGGCAGCATGTTCATGGCCCATTCACGCGTGCAGGGCTAACCCATGACGATGCTGCCGGTCGAACCCATCCTTGCCTTCGCGCTTCTGGCTTCCCCGCCGGCTCCGATTGTTCGCGTCGACGATCCCGCCCCGATTTCCTGCCTCTCTTCCGACGAAACGCGGACGGCCGTCGCGGATGGCGAGGTCATTCAACCGGCCGAAGCCTCCCGCCACGCCCGCCATGCTGCGCCGGGAGAGGTCGTGCGCATTCGGCTCTGTCGGCAGGGCGAGGATTTCGTGTATGTCGTGACGACGTTGAAGCGCGATGGCAAGGTCGCGCGCGTCACGCTGGAAGGGAAATCCGGCAAGGTCGCCGCCATCCGGTGAGGCCGGCCCGCAAAACTGGAGCGAACGACCGTGAGACTGCTCGTCGTCGAGGACGACAAGGACCTTAACCGCCAGATCATCACCGCGCTCGAGAATGCGGGCTATGCCGTCGACAAGGCCTTCGACGGCGAGGAGGGGCTCTATCTCGGCGAGACTGAGCCCTATGATGCCGTCATCCTCGATCTCGGTCTGCCCAAGGTCGATGGTGTCGCGGTGCTGCAAGGCTGGCGCCGCGCCGGCAAGACGATGCCCGTGCTGATCCTGACGGCGCGCGATCGCTGGAGCGACAAGGTCGGCGGCTTCGATGCAGGCGCCGACGACTATGTCGTCAAGCCCTTCCATGTCGAGGAACTGCTGGCGCGGGTCCGCGCGCTGCTGCGCCGCGCCGCCGGTCACGCGACCTCCGAGCTCGTCTGCGGGCCCGTCCGGCTCGACACCCGCGCCAGCCGGGTCGTGGTCGACGGCAATCCGGTGAAGCTGACCTCGCATGAATACCGGCTGCTGTCCTATCTGATGCACCATCAGGGCCGCGTGGTCTCACGCACCGAATTGGTCGAGCATCTCTACGATCAGGATTTCGATCGCGATTCGAATACCATCGAGGTCTTCGTCGGCCGGCTGCGCAAGAAGCTTGGTGTCGACGTCATCGAGACCGTCCGGGGACTCGGCTATATCGCCGCTGCTCCGGAAAAGGTCTGATCGCGGGACATGCCGTTCAGATCCCATCGTTTTTCGCTGGGAGCGCGGCTGTTCCTCTCGGCGGCGTTCTGCTGTGTCCTGATCCTGGTGCTGGCAGGGCTCGGCCTCACCACCTTTTACCGCCGTTCCGCCGAGCGGGGCTTCGACGAGCGCCTTTCCGTTTACATCAAGGAGCTGGTGGCCGACCTCGCGGCTCTGCCGGAGACAGAACGCCAGTCGATTGGCGATCTCGGTGAGCCGCGTTTCGACCTGCCGTTGTCCGGCTGGTACTGGCAGATCACGCGTCTGGACGGCGACCGGCCGAATGTCCGCGCCTCCCGGTCTCTGGTGGGCGGTCAGCTGCCCAAGCTTCTCGACCAGAACATATCGCCGAACAACCGCGGTCTGCGCGAAAGCTATATCTCCGGTCCGGATGATCGGACGCTGCGGGTGCTCGAACGTGAGATCGATGTCGGCGAGGATGGGCGCTTCACGGTCGCCGTCGCCGCTCCCGCTGATGAGATCGAGGGTGATATTCAGGATTTCCGCTTCGCGCTGACGATGACCTTCGTGCTGCTGGGCCTTATCCTGGTGGCGTCGACATTGGTTCAGGTTCGCTTCGGACTCCGCCCGCTCGTGCGATTGCGCTCCGCCGTGGGCACTGTTCGGACGGGGGAGAACCCGCGCATTCTCGGCGATTACCCGCCCGATCTCGCGCCGCTTGCCGGCGAACTCAATCAGCTCATCGATACCAACCGGGAGATCCTGGAGCGGGCGCGCACCCAGGTCGGCAACCTCGCCCATGCGCTCAAGACCCCGCTGAGCGTCATGATGAACGATGCGGAAAGCGGTGTCGGCGAGGCGCAATTATCGCAGACCGTCAGGACACAGACGGCGGTGATGCGCGATCAGGTTCAGTACTATCTCGACCGGGCCCGTGCGGCTGCGCTTTCCGGAGCGCTCGGGGGCGTCACCGAGGTCGCTCCCTCCCTGGAAGCCCTGCTGCGCACCTTCATGAAGATATCGCAGGAGCGTGGTATCCGCGGCAGCCACAGCGTGGCCGGCCGTCTGCGGTTCCGCGGCGAGAAGCAGGATTTCGAAGAGATGCTCGGCAATCTTCTCGACAACGCCTTCAAATGGGCGAATTCGACCGTCGAGGTTTCGCTCGAAGCCGGGAGCGGCAATCCCGGGCAGCCACTGGCTCTGCTCATAGACGATGACGGTCCGGGTCTCCCCGAAGAGGCCATGGCCGAGGTCCTGAAGCGCGGCCGCAGGCTCGACGAGACGACGCCGGGCTCCGGGCTCGGTCTCTCGATCGTGGTCGACCTCGCCAAGCTTTATGGCGGCGAGCTGGCGTTGTATCGCTCGCCGCTGGGCGGGTTGCGGGCGCGGCTGGCTCTTCCTTCGGTATAAGTGGAGCGAGTGCCGCGTGACCCTTTGTCACCATGAACCGGCGCGTCCGATTGATTAAGAACGCGGAATGATGATTTGGGCGATCTTTGCGGTGATGACGGGAGCGGCGATCTTTGCCTTGCTCTGGCCGCTGAGCCGCGCCTCCGTCCCACGTTTCGCCGACACGGCTGACGCCAGAAGTCTTTACCGCTCGCAGCTCGGAGAGATCGACCGCGACCTGGCGCGGGGTTTGATAGCAGCGGAGGAGGCCGACGCGGCGCGGGCCGAGGCGGGCCGCCGGCTCTTGCGCGCGGCGGGCGACGAAGTCTCGCCTGCGGGCGAGACGGAACCCTCCTTGCGCCGTCGTCGTGCCAGTTCGGCACTGATGTTGTCGCTGGTGCCGCTCCTCGCTTTGCTGGTTTATGGCACCTATGGCTCGCCCGATACGCCGGACCAGCCGTTGGCGGCGCGCCTCGCGAAGGCGGGACCGCAGCAGGATTTCGCTATCATATTTGCGCGCATGGAAGCCCATCTGGCCGCCAACCCGACCGACATGAAGGGCTGGTCGCTGATCGCGCCGATCTATCTCCGGCAGGGACGCTATGACGATGCCGCCAATGCCTTTGCTTCTGCTCTGCGCTACGGCAAGCCGGACGCGGAGCTGTTCTCGGGGCTCGGAGAGGCCCGCACGCTGGCGGCCGAAGGCGTGGTGACCGCCGCGGCACGCGAAGCTTTTGCCGAAGCGGTGAAGCTCGATCCCAAAACGCCGCGGGCACGCTACTATCTGGCCTTGGCGAAGGAGCAGGACGGCGACACGGAAGGCGCGATCGCCCTTCTGAACGAGCTGCTGGCCGATTCACCCACCGATGCTCCCTGGACGGCGCCGGTGCGCGACCGGATCGCGCGCATGGAAGCCGCCGGCAACCGCGACGCGATCGCCGCCTTGCCCGATGCTGAGCGCCAGCAGGCGATCAAGGGCATGGTGGAAGGGTTGGCCGAGCGGCTGAAGGCCGGCGGCGGGACGTTGGCCGAATGGTCGCGCCTGATCCGTGCACGCGCGGTTCTGGGCGACAAGCCACAGGCGCTGCAAGCCCTGAAGACCGCACGCGAAAGGCTGGCGCAGGATGCTTCGGCCCTTGCGGCGATCGACGCCCTGGCCGATGAGCTGGCCCTCAAGGAGGTCAAGCCATGACCGCTGCCCAGACCACGCCGCTGCGGCCAGCGAAGCGGCGCATGACCCGCAAGCAGCGCCGACTGACGATTATCGCTGCTGCAGGGGGCGTGCTCGCGCTTGCCGCCGGGCTCGTGCTCTTCGCCATGCGCGACACCATCGTCTTCTTCTATGGACCAACGGAGATTACGGAGAAGGGCGTGCAGCCGGGCACCCGCATGCGGCTGGGGGGCCTCGTCGAGAGTGGCTCGGTTCAGCGCGGGACCGGCCAGCGCGTCGCCTTCGCCGTGACCGACGGCCGGACTTCCGTCACCGTGAACTATGACGGCCTGCTGCCCGACCTGTTCCGGGAAGGGCAGGGCGTCGTGACCGAAGGTGTGTTCGAGGGCGCGGGGCACTTCAAGGCCGACTCGGTGCTGGCGAAGCACGACGAGACCTATATGCCGCGAGAGGTCGCCGACGCCCTCAAGAAACAGGGTCATTGGCAGGGCGAGACCGCCCCCGCGAAACCGTGAGCCGGGCATGATCGTCGAAATCGGACATTACGCGCTGGCCCTGGCACTGGGCGTCTCGGTCATCCAGGCGCTGGTGCCGCTTTGGGGGCTGTCGCGGCAGGATCGCGGGCTCGCCGCCGTCGGCACGAGTGCGGCCCTCATCAGCTTCGGGCTGGTGGCGTTGTCCTTCGCGGCGCTGGTTGCGTCTTATGTCCGTTCGGATTTCTCGGTCGGCAACGTCTTCGAGAATTCCCACTCGACCCAGCCGTTGATCTACAAATTCACCTCCGTCTGGGGCAACCACGAGGGCTCGCTGCTCCTCTGGGTCCTGATCCTGACCCTGTTCGGCGCGCTGGTGGCACTGTCGCACAGGTCGCTGCCGCCGCGCTTGCGGGCAGGGGCGCTGGCGGCGCAGGGGTTGATTGCGGCCGCCTTCCTAGCCTTCACACTGTTCACGTCGAATCCGTTCCGGCGGCTCGTGCCAGCCCCGGCGGAAGGGCAGGACCTCAACCCGATCCTGCAGGATCTCGGCCTCGCCATCCATCCGCCGCTGCTCTACATCGGCTATGTCGGCTTCTCGATGACCTATGCCTTCGCGGTCGCGGCGCTGATCGACGGGCGCATCGACGCGATGTGGGCACGCGCCGTCCGCCCCTGGACGCTGCTGGCCTGGACCTTCCTGACGCTCGGCATCGCGATGGGTTCCTACTGGGCCTATTACGAGCTCGGCTGGGGCGGCTGGTGGTTCTGGGACCCGGTCGAGAACGCCTCCTTCATGCCCTGGCTCGCCGGCACGGCCCTGATCCACTCGACCGTGGTGATGGAGAAGCGTGACGCGCTCAAGGTCTGGACGATCCTGCTCGCGATCCTGACCTTTTCGCTCTCCCTGCTCGGCACCTTCGTCGTGCGGTCAGGCGTCCTGACATCCGTGCATTCCTTTGCAAGCGACCCTTCGCGCGGCCTGTTCATCCTCCTGATTCTCGTCTTCTTCGTCGGCGGCTCGCTGACGCTGTTCGCCTGGCGCGCGCCGCTCCTGCGTCAGGGCGGCCTGTTCGCCCCGGTCTCGCGTGAGAGCGCGCTCGTCATCAACAACATCTTCCTCGCCACGGCCTGCGCCACCGTCTTTGTCGGCACGCTCTACCCGCTCGCGCTTGAGATGCTGACCGGGGACAAGATTTCGGTCGGCGCCCCCTTCTTCAATGCCACCTTCGTGCCTGTCATCGTGCCGCTGCTGCTCTTCCTGCCGATCGGCCAGTCGCTCGCCTGGAAGCGTGGTGACCTGCTCGGTGCGGCACAGCGTAATGCCGCCGCCTTCGGGATCGCCGTCGTAGCGGCGCTGGCTCTGATCGCTTTCACGCGTGGAGGCCCGGTTCTGGCGCCGCTCGGCGTGGGCCTCGGCCTCTTCCTGGTCCTGGGCGCGGGCTTCGACCTCTCCGAGCGCATCGTCGCCCGTGCCAGCGGCTGGCCGGCGATGCTGTCGCGGGCCAGGGGGCTGCCGCGCTCGGCCTGGGGCACGGCGCTGGCGCATGCCGGCATCGGGCTCAGCATCATCGGCATCGCTGCCGCCGCCTGGAGCAGCGAAGCGATCGGCGTGCTGAAACCCGGGGAGCGCCTGACGGCCGGTCGTTACACGGTTGTGCTCGAATCCGTCGTACCCCGGACCGGCCCGAATTTCCGGGCCGAGGTGGCACGTTTCCAGCTCTTCTCCGGAGATCGCGAGCTGACTCCGATCGAGGCCTCGAAGCGGGTCTATACCGCCCGCTCGATGCCGACGACCGAGGCCGGGATCCGTACGAATTGGCTGAGCCAGGCTTATGTCAGCCTGGGCGATGCACAGGATGGTGGCCTTGCCGTTCGACTCTACGACAAGCCGCTGATCCTGCTGATCTGGATCGGCGCGATCGTCATGGCCTTCGGCGGTGCGCTGTCGCTGACCGATCGCCGCTTCCGGCTCGCGGCTCCGCGCCGGGCTGCGGCTGTCGCAGCCGTCCAGCCAGCGGAGTGAGGCGCATGCGGCGCATGCTTCTGGCTCTGTCCTTCCTTGCTCTGGCGCTGCCGGCGGCCCATGCCGTCCAGCCCGACGAAGTTCTCAAGAACCCGGCCCTCGAACAGCGGGCGCGCGCGATTTCGGGCGGCCTTCGTTGCCTCGTTTGCCAGAACCAGTCGATCGACGATTCCAATGCGCCGTTGGCGCGGGACCTGCGGCTCCTGGTGCGCGAGCGGCTTACGGCCGGTGACAGCGACAAGGCCGTGGTCGATTTCGTCGTCGCGCGCTATGGCGATTTCGTCCTGCTGCGCCCGCCTTTCAACGCCCATACGGTTCTGCTCTGGGCGGCGCCGTTCCTGATCCTGGTGGGGGGCGCAGCGTTCGTCTGGCGCAGTCGCAGGGCGCTGTTGGCGTCGCAGGGAAATACGCGCCTGACCGAAGAGGAAAAACAGCGTCTCGACCGGTTGTTGCAGGACGATCAGGGCTGACGGCGCGACCGGTCCAACCTTACGAAACCGTCATCTCCAGGCCAAGGCGACGTAAGGCGCCCGCCGTCATGGTGCTTCTCATGAGCAGGGGAGACAACCCTGTCGCTCCAAGAGGTTCTCACCATGACGACACAGAACATCAATCGCAAATCCTTCCTGCGGCGCGGCACCCTTCTCGCCGGCACCGCCATTCTCGGCATCGGCCTCGCGGCCGGCATCGCCGATACCGCCTTCATGCAGAACGACCGGGCCTTCGCCCAGCCGATCGAGCTCTCGGGCACCCAGACCCAGCTTCCCTCCTTCGCCGATCTCGTCGACAAGGTGAAGCCGGCCGTCGTTTCGGTGCGGGTCAAGACGGAGGTCGCAGCCACCTCGGATCAGCAGAATCTCGATGATCTGCCGCCGCAGCTGCGTCGCTTCTTCCGCGATTTCGGCGGTGAGGAGGGCGGTCGCCAGGGCAAGCCGAAGCCGCAGATCGGCATGGCTCAGGGCTCGGGGTTCTTCGTCAGCCAGGACGGTTATGTCGTGACCAACAACCATGTCGTCGAGCACGCCGTGGAGGTCCAGCTCGTCACCGATGCCGGCAAGACGTTGGATGCCAAGGTCATCGGCACCGACCCGCGCTCGGACCTCGCCCTGCTCAAGGTCAAGGACGGCGGCAACTTCCCTTATGTGAAGCTTGCCGAGGCCAAGCCGCGCATCGGCGACTGGGTGCTGGCGATCGGCAATCCCTTCGGTCTCGGCGGCACGGTCACGGCCGGCATCGTCTCGGCCCAGGGCCGCGACATCGGATCGGGTCCCTACGACGACTTCCTGCAGATCGACGCGCCGATCAACCGCGGCAACTCGGGCGGTCCGACCTTCAACGGCAATGGCGAGGTCGTCGGCGTCAACACTGCGATCTACTCGCCCTCGGGCGGCAATGTCGGCATCGCCTTCGCGATCCCCGCTTCGACGGTCAAGCAGGTCGTCGACCAGCTCAAGAAGGACGGCAAGGTGGCGCGCGGCTTCATCGGCGTGCAGATCCAGCCGGTCACGTCCGAGATGGCCGATGCGATCGGCCTGAAGGAAGCCAAGGGCGCGCTCGTCGCCGAGGCGCAGGGCAACGGCCCGGCCGCCAAGGCGGGCATCAAGCGCGGTGACACCATCACGGCCGTCAATGGCGAGGAGATCAAGGACGCTCGCGAGCTGTCGCGCAAGATCGCGAACATCGCGCCCGGTTCGAAGGTCTCCGTCACCCTCTACCGCGAAGGTCATTCTCGCGACGTGACCTTCGAGGTGGGCCGCCAGCCGGCGGCCTAAGAGCCGGATCTGGCCAGGTCGGTCCAACCTGGCCAGTGAATCCGTCTCTCAGACGATGAAGGAGAACGCGTTGTCCGGTCAGATGGCCTGCAATCTGATCGGCGCGTGCTCCGGCGTAGCAGGCGGGTCTCCCGATTTCCTGTCGCCCCAGTCGGGGGATCAGCCGTCGCGGCGGCAGGCCGGATGCGTATCCTCCGGCCTGCCGTTTTTGCGGTTCCAAG
>JARYGW010000205.1:0-10570 GCA_033792295.1 Allobosea sp.
GTCGCATGCAGCGTCGCCGCGGTCGGACTCGGCACCCAGGCGGTGTTCGCCCCTGACTTGGGGTGCCCGATCTTCTGCTCGAGCATCTCGGCCATCCGGTCGGGAGCCGCCCACATTCCCTTGCCGATCTGTGCTTTCCCTGAAAGCCCGTATGCGAGACCGATTTGGACATTCCGGTTTTCGTAGGCCGAAATCCACTCGGAGGACTTCATGTCACCCTTCCGAACCATCGGACCGGCCCGCATCGAAGTATGCATCTCGTCGCCGGTGCGATCCAGGAAGCCGGTGTTGATGAACACGATCCGGTCTTTGACGGCTGCGATACAGGCCGCGAGGTTCGCCGAGGTCCGGCGCTCCTCATCCATCACTCCGACCTTGATGGTGTTCCGGGCCAAGCCCAGCAGATCCTCGATCGCATCGAAGAGCCGATTGGTGAATTCGCATTCCGCCGGTCCGTGCATCTTCGGCTTGACGATATAGATCGAGCCCGCACGGCTGTTGCGGATCGATCGATCGCCAGCCTTGAGATCGTGAAGCGCGATCAGGCTGCTGACGATACCGTCGAGGATGCCTTCGGGCGCCTGCTCGCCGTTCTCCAGCCGCACGGCCGGCGTCGTCATCAAGTGACCGACGTTGCGGACGAACAGGAGACTGCGCCCCGGAAGAACCAGATCGGAACCATCCAGTGCCTTGAACACACGATCTCGCGCCAGCTTCCGGGTCAGAGACGTACCGCCTTTCTCGAAGCTCGCTTCGAGCGTTCCCTGCATCAGGCCGAGCCAGTTGGCGTAGGCTTCAACCTTGTCATCCGCATCGACGGCCGCGATCGAATCTTCGAAATCGACGATCGTCGTCAGAGCCGCTTCGAGCAGGACATCGGCAATACCACCGACATCCGAACGGCCGATCGGGTGGGACCGGTCGACGACGACCTCGATATGAAGACCATTGTGCTTGAAGAGCAGCGAATCCCCACGCCGCCCGATGAGCTGCTCGGGGTTTGCCAGAACGGGCTCGCCGCCTGCGAAACGAGACCATGACCCGTCCGAAAGCGGGACAGCGCGATCGAGGAACGCTTTGGCCCAGGCAATGACCTTGGCGCCGCGCGCCGGATCGTACCCCTTGCCCGAAGGGGCGGCGTCGATGGCGTCCGTCCCATACAGCGCGTCGTACAGGCTGCCCCAACGAGCATTCGCTGCATTGAGGAGAAAACGGGCGTTCAGGACAGGCACGACGAGCTGCGGCCCAGCCAGGCGCGCAACCTCGTCATCCACCTTCCCGGGATTGACCGAGAACGGCCTTGGCTCGGGAACCAGATAGCCGATGGACGTAAGGAAAGACCGATACTCTTCGGCCGGGAACGGAGTGCCGTTGCGGCGCTCGTGCCAGGCATCGATCTCATGCTGCAGGCGGTCGCGTTCGGAAAGCAGCTTCCGGTTCTCCCCCGTGAACTGCTTGAAGATTTTCGCGGCGCCTTGCCAGAAATCGGTCGGGGCAATGCCCGTTCCCGGAAGAGCTCTCTCCTCGATGAACTGAACCAGGACCGGCGCGATCGACAGTCCCGCCTTGTTAGCCATCTCAGTCATTTCAAGCCCTCAGCTCCGAGCTTCAAAAAAGAGCCACGATGATGAATCTCGCTTCGGCGGGAATGACTCTGCTCATGCCCAACGGCCCTTCTACGACGCGACGCAGGATGAACCGGAGAGAATTGCAGTAGACCGGCTTGGCCAATCGTCCCCTGACCGGATCGATAAATCCGTTTACACCCCATACTAGCGCAATAATTCTGGAATACCTTTTCAAAAAAAGAAAAGGTAAGATGCTGGGATCGCTTTCCTGTTGAGCCAGGGCAGGCTCATATTCCATATGATGGCCGCGCGCGCTGAGCTTGAACGCTCACTCATCAGTGAGCGGACGCGGGCCAGCCGCACGAAGCATCAGGCAAGTGCTCCCTGAGGGGAAGGGAAGGAAATCGTCGCCTTGAGCCCACCCGAACCGCGATTATCGAGGCGAACCCTCCCGCATCCGAGCCGCGCCAGGGCGGCCTCGACGATCGCGAGCCCCAGCCCGCTCCCGGCCACCCCGGAGCGGCGACCGCGATAGAAGCGTTGCGTCACGAGGGAAAGCTCGTCGGGCGGGATGCCCGGCCCTTCATCCTCCACGGCAATGCTGCTCTCGCCGGCAACCGTCCATCTCACGCGCCCGCCGGCGGGGCTGTGCCCGCAGGCGTTCTCGTGCAGGTTGCGCAGTGCGATCCGCAAGCTATCCGGATCGCCCTTGACCATGAACGCGTCCAGCTCCGGAGCGATGTCGACGGCAAGATCGTCGCGCGCCCGCTCCCTGTCGAGTTCGCGCAGCAGCGGTCCGACCGCCACGGTCTCACAAGTCCTGCGGTCGATGCCGGCGTCCAGGCGGGCCAGCGCAAGCAACTGGCTCGCGAGACGCGCCGTGCGGTCGACGCCCTGGATGATCTTGTCGAGCGCCGACAGGCGGATCGCGCTGTCGTCCGCCGCTTTGGCGATCTGAGCCTGGGTCCGGATGCCGGCAAGCGGTGTGCGCAACTCGTGGGCGGCGAAGGCCGTGATCTCCCTTTCATGCCGCCGTGCCGTGTCGAGCCGCCCGAACAGCCCGTTCAGCGCATCGGTGAGCGGACGAAGCTCGTCGATGTCCCGGGCCGGCAGCGGTGCGAGATCATCGGCCGCCCGCCCCTTGAGATCGGCGGCAATGCCCTTCAGAGGCTCCAGCCCCCGGCCGACGCAGAGCCAGATCAGCCCGGCGAAGAGCGGTAGGATCAGCAGGGCCGGAGCAACCAGGCCGAGCACGAGGTCCTGGACCAGCCGGTCGCGCAGGCCGAGCCTGTCGCCCACCAGCACGCGCACACCCTTGGCGGCATCCTCGATGGCATAGACCCGCCAGGGCTCGCCCGTGACGAGGCTGTTCGAGAAGCCTTCTGCCACCTCGGTCAGCCGCTCGGCAGGCGCTGAGCTGGATGCGGCGACGAGGTGTCCATCCAGGGACCAGATCTGGCAGGACAGCTGGCGCTGATAGCCGCTGGCGACCTGCGGCGCGGCCGCGATCGCCGCACTTCCCGCGCCGCCATCGTCGCGAACGAGCGAGGCGACCATGCGTGCCGCTTCCTGGAGCCGCGTGTCGAGGACGTGCTCCAGCTCGCGCTTCGTGCCGACATAGATCCAGATCGTCGCCGCCAGCCAGATCAAGCCTGTGGCGACCACGAGGATGAGAAACAGCCTTGCCCGCAACGAGGTCACGGCGTCTGCCTCAGGCGGTAGCCCAGACCACGCACGGTCTCGATCAGTCCGCGACCGAGCTTCTGGCGCAGGTTGTGGACATGGACCTCGATCGCATTGCTCTCGACGTCCTCCTGCCACCCATAGAGCCGTTCCTCCAGCTCGGCGCGCGAGCGAATGATCCCTGGCCGCTCGGCAAGGGCGCGAAGAATAGCGAACTCCCGCCGCGTCACGTCGAGAGCGACCCCCGCACGCGAGACGCCGTGGCTGCCCGGATCGAGAACGAGCCCGGCCGCGGCGATGGTGGCGGCCGCCCGCCCCTCGCCGCGCCGGACGATCGCGCGCAGGCGGGCGGCGAGTTCGTCCAGATCGAAAGGCTTGCCCAGATAGTCGTCGGCGCCGCGATCGAGGCCGGCGATCCGGTCGCGCGTGTCGTCGAGCGCTGTCAACAGAAGAACCGGCCGGCGGTCGCCGTCGGCCCGCAGGCTCTCGAGCAGGTCGAGGCCCGAGCCGTCCGGCAGCATGACGTCGAGCACGATCGCGTCGAAAGCGCCGGCTGCCAATGCGTGCCGCCCATCGGCGCAGGAGCCGACGGCCTCGGAGCAAACACCGTGCAGTCGCAATCCGACGGCGAGCCCGTCGGCGAGAATGGGGTCGTCTTCGACGATCAGGACGCGCATCTTTTTTCCTCGTCGCCGGAAAACGCCCGCCAGCTTAAGGCTGGCTTAAGCTGGCGGGTGCCGATGGCCCCATCCGTTCAGCGCGGAGGCGGCCGCCGGGCCTGCTTCGTTCGCCGAAGCAGCAGCCCCCTTGCGCCCCTTTGGCAAGAAAAAAGGGCTCAGATCCATGCTCCATGACCGCCGGGCCATCCTCGCCGGTATACCGCTCCTCGCGATGGGAGTGCCTGGCCTCGCAGCCGCCCAATCGGCGCCCCAGATCGACGTCGAGGCCATCCTCAACGATCCGGAGGCTCCTGTCTCGGGCAACCCGAAAGGTGACGTCACCATCGTCGCCTTTCTCGACTACAACTGCCCGTTCTGCAAGAAATCCGCACCCGATCTTGCCCGCATCGTCAAGGACGACGGCAAGATCCGGCTCGTCTACAAGGACTGGCCGGTCATCGCCGAAACCTCGGTCTATGCCGCCCAGCTCGCCCTCGCCGCAGCATATCAGGACGGCTATCAACGAGCGCATGACGCGCTGATGGCGACCAAGGGACGGCTGAGCAAGGAACAGATCTCGGCAGCGCTCAAGGGCGCCGGGCTCGACCTCACGCGCCTCCAGGCCGACCTCGACGCACATAGCGACAAGATCCTCGCCCTGCTGAAACGCAACATGGCCCAGGCCGACTCGCTCGGACTGCAGGGCACGCCGACCTACCTCGTCGGACCGTTCCGCACCTCGACGCTGGACTACAAGGGCTTCAAGCAAGTCGTCGCCGACGCACGCGGAAAGCAGGCCGGACAATAGGAGCGGCAACGGGATTTGGCCGCGCCCTACGAAAACCGCCCACCGCTCAGACGACCGCCCTCATTCAAGCCCGAAAAGAAGGAGGTCTCCTATCAATACCGCATCCCTCGGGTGAAGATTTAATGTGACGATGTATTCTACATTATTATAGTATTTTTGAAATTGATCTGAATCAATATTCAATTCGCGAACCGTCTTATAATATTAATCGGAATTCGATGTGCGAATTCTGATCGATATCTCGTGGATACAACTAATCCAAAACTTCACCGGAGGCCTCGGGCATGAGCCGAATGACGATCATGCGAAAGCTCCTCTTTGCCGGTGGCGTCACCGCCCTCCTCGGCGGCGCCACCGCCTTGTGGATCGCGCAACCGCCCAGGGTCGAGGCTCTCGACGCAGGGTTGAGCGACCCCGTCGATCCCGCGCTGATCGCCCGCGGCGAATATGTCGCGCGGCTCGGCGACTGCGTCGCTTGCCACACCAGTTCCGGCGGCAAGCCGATGGCGGGCGGCCTCAAGCTCGAAACGCCGATGGGAGTGATCTACTCCACGAATATCACGCCCGATGCGAAGACGGGCATCGGCGGCTGGACGTTAGGCGAATTCGACCGCGCGATGCGCAAGGGTGTCGCCAAGGACGGGCACAATCTCTATCCGGCGATGCCCTATCCCTCCTACCAGGATGACGGCGGAGGATATGCGCGCGCTCTACGCCTATCTGACCAAAGGCCTGGAGCCTGTCGAGAAGGTCAATCTCGCCTCGCAGATGTCATTCCCCTTCAATCTGCGCTTCGGCCTTTCCTACTGGAACTTCGCCTTCCTCGACCTGACGCCGTTCAAGCCCGATCCGGGCCGGGACGAGATCTTCAACCGCGGCGCCTATCTGGCCCAGACGCTCGGCCATTGCGGCGCCTGTCACACCCCGCGCGGTATCGGCTTCCAGGAGGTCGCGATGGGCCATGAAGGACCGAACGGCAGGCTCTTCCTGTCCGGTGAGCAGGTGGAGCACTGGAATGCCGTCGATCTGCGCGACCTGTGGACGATCCCCGATACGGTGGAGCTGCTCAAGACCGGCCGCAACCGCTTCGCGACCGTTTCCGGCGGCATGACGGAGGTGATCAGCCATTCGACCCAGCATTTCCGCGACGAAGACCTGGTGGCGATGGCCACCTATCTGAAGGCGCTGCCGTCGGATCGGCCGAAGCAGGATCTGGGAACACCCGTCGCCCGCGCGCCGGACGCGACCTATACCAGCCGCGGCGGGCTCGGTTACCTGCAGTTCTGCTCGGACTGTCACAGGCCGGACGGCGCGGGCGTTCCCGGCGTCTTCCCGCCCATGGCCGGCAATCCGACCGTCGCGGCGAAGAATCCGGCCACGTTGACGCATATCACCCTGACCGGCTGGCAGACGGCCGCCACGACCTCTCACCCACGCGTTTGGGCAATGCCCGGTTTCGCGAAGCTGAAGGACAAGGAAATCTCCGAAATCCTCTCTTTCGTGCGCGAAAACTGGGGCCAGGGCGCCGGCGCGGTCACCGAGAGGCAGGTGGCCGAGGCCCGCAAGGCACTCGATCCGAGCGTCGATACATCCCCGTTCGTGACGCCGCGCATCGCGGATCTGCTCGAGGCTCCCAATGCGAAGCAGCTCGTCTACGGCATGCGCCTGAACCAGGAGACCCGGGAACTGCTGCCCAAGCACGTCGGCAACGACCTCAACTGCTCCTCCTGTCACCTCAATGCCGGCACAGTCGCCGACGGCTCGCCCTATATCGGGGTTTCGGCCTTCTTCCCGAGCTACGCTCCCCGCTCCGGCAAGGAGATCACGATGGAAGACCGCATCAACGGCTGCTTCCGCCGCTCAATGGCCGGGTTCCCGCTCAAGAACGACTCGGACGAGATGAAGGCCATGGTGGCCTATTTCGACTGGATGAAAGGCGAGACCCGACCCGAGGACAAGGTCGAGGGCCGCGGCGTCGGCCAAGTCGATGCGAAACTGAAACCGAATCCGGACAACGGCAAGGTGATCTACGCCGCCCAGTGCTCCATCTGCCACGGCGCCGGCGGCGAAGGCATCAAGGACGCGACCGGCAAGGTCGTCTATCCCGCATTGTGGGGGGATCGCTCCTTCAATATCGGCGCGGGCATGGCACGCACCTACACGGCTGCAGCCTTCGTCAAGCGCAACATGCCAATCGGCACGCACGGCAAGTTCCCATTGGGACAAGGCGGCCTGACCGATCAGGAAGCGATCGATGTGGCGGAATATTTCACCCACATGCCGCGCAAGGACTTCCCCGACAAGGCGAACGATTGGCCGAAAGGCGGAAAACCCAAAGACGCACGCTACTGAGCTTCGCTTTCGAACGAAGGGAGGGCCGGACTCGATGCCCGGTGCACGTCTTGATCTCACCAGGTCCCAACAGGGCGCCCGCCGCGTAACGAGATCGGTCTTGTCATGATCATCCCTGGAGCGAGGTCAATCTCGAAAGGCACGGGCTGCGACCTCCCGTCACGGAAGCCAGGGTTGCGGATAATCGATATACATTATATTATAATGTATATCGATTATTGCTTGAGGATCGCGAGATGACTGCCGTCAAGATCACCGACCGGCTGACCGTCGCAAGCCAGCCCACCCAGGAGACCCTCGCCACACTCGCAAGGGCGGGCTTCACCACCGTGCTGAATAACCGGCCGGACAACGAGGAACCGGGGCAGGCCAGCAGCCCGGCGGAGAAGGAGGCCGTCCAGCGAGCCGGTCTCGCCTATGCCTTCATCCCCGTCGCGGCTGGAACGATCACCGAAGCCGACATCCGCGCCTTCCAGAAGATCGTGTCCAAGGCTGAGGGGCCGGTCTACGCTCATTGCCGCAGTGGCACGCGCTCGCTGACGCTGCATGTTCTCGGCGAAGCACTGGACGGCCGGATGCAACCCGCCGAGATCGAGCCCTTCGGCCGGGCTCGCGGCTTTGATCTCTCCGGCGCCGTACGGTGGCTCTCCCGCCGCGCCGCGCAGATGCCGCAGGTCAAGGGTTTCTACGAGCCCCGCACCGGCAGCATCCAGTATGTCGTCACCGATCCGAAGACGAGACGCTGCGCGATCATCGACCCGGTCTACGATTTCGACGAGAAGTCCGGGGCCACCGCCACACACCAGGCGGACGAGATTCTCGCCTATGTGGCGCGCGAGGGACTGACGGTGGAGTGGATCCTCGACACCCACCCCCACGCCGATCACTTCTCGGCGGCACACTATCTCAAGCAGAAGACCGGGGCTCCGACCGCGATCGGCGAGCACGTCACCGACGTCCAGAAGCTCTGGCAGAAGACCTACAACTGGCCGGAGCTGAAGACCGACGGCTCGCAATGGGATCGGCTCTTCGCTAACGGGGACGTCTTCGCGGTCGGCGAGATCACGGGACGCGTGATGTTCTCGCCCGGCCACACCCTGGCCTCGGTGACCTATGTCATCGGCGACGCGGCGTTTGTTCATGACACGATCTTCATGCCGGATTCCGGCACGGCACGGGCCGACTTCCCCGGCGGCAGCGCCAAGGCGCTGTGGGCGTCGATCGAGGCGATCCTGGCGCTGCCGGATGAGACGCGCCTGTTCACCGGGCACGATTACGAGCCCGGAGGGCGCGCGGCGAAATGGGAAAGCACGGTCGGCGAGGAGAAGCGTGCGAACCCGCATCTTGCCGGCATGACGGAAGAACGTTTCGTGGCCCTGCGCGAGGCGCGCGACCGCACCCTGCCGATGCCGAAGCTGATCCTGCACGCGCTGCAGGTCAACATCCGCGGCGGCAGGCTGCCGGAGCCCGAGGCGAACGGGAAGCGCTACCTGAAATTCCCGCTCGACGCGCTCGAGGGCGCCGCATGGTGACGACCGCCGAGACACCGCGCGCGATACCGCCCGGTGAGATGGAGGCTCGCGCCGGAGAGGTCGCGGGCCTGCTCAAGACGCTCGCCCATCCGGCGCGGCTGATGCTCGCCTGCACCCTCGCCGAGGGGGAATACTCCGTCGGCCAGCTTGAGGAGAGGCTCGGCATCCACCAGCCGACATTGTCGCAACAGCTCGGCGTGCTGCGCGAGGCTGGAATCGTCGAGACGCGCCGTGACGCCAAGCAGATCTTCTATCGCCTGAGCGCGGACAAGGCAGCGCGGCTGATCGAAGCCCTCTACACCATCTTCTGTGAGCCGGAGGCAAGCACATGACTGCCTATTGGCCTTCCCTGCTCGGCGGCATGCTGTTGGGCCTCGCCGCTGTTGCTCTGCTGCTGCTCAACGGACGAATCGCCGGCATCAGTGGCATTGTCGGCCGCCTGCTCGGCGGCGGGCAGATCGCGCTGAACGGCGCCTTTGTCGTCGGGCTCCTGTGCGGCCCCCTGCTCTACAGGCTCGCATTCGGAACAACGCCAGCCATTACGATCCAGGCTTCCTGGCCCGCGATCTTGGCGGCAGGACTGCTGGTGGGCATCGGCACGCGCATGGGCTCCGGCGGCACCTCCGGCCACGGCATCCTCGGACTCGCCCGCTTCTCGAAACGCTCCTTCGCCGCGACCGCGACCTTCCTCGCCACCGGCATCGCTGCGGCAACGTTGACGGGATTGCTGCAATGAAGCCGCTCGCGCTGCTGCGCATCGTCGCCGCTCTCGGCTCCGGTGCGCTCTTCGGCTTCGGCCTGTCGCTCTCCGGCATGATCGATCCGGCTCGCGTCCTCGGCTTCCTCAACCTCGCCAGCGGGCACTGGGATCCGAGCCTGGTGTTCGTGCTGGGCGGAGCGGTGATCGTCGCCATCCCCGGCGTCATGCTGCAGCGCCGGCTCGGACGTCCCCTGTTCGACGAGGGTTTCCACCTGCCGCAGAAGACCGCAATAGACGGGCGCCTCGTCGGTGGGTCGGCCCTGTTCGGGATCGGTTGGGGGCTCGCCGGCTTCTGCCCCGGCCCGGCGCTGTCGGCGCTGTCGCTGGGGCATGCGCCGGTCCTCGTCTTCGTCCTGGCGATGGTGATCGGGATGATCCTCCATGATCGCGTGATCGCGCCGAGGCTGCCGGGATGATCTCGACCCTGCTTCCCGCGCTCGGTTCGGGCGGGCTGGTCGGTTTCAGTCTCGGATTGGTCGGCGGGGGCGGCTCGATCCTGGCCACCCCGCTGCTGCTCTATGTGGTCGGTGTCACCGATCCGCATGTCGCGATCGGCACCAGCGCCGTGGCGGTCTCGATCAATGCCTACGCCAACCTGATCGCCCATGCCCGCAAGGGCCATGTCCGCTGGCTCTGCGCAGCGGTCTTCGCGAGCGTCGGCACGCTTGGCGCCTTCCTGGGGTCGAGCCTCGGCCTCGCCATCGACGGCAAGCGTCTGCTTTTGTTCTTCGGCGGCCTGATGGTCGTCGTCGGACTGCTCATGCTGAGGCCGCGTTCGGCCGGCGCCGCGCCGGAACGACCGGTCGATCGCCGCATGTGCCTCCTCACGGGAGCGGCCGCGCTGGGGACCGGCATGGCCTCCGGATTCTTCGGCATCGGCGGCGGCTTCCTGATCGTACCCGCGCTGGTCTTCGCCACTGGCATGCCGATGATCAACGCCATCGGCTCCTCGCTGCTCGCGGTCGGGACCTTCGGCCTCGCCACGGCCCTGAACTACGCCCGCGCCGGATTGATCGACTGGGGCATCGCGGCGCAATTCGTCGCTGGCGGGATCGTGGGCGGCATCCTCGGCATGCTGCTGGCGACGCGGCTCTCGGCGGGCAAGGCGACGCTCAACCGGATCTTCGCCGCACTCATCCTCACCGTCGCCGTCTATGTCATCGTCAAGAATCTACCGGCAGGAGTCGGTTGAAACAGGCGTCCAGCTC
>JARYGW010000206.1:0-10569 GCA_033792295.1 Allobosea sp.
TGAAATCGGCGACCTCGGCACGGATGGCGGCGGCCTTCGCGTCGCGCTCCGGGCCTTCCTCAACGCCGGCGAGGTCGTGGGCGATCCGCATCTCGGCATTGCCGCCGAGCTGGATATCGGTGCCGCGGCCGGCCATGTTGGTGGCGATGGTGATGGCGCCGGGCACGCCGGCCTGAGCGACGATATAGGCTTCCTGCTCGTGGAAGCGGGCGTTCAGCACGGCGAAGGCCTTGACCGTCTCGCCCTTGCGGGCTGCGGCGTAGACCGGCTCCAGCGCGGTGGGGTCGGTGAAGTCGATGAGCTTGTAGCCCGCCTTCTCCAGCATCTCGGCGATGAGTTCCGAGCGCTCGATCGAGGTGGTGCCGACGAGTACCGGCTGGCCGTTCTCCTGCGCCTGCTTGATCTCGCGGATGACGCCGCGAACCTTCTCCTCGAAGGTGCGATAGACCTCGTCGTCCTCGTCCTTGCGGGAGATGGGGAGGTTGGTCGGGATCTCGACGACCTCGAGCTTGTAGATCTGGAAGAACTCTTCCGCCTCGGTCGCGGCCGTGCCGGTCATGCCGGCGAGCTTCTTGTAGAGGCGGAAATAGTTCTGGAAGGTGATCGAGGCCAGCGTCGCGTTCTCGGGCTGGACGGTGACGTGCTCCTTCGCTTCCAGCGCCTGGTGCAGGCCTTCCGAATAGCGCCGGCCCGGCATCATGCGGCCGGTGAACTCGTCGATGATCACCACCTCGTCGTTGCGGACGATGTAGTCCTTGTCGCGGGTGAAGAGGGTGTGGGCCCTGAGCGCCTGGTTGACGTGGTGGACGATGGTGATGTTGTGAGCGTCGTAGAGTTCGCCGTCGGTCAGGATGCCGGCCTGCCGCAGCAGCTCCTCGATATGCTCGTTGCCGTCTTCGGTCAGCGCCACGGTGCGCTGCTTCTCGTCGACCTCGTAATCGCTGGGCACGAGGCCGGGCAGCACCTTGTCGATCGCGACATAGAGCTCCGACTTGTCGTCGAGCGGGCCGGAGATGATCAGCGGCGTCCGCGCCTCGTCGACCAGGATCGAGTCGACTTCGTCGACGATGGCGAAGTGGTGGCCGCGTTGGCTCATCTGCGCGACATCGTACTTCATGTTGTCGCGCAGATAGTCGAAGCCGAATTCGTTGTTGGTGCCGTAGGTGATGTCGCAGGCATAGGCGCGCTGGCGTTCCTCGTCGTCGAGGCCGTGCACGATGATGCCGACGGTCAGGCCGAGGAAATTGTACAGCCTCGACATCCACTCGGCATCGCGCCGGGCGAGGTAGTCGTTGACGGTGACGACGTGGACGCCCTTGCCTTCGAGCGCGTTGAGATAGGTCGGGAGCGTCGCGACCAGCGTCTTGCCCTCGCCGGTCTTCATCTCGGCGATGGCGCCTTCGTGCAGAACCATGCCGCCGATGAGCTGGACGTCGTAGGGGCGCTGGCCCAGCACGCGCTTGGCCGCCTCGCGCACGGTGGCGAAGGCCGGTACGAGCAGATCGTCGAGCTTCTTGCCGGCGGCGATCTGCTGCCTGAACTCGTCGGTGCGCGCCTTCAGCGCCTCGTCGCTGAGCGCTGCGACCTCCTTCTCCAGGGCGTTGATCGCTGCGACTCGGGGCTGGTAGCCCTTGACGCGGCGGTCATTCGACGAGCCGAAGATCTTCTTTGCGAGCGCGCCAAGCATGTTGGGCCTTTCAGGTGATGTCTCGTTCTTCCGGCCGGCGCGGCCCTGAAGGGTTTGGCGCCCGGGCCGGAAGGCCGCGGTATTCTCGAATTGCGACCGCGTGTTTAGACGCGTGCGCGGGCAGGGTCCAGCGCGCGTTTCGCCCGATCGGAGGCAAAACGGCGAGGAATTCCCGAGCATGTGGGGTTCCGCGGGAGCGCTTCCAAGGGAGGTGCCCGGCATGGACGCGCATGATGGTGCGGGTCATGCCGCGCAAAGCCATGCGATCCGTCCCGGCAAGGTGCTGAACCGCCTTGCCTTTGCCGCGTTCAACTGGCAGTGCAGCGCCCGACCGCTTCTTCGGCTCTCCTGTGAAAGGCCGTTTTCATGAAGTCCACCCGTTTCATCGCCGCTCTCGGCTTCGCCCTGCTGGCGGGACCGGCCTTCGCCCAGGCCGACAAGGTTGTCGCCAAGGTCGACGGCATCCCGATCACGCAGAAGGAGGTCGATCTCGCGACGGAAGATCTGAGCGAGCGCCTCGCCCAGCTTCCCGAGGATCGCAAGCGCGATGAGGTGATCAACTATCTCGTCGACCTCAAGCTCGGCGCCAAGGCCGCGGCCGAGGCCAAGGTCGCGGATATGCCCGATTTCGCCGCGCGCCTCGCCTATTACCGCGAGAAGGTGCTGCTCGATCAGTACCTCACGGGCATCGGCAAGAAGGCCGTGACCGAGGAGGCCGCCAAGAAGCTCTACGAGGACACCACCAAGGCGATGGCTCCCGAGGAGGAGGCGCATGCCCGCCACATCCTGGTCGAGACCGAGGACCAGGCCAAGGCGGTGGAAGAGCGGCTGAAGAAGGGCGAGGATTTCGCCAAGGTCGCCGCCGACGTCTCGAAGGATCCCGGCTCGGGCAAGGAAGGCGGCGATCTCGGCTGGTTCACCAAGGACCGCATGGTGCCGGAATTCGCCGAGGCCGCCTTCAAGCTGAAGAAGGGCGAGGTGTCGGCGCCGGTGAAGAGCCAGTTCGGCTGGCATGTCATCAAGCTCGAGGACAAGCGCACCAAGCCGCTTCCGGAGTTTTCCGCCGTGAAGCCGCAGATCGACCAGTATCTCGAGCGCAAGGCCCAGCAGGACACCGTGCTGGCTCTGCGCGAGAAGGCGAAGGTCGAGCGCCTCGACAAGCCGGCCGCACCGGCGACGCCTGCGCCGGACGCCGCCAAGCCGGCCGAGCCGAAGAAGAACTGAGCTTCGTGTCTCGTTAGACGATTTTCGAGGGCGGCCCTTGCGGCCGCCCTTCTTGTTTTCGTCATCGGCCTGCGGCAGAGGCTGCTGGATAAGGCGCAGGGGCCGGCAGGCGAACGATTCGCCGGCCTTACGAGCCGTGTTCCGCAGGAGGAGCCCCGATGGCCGGCAAGGATGTTCCCGTTTCTCCGCTCGCGCCGAAGCGCCAGCCCAAGGTCCCGCCGATTCCGGGCGTTCGCTTCGCCACCGCCGAGGCAGGGATCCGTTACAAGGGGCGCCAGGACGTCTGGTTCGCGCTGCTCGAGGAGGGCACGCAGGTCGCCGGCGTCTTCACCCGCTCGAAATGCCCCTCCGCTCCGGTGGATTGGTGCCGCGAGAACCTGAAGCAGGGCTCGGCCCGCGCCGTCGTCGTCAATTCCGGCAACGCCAACGCCTTTACCGGCCTGAAAGGGCGTGATTCCGTCAAGCTGACCGCCGAGATCGCCGCCAAGGCCGCCGGCTGCAAACCGGAGGAGGTCTTCATCGCCTCGACCGGCGTGATCGGTGAGCCGCTCGACGCCACCAAGTTCAAGGGCGTGCTCGACGATTGCGCCAGGCGCGCTGCCGACGGCCCCTGGATCGACGCCGCCAAGGCGATCATGACCACCGATACCTTTCCGAAGGCACTGACGCGCAAGGCCAAGATCGACGGCAAGGAGGTCGTGATCTCCGGCATCGCCAAGGGCGCCGGCATGATCGCTCCCGACATGGCGACGATGCTCTCCTTCGTCTTCACCGATGCGCCGATCGCCGCGCCGGTGCTGCAGGCCTTGCTGTCGAAAGGCGTGAAGGGCTCGTTCAACGCGGTGACCGTCGACAGCGACACCTCCACCTCGGACACGCTGATGCTCTTTGCCACGGGCAAGGCTGCGGCGCGCGGCGTACCCGCGATCACCGAGATCAACGACGCTCGGCTTTCCGGCTTCAAGCGCGCGCTCAACTCGATCCTGCTCGAGCTCGCCCATCTCGTCTGCAAGGACGGCGAGGGCGCGCGTAAATTCGTCGAGGTGCGCGTCAGCGGCGCGGCCTCGGCCCGCTCGGCCAAGCGCGTCGCGCTCTCGATCGCCAATTCGCCGCTGGTCAAAACGGCCATCGCCGGCGAGGACGCCAATTGGGGGCGCGTCGTCATGGCGGTCGGCAAGGCCGGCGAGCCGGCCGATCGCGACCGGCTCGACATCGGCTTCGGCGACATCATCGTGGCGAAGCAGGGCGCGCGCGCGCCATCCTATGACGAGCACGCGGTGTCGAACTACATGAAGGGCGACACTATCGTCATCACTGCCGATCTCGGCCTCGGACGCGGCAAGGCCACGGTCTGGACCTGCGACCTGACCAAGGCCTATGTCGAGATCAATGGCGACTACCGCTCCTGAGATTTCGCTGTCGCAGGAGCCCGGGCGCGGCTTCATCGCCTTCAACCTTTTGACCTGCTCCCTGCTGTGGGGGTCGAGCTACCTGTTCATCAAGCTGATGAGCGGGGAGGTCTCGGCCCTTGCCATCGCTGCCAGCCGCGGCCTCTTGGGCGCGGTCTCGCTGTCGCTCTGGAGTTTGTGGCGCGGGCGTAACCCGCTGCCGCGCAGGATGGAGATCCTGCCCTGGATCATGCTCGGCACCACCAATGGCTGGCTGCCGAACGTGCTGGTGGCCTATGCGTTGACGCAGCTCGCCAGCGGGCCGGCGGCGATGATTCAGGCGGCCGGTCCGCTCGTCACGGCGCTGATCGCCCATCTCGCCTTCTCGGAAGAGAAGCTGAGCCGGCGGCGTTTCGGCGGCATCCTGCTCGGCATGGCCGGCGTCGCCCTGCTGATCGGTCCGCGCCTGTTCGAAGGTGGCGGGACCGCGCTGAGCGTGCTTGCGATGATCGGGGCAACACTCAGCTATGCGGCCGCCAATCTCTATGTCCGGACGGTTCCGGCCGCGATCGGCGACCCGGCCAGGCTGGCACTCGGCCAACAGATGTTCTCCGGCACGATCGCAACGATGCTGACGCTCGTGATACTCGGGCCGATGGCCTTCCTGCCCCTCGGCAACCACCTGCCGGCGATGCTGACGCTCGGGGTGGTCGCCACGGCAATCCCGGTCACGGTGTTCATGCGCTTGATCCGGGCGGCGGGACCGACCCGGGCGGCGATGACCGGCTATCTCGTGCCGACCGTCGCGGTGATCTTCGGGGTGGTCATCCTGCATGAGGCTCTGGAGTTGCGGCAGGTCCTCGGCGGTTGCATCATTCTGGTCGGCGTCTTTCTCGTCACGACGGCGCCGCGCAGGGTGGGGGCGTCATGAAGATCGGAATCTTTGCGGCGGCGGTGCTGGCAGGCGCCGTCATGGCCGGTTGTGTCGAGCGCAAGCCGGCGACGGTGGCTTTCTCGGCCGAGGAGGCTGCGTTCATCAAGAAGGGCGGCACCGGCGTGATCACCGGTCATGCCTTCCGAACAAAGCCGAGCGGGGTGGTGGTCAATGCGGCGGGACAGGTCGTGCGCCTGATCCCGGCCACGGCTTTCGCGCGCGAGCGCTTCGCCAATTTCTACGGCAAGGGCAAATACGTTCCTCACGCCGCCTATCCGCGCGAGGACGAGGTCGACCCCGCCTATAGCGAATACACCCGCACGACCAAGGCGGAGTCCAATGGCCGCTTCGCCTTCGACAAGGTTGCGCCGGGAACCTATTTCCTGACCACCCAGGTGATCTGGGGCGACGAGGCCGCCTTTTCGCGGGAGGGCGGCTCAGTCTATGACAGCATCACGCTGACGGGTCGGGAAACCGAGCCCGTCCAGGTCATCCTTTCCGGCAACTGAGACGTTCTTACGTGAAGCTCCTCCTCGTCGTCGCCTGCGCGCTGATCGATGCCGACAACCGCGTTCTTGTCGCCCAGCGTCCCAAAGGCAAGGCGCTCGCCGGCCTGTGGGAGTTCCCCGGCGGCAAGCTCGAAGCCGGCGAGAGGCCCGAGCCGGCCCTGATCCGCGAGCTGCATGAGGAGCTTGGCATCACGGTGAAGGAGGAGTGCCTTGCGCCGCTCACCTTCGCCAGCTTCGCCTATCCCGAGTTCCATCTGCTGATGCCGCTCTACATCTGCCGGCGCTGGAACGGCACGCCCGTCTCGAAGGAGGCGCAGGCGCTGAAATGGATGCGGCCCGGAAAGTTGCGCGACCTCGCCATGCCGCCGGCCGATGAGCCGCTGATTCCGCCGCTGATCGACCTGCTCGGCGCTTGAGCGGCGATCAGTGTACGGCTGGCAGGCCGAGCGCTTCCCAACGGTCCTGTGGAATCGGTTCGCCGACCCGGAAGGCGAAGGCCGTGACGCGCTTCAGGTCGGGCGAAACCGTGCACGCGAAACGCAGTGCGTACCAATGCTGCTTGCTGCGGAAAGCTGCGCCTTCCGCCGTCAGGATCTGTCCGGACCGCTTCGTATCGGCCAAGGCATAAGCGGTGACGCGATCGGGCTCGAAATGGCGCTGCCAGTCATGGATCTGACCCATCGCTTCGAGCCCGCAGAGCTGCTCGACGCGTTCGTCGGGCGCGAGGCGCGGCAGCATTGCGAGAGCGTCACGGCTGCGCGGGTCGGCCAGCACCCGTTGCGAGAGCATGCGCGGCGGGTGGACCATGCCGTCGGCCGCGACCGACGGCGCAGGACTCGGCGTCGCCGGGGTGGGCGGTTCGGGGGTCGGCAACGGAGGAGCGGCCGGTGGCGGTGCCGCTTCCAGGGGAGATTGGACCGGGGCGGGCGGCGGAGTGGGTGGCTTCGGTCGAGTCAGTGCCTCGAATTGTTCGGGCGTCTGCAATTCCACCTCGACACTCTGCTCGACGACCGGGGCGAGATCGAATTGCTGGATGGTGGCCGATCCCAGCCAGGCGATCAGCGCGGCATGCAGGACCGCAGCAGCAGGCAGGCCCGGAGCAGGACGCAGGGGTCGCGTGCGGCTCGCCGCGCGCACGGATCAGCGCGCCGCCATGCCGTTGGCAGGTCCATTCGGTCGGAATTTTGCTGTCATCCGGCCGCGCCTCCGCCCCTCGCCGGGAACAACGGCGATCAAGCGGGCATTTTTATGTCGATCCCATCCAAAACGGGGTTCGCCTCGTCGCGGCCGAGCTGGAAGCGCTCGAAACGCTGCAATTCTTCCTCGATGGCGGTCTTGAGCGCAGGCGTTTCATAGTCATCGAGCCAGCTCCAGCGCTGCATCAGGAGCTTGCCGGCGGTCCGATCGGTCTTGAGGTCGAGTACGGCGACGACACGGTCTCCCGCCAGGACCGGCAGGCCGAAATAGCCAAAGACGCGATTCTCCGGCCGAAGATAGGCTTCGAAAACGTGATTGTAGCCGAAGAACAGGTTGGCTCGCTTGCGCTGGATCACCAGCGGGTCGAAGGGCGAGAGGATATGGATGAACGCCGCTTCGGGTTCAGGCACCGTCTCCAGCGCTTCGGGCATCGCCCAGTGGGCCGTCTTGCCGGCACCTTCGACCGCGATCGGCACGAGTTCCTTGCGCTTCACGCGGGCTGCGATCAACGCGGCGACGGCCTTCTTGCTCGGCGCGTCGAGATGGCAGGCGGAGTCGAGGCTGACGAGTCCTTGCGCCCGCAGGGCCCGATCGAGCTTGTAGGCCGTGATCTGCCGTTCGCTCGCCGGTGTCGGCCGCTTCTCCCAGTGGAAATGCCGGTCGAAAAGCTCATAGCTCTTCACCATGCCGGCGCGGGCGGAGATGGCGAGGTCACCGTCGTAGAAAGCGCGCTCCAACAGGCCCTTCGACGGCTTCTTGCTGGCCCAGAGATGGGCCTTCTCGATCAGCTCTTCCTCGATGTCGCGGATGGTGAGCGCACCATCCTTGCGGATGCGGCGGAGCAGCTTGCGGGTCTCTTCGCGAGCGCCGACCGCCGACCAGCGCTTAGGCTCCTCACGATGCGCCTTCATCTCCGGCAGGAAATAGCGGATGTCGCGGGTCGGGACATAGGAGAGCGCGTGCGTCCAGTATTCGAAGACGCTCTTCTCGACCGATTGCGCGTGGGTGAGGTCGCTGCGGCGATAGGCGGGAATACGGGCGTAGAGGATGTGGTGGTGGCAACGCTCGATCACGTTGATCGTGTCGATCTGGACATAGCCGAGATGCTCGATCGCCGCGCGTGTCGCCTCGGGGCCGGAGCCGAAGGGTTCACGTCGATCAAGCCGCTGGGCATGGAGCCAGATGCGGCGCGCCTGCTCTGTGGAGAGGGTGGGGGGCTTGCGTGGGCGTGGAAGCATGAGCCGCACGCTAGCCGCCCCGCCCGAGCTTCGTAAGGGGACGGGGCGGTCACCGCTGACAGGAATTGGCGGGAGCGGTGCGGTAGCGTTGGTTGAAGCGGAAAGCGCCTCTCAGGGAGCGAGGATCAGCGCCCAGTAGACCTGATATTTCGAACCCGGCGCATAGGCCGTCGCGATACCCATGCGCTTCGCCTTCGGATCCTTCATGACGCGGTCGTGCTGAGGCGAATCGCGCCAGCCCGAGAAAGCCTCGGCGAGGCGCCGGTAGCCGGCCGAGAGATTGGCCTCGGCACCGGGAATGCCCTCCTTCGCCAGCCGGGCCTTGACCGCATCGGCCTGCGCCGGCTTGTCGGAGCGGGCCATGGCAGCGGCTTCGCGCTGTGCTGCCTCGTCCAGCGACGGATCGAGCGTCAAGGTGCCCAGCCCGGCGTTCAGGCGGTAGGCCGAGATCATGGCGCGGGCCTGCTCGGCGTCGACCTTGGCCGAGGTCGAGCCGAGATCGCGATAGAAGGCGGGCTGCGTCTGGCGCTGCGGCTCCGTGCAGCCGGCGATGCCGAAGAGGGCGAGCGCGCCGGCGATGGCGGCGAGGCAGGTCATGGCGCGCTGGCCCGCGAAGCGGCGCAGAAGTTTCGGCATCCGGTCATTCCTTGTCGTCTCCCGCCGGCTTGGTCTCTGCGGCGGCCGGTGGGGCTTGCTTGTCGTCGGGCTCTTCCACCCCCTCTTCGGGAGGCGGCGAGGCTGGCTGCGAGGCCGCCCCGGCTTTCGCTTTTCGGGATGCCGGCTTGCGAGCGCGGTCGAAGCTGCCGACCGCGCTGGCGATGCCGTCTAGCGATTGCTCGACACCTTCCAGCCCCTTCACTTCGAGCTGCGGCGTGCCGAAGACCTCGATCTCGGCCAGCCGCTTGCGGATTGCGAAATTGAGGTCGCTGGTCACGCGGCCGACGAGGTCGAGATCGTCGACGATGCAGATCAGATCGAAATCCATCGTCGCGGTGCCGAGCTTCTTGAAGAGAATGGCCGGAGGCGGCTTCTTCAGAACATCGCCATGGTTGTCGGCCACTTCCTGGAGCATGGAGCGCACCGCGCCGGCATCGGTCTGGCGCGTCACCGAAAGCGAGATCAGGACCCGGCCGGTGCGGTCGGTGCGCACGCGGTTGCGCACAACTCCGGAGACCAGGTTCGAATTGGGGACGATGACACTGGAGCGATCGAAGGTCGCGATCTCGGTGGAGCGGACGTTGATGCGCTTGACGATGCCTTCGACGTCGCCGACCAGCACCTGATCGCCGACGCGGATCGGCCGTTCCCAGAGCAGGATCAGGCCGGAGACGAAGTTCGACACCACCGACTGCAGGCCGAAACCGATACCGACCGAGAGGGCCGAGGCGACGAGCGTGAGCCGCTCCAGACTGAGGCCTATCGCCGAGACGGCGAGAGCGACGGCGCCGATATAGCCGACATAGCCGGCGGCCGTGGTGATCGAGTTGCGCAGGCCGGGGTCCAGTTGCGTCGTGGGCAGGAACTTGCTTTCGAGCCAGCGCTGGATCGTCCGGGTCGCGGCGATGCCGAGCGCGAAGACGACGGCGCCAACGACGATGGAAGAGACCGAGATGGTGACGCCGCCCACCTGAAAGCCGAAGAAGGCGGCGCGCAGCGAAACCAGGAAATCCGCGGACTCCAATCCCCAGGGCGCGAGCACGAGCAGCAGCGTCACGAACAGCAGCAGCAGCTTGAGGAGGCCTGCGCCCAGTACCGCGATCTTGTCGAGCGTGGCCGTGCGCAGGCCGACGCCGGCCCGCAAGGTCAGGGCGAGGCGCCCCTTGCCGGAGAGCAGGCGCGGAATGCCGAGTTCGATGAACTGATGCGTCAACAGATAGAGGCAGGCGACGATGCCGACCCAGAGCGTCTGCTCGGCAAGGAAGTTGGCGAAGACGACGTAGCCGCTCAGCGCCGCGGCGATGATGACGAGGCCGATGATCCAGCCGAGAATGCGGATCGGCCCGAGGCTCGCGCCGTCGACGGGGACATAGGGGCCGAGGCAGGCCTCCTGTTCGACGTCATCATCGTCGCGGATCCGGTAGAGACCGGCGATCAGGGCGAGCGCGAAGAGGGTTGCGAAGAGCGCCTTGACGATGATCGAGATGGAGAGGCCGGCGGCGATCGCCTGCAGCCAGGCCTCGAAGACCTTGCCGACCATCGTGACCATGGCGAGCGCGCTGGCGATCCAGACGACGCTGCGGGCGGTCTCGTCCATGACACGGACCAGGCGTCGTTGCGGGCTCGATGCGGCGAAGACCGCATCGGCGAGCGCCTGGACGAAGGCGACGAAGGCGAGGCCGACGACCACGGCCCAGATCACCGGCTGGATGCGCTCCGGCAGCAGGCCCGTGGT